>NZ_JAUYOJ010000197.1 GCF_030697925.1 Phenylobacterium sp. | reverse complement strand
TAGCCCAGGTCCCCGCCGTTGAAGCGCGTGGCCGCATCGGTCGAGCGCTCCATGGCCAGGGCCTCGAAGGAGGCGCCGGGGGTCAGTAGCTTCTTGATCGACTCGGCGTCCACCTGGGTCGCCACCACGCTCTGGCGGGCGCGGAGCTCCTCCGACTGCTTGGCGAGCTTCCGCTGCTCCGGGGAGAGGCCGCGGATGGCGGTGTCGTTGACCGCGGCGGAGACCACGCTCTCCACCAGCAGGTCGCCCAGGATGCGCTCGCGCGCCGCGGCCAGCCGCTTCTGGGCGCTGGGATCCTGGTCCAGCTTGCGCTTCAGCGCCACCGTGGCCAGCAGCTACTGGTCGACCACCTCGTCCAGCACCCGGCGGAAAAGGTCGGAGGAGGCGTCCAGCGGCTCACCCTCGCCGATCAGGCCCTGGGCGACGGCCTCACGCTTGACGTCGGAGGTCCACACGGTCTTGCCGTCGACCTCGGCAACCGCCACGTCGCCGGGCTCCGGCGGTCGCTCGGCCCCGGTCTGGCTGGTGCAGGCCGCCAGCATGAAGCTGGCGATCAGCATGACCGCGAGGGCGCTGAGCGCGTGCCGAACGCGACGGGTGGCCGAGTGCGCCATGGGGACCATACCTCGAATGCAAAAACCGGACTGGAGGGCCCGCCCGTCCCTAGCCATTTCAGGCCCGGGATGCAAAGGTCGCCGCCGATCCATGATGGCGCCAATCCCCATGACGAACGTCAGGGGCACTATATTTTCAGGGAGGATATTTCCATGACGCGTGAAGCCGTAGTCGTTTCGTATGCCCGCACGGGCCTGGCCAAGTCCGGCCGTGGCGGGTTCAACATGACGCCGACCATGTCCATGGGCGCGCATGCGGTGAAGCACGCGGTCGAGCGCTCCGGCCTCGACAAGGCGAGGGTGGAAGACGTGGTCATGGGCAATGTGGCCCACGGCGCCGGCAACCTGGGCCGTCAGGTGGGGCTGCTGGCCGGCCTGCCGATCACCACCTCGGGCGTCACCATCAACCGCTTCTGTTCGTCGGGCCTGAACACCATCGCCACGGCGGCGAACTACATCCGCAACGACGGCGCCGACGTGGTCGTGGCCGGCGGCGTGGAGTCGATCAGCATCCCCGGCGGCGGCGCCGGCAAGGACAATGTCGATCCCCGCCTGGTCTCGGAATATCCGGCCATCTTCATGCCGATGATCGACACCGCCGACATCGTGGCTGAGCGTTACAAGATCAGCCGCGAGGCCCAGGACGAGTACAGCCTGGAAAGCCAGCGCCGCATGGCCGCGGCCCAGCAGGGCGGCAAGTTCTCGGGCGAAATCGTCCCGATGAAGTCCAAGATGAAGGTGGTCAACAAGGAAACGAAGGAAGAAAGCGTCGTTGACTACGTGGTCGATCGCGACGAGTGCAACCGCGTCGACACCACCCTGGAAGGCCTGCAAAAGCTCCAGCCGGTGCGCGGCGAGGGCAAGTTCATCACCGCCGGCAACGCCAGCCAGCTCTCCGACGGCGCCGCCGCGGTGGTGCTGATGGACTCCAAGGCCGCCGAGAAGGCCGGCCTGTCGCCCCTGGGCGCGTTCAAGGGCTGGGCCGTCGCCGGCTGCGAGCCCGACGAGATGGGCATCGGCCCCGTCTTCGCCGTGCCGCGCCTGCTGGAACGCCACGGGCTGAAAGTTTCCGACATCGACCTGTGGGAGCTGAACGAGGCCTTCGCCTCCCAGTGCCTCTACGCCCGCGACTTCCTGGGCATCGATCCGGAGAAGTACAACGTCAACGGCGGCTCCATCGCCATCGGCCACCCCTTCGGCATGACCGGCGCGCGCCTGGCGGGCCACGTCCTGCAGGAAGGCCAGCGCCGCAAGGCCAAGTGGGCCGTGGTCTCGATGTGCATCGGCGGCGGCATGGGCGCTGCGGGCCTGTTCGAGGTCTATAACTAAGCTGTTCGACGACCCTCCTTCCTCCCCCGCTTCGCAGGAGAGGAAAACGAAAGCCCTCCCCTCACCGGGAGGGCTATTTCGTATTCGCGCGTGAGCAGTCGCCGCGTTGACACTTGGGGGGGCGCTGCTTAAGTCTCGCGCGCCCTGAAAAGAGCGGAATCTCCGGGCAGGCGAAGGACTTGAAGAGCCGCGCCGGGCCCCTCCCGCATTATCCGGAATATTTTCCCTTGAGCATCTTCCAACGGTTCTTCGGCTCCAGCAACGACCGCAAGGTCAAGGCGATGGCGGCGCGCGTCGCCAAGATCAACGCTCTGGAACCTGCGATCCACGCCCTTTCCGACGAGCAACTGCGCGGCAAGACCCAGGAATTCCGTGATCGCCTGGCCAAGGGCGAGACCCTGGACCAGCTGCTGGAAGAGTCCTTCGCCGTGGTGCGCGAGGCCGCGCGCCGGGTGCTGGGCCAGCGTCATTTCGACGTCCAGCTGGTCGGCGGCATCGTCCTGCACGAGGGCGGCATTTCCGAGATGCGCACCGGCGAGGGCAAGACCCTGGTCGCCACCGCGCCGGTCTATCTGAACGCCCTGCCCGGCAAGGGCGTGCACGTCATCACCGTCAACGACTACCTGGCCCAGCTGCACGGCGACTGGATGGGCCAGGTCTACCGGTTCCTGGGCCTGTCGGTCGGCACCATCGTCCATGGCCTGAGCCAGGGGCAGCGCAAGGCCGCCTACAATTCCGATATCACCTACGGGACCAACAACGAGTTCGGGTTCGACTACCTGCGCGACAACCTGGTCTACGAGGCCGAGGAGATGGTCCAGCGGGGCCATAATTTCGTGATCGTCGACGAGGTGGACTCCATCCTCATCGACGAGGCGCGCACGCCCTTGATCATCTCGGGTCCGACCGAAGACCGTTCCGAGTTCTACAAGACCATCGACGTCCTGGTGAAGGAGCTCATCAAGGACCCGACCACCTACGACTTCGACGAAAAGCAGCGCCAGGTCATCCTCACCGAGGAAGGCGCCGAGAAGATCGAGGAGATCCTCCTGGCCGGCGGCCATCTGGAGGAGGAGACCACCGGGCTGTACGACGCGGCCAACGTCTCGGTGGTGCACCACGTCAACCAGGCCCTGCGCGCCAACGTCATCTATTCGCGCGAGAAGGACTACATCGTCCGCGACGGCGAGGTGATCCTGATCGACGAGTTCACCGGCCGCATGATGCAGGGCCGCCGCCTGTCCGAGGGCCTGCACCAGGCCATCGAGGCCAAGGAAGGCGCCCACATCCAGCCCGAGAACCAGACCCTGGCCTCGGTCACCATCCAGAACTATTTCCGCCTCTACGCCAAGCTGTCGGGCATGACCGGCACGGCGTCGACCGAGGCCCAGGAATTCGGCGACATCTACAAGATGGACGTCATGGAGATCCCGACCAACCGCCCGGTGGCGCGGAAGGACGACGACGACGAGGTCTATCGCACCGCCCGTGAGAAGAACGACGCCATCCTCAAGCAGATCGAGGACTGTCACGCCCGCGGCCAGCCGATCCTGGTGGGCACGGTCTCGATCGAGAAGTCGGAACAACTCTCCGAACTGCTGAAGGCCCACAAGCTCGAGCAGAATGGCAAGACCATCAAGGGCATCCCGCACAACGTGCTGAACGCCCGCTACCACGAACAGGAAGCCCTGATCGTGGCCGACGCCGGCATTCCCGGCGCGGTGACGATCGCCACCAACATGGCCGGCCGCGGCACCGACATCCAGCTCGGCGGCAATATCGATATGCGCGTCCTGAAGTGGCAGGAAGAACAGCGCGGCCTCGGCATCGAGGTGACCCCCGAAGCCGCGATCGCCCGCAAGAGCGAGATCGAGGCCGAGATCAAGGGCCTGAAGGAACAGGCGCTGGCGGCCGGCGGGCTGTTCGTGCTGGGCACCGAGCGCCACGAAAGCCGGCGGATCGACAACCAGCTGCGCGGCCGGACCGGCCGTCAGGGCGACCCGGGCCATTCGAAGTTCTTCCTCTCCTGCGAGGACGACCTGCTGCGCATCTTCGCCGGCGACCGGCTGGACTCGATCATGCGCACCTTCGGCGTCCAGGAAGGCGAGGCGATCACCCACAAGTGGCTGAACGGCGCCATCGCCACGGCCCAGAAGCGCGTCGAGCAGCGCAACTACGAGATCCGCAAGAACCTGCTGAAGTACGACGACGTCGTGAACGACCAGCGCAAGGCGGTGTTCGAGCAGCGCGCCGAGTTCATGACCGCCGTCGACCTCTCCGAGATCATCGGCGAGATGCGGCAGGACACCATCGAGGACCTGGTCGAACGCCACCTGCCGCCCAAGGCCTATGCCGAGCAGTGGGACGTGGTCGGGCTGGAAGAACGCGCCCGCGAACTGCTGGGCCTGGACCTGCCGATCGCCGCCTGGGCGGCCGAGGACGGCATCGCCAATGAGGAGATCCAGGAGCGCCTGACCAAGGCCGCCGACGCCCGCGCCGCCGAGCGCGAGCAGATGCTCGGCCCCGACCAGATGCGCACCATCGAGAAGAGCTTCCTGCTGCAGATGATCGATCTGCAGTGGCGCGAGCATCTGATGCACCTGGACCACCTGCGCAACGTCATCGGCCTGCGTGGCTACGGCCAGCGCGATCCGCTGAACGAGTACAAGACCGAGGCCTTCTCCCTGTTCGAGAAGCTGCTGGTCGACCTGCGCCAGAACGTCACCCGCTGGCTGATGACGGTGGAGTTCCAGTTCGCCGAACCCGAGCCCATGCCGCTCACCGGCCTGACCGAGGTGCACCTGGACCCGCTGACTGGCGAGAACGCGGCCATGATGGGCGCCCTGCCCGACGGGCTGTCGGCCGACCAGCGCCAGGCCCTGCCCGTCTCGGCCCTGCCGGACGACTGGGAACAGACCGGCCGCAACCAGCCCTGTCCCTGCGGGTCGGGCAAGAAGTTCAAGCACTGCCACGGCGCGCTGATCTAGATACCGGACAAGGACGGCTTCGTCCTGAAGGTCGAGGGGTTCTGCCCGGTCTGCGAACAGGCCTCGACCTTCGCCTCCAGGGACGAATGGCTGCGCGACCACTATCTCTGCCTGACCTGCAACGCCCAGCCGCGTGAGCGGGCGCTGTTCTCGGTCCTGACGCAGCTGCGGCCGAACTGGCGTGAGCTGGCGATCCACGAGAGCTCGCCCTGCACGGCGGCCAGCCGCCGCCTGGCCGAGGCGCCCGGCTATGTGGCCAGCCAGTACGACCCGACCATGCCCTGGGGGTCCGGCCCGCCCGAGGACGGCTGGACCTCTCAGGACCTGGAGGCCCAGACGTTCGCCGACGAAAGCTTCGACTTGGTGGTGACCCAGGACGTGCTGGAGCACGTCCTGGCCCCCGACCGCGCGCTGGCCGAGATCGCCCGCACCCTCAAGCCCGGCGGGCTGCACATCTGCACCGTGCCGATCGTGAACAAGGAAAGGCCCTCTGTCCGTCGAGCCGGCCGCAGGCCCGACGGGACCGTCCAGCACCTGCTGGAGCCGGTGTTCCACGGCAACCCCATGGATCCCAACGGCTCCCTGGTCACCATCGACTGGGGCTACGACATCGCCGCCTACTGGGACCAGGCCAGGGGCCTCTCCACCACCATCTGGACCATCGACGACGCCTCCCGCGGCATCCAGGCCGAGTACATCGAGGTGCTGGTCTCGAGGAAGCTGGGCATGCCGGACCTTTCCGGCGACACGCCGCCCCGCCCGCCGAATCGCGGTTTCCTGCGCAAGTTGTTGGGCTAGTCTCACCGCTTCGGCCGGAGGACTGGGAATGCGCGCGCTGCTGACGGGATTGCTCATGGCGGTGGCGCTGGCCGCGCCCGCGGTCGCCCAGTCCGCGCCTGATCGCACCACTGCCTACGCCCAACTCGACCCGATCTTCGAGAAATTCGCCACCGAGAGGCATGTGCCGGGCCTGGTGTTCGGCGTCGTGGTCGACGGCAAGCTGGCCTATGTGAAATCCATGGGCGTGCAGGACACCGCGGCCAAGCGGCCTGTGACCCCCGACAGCGTGTTCCGCATCGCCAGCATGTCGAAGAACTTCACGGCGCTGGCCGTGCTGAAGCTGCGCGACGAGGGCAAGCTTTCCCTGGACGCCCCGGCCGAGACCCTGGTCCCGGAACTGGAGGGCCTGCGCTACCCCACCACGGACAGCCCCAAGATCCGGGTCCGCGACCTGCTGAACCATACCGGCGGCTTCGTCACCGACGACCCCTGGGGCGACCGCCAGCTTCCCATGAGCGAGGCCGACTTCTCACGGTTCCTGAGGGCCGGCGTGCCGTTCTCCCGGCCCCCGGCCATGGCGATGGAGTATTCCAACTTCGGCTATGCGCTGGCCGGCCAGGTGGTGACCAATGTCTCGCGGCGGCCCTATGACGCCTATATCGAGAGCC
This sequence comes from Phenylobacterium sp., assembly GCF_030697925.1. Lineage (GTDB taxonomy): Bacteria > Pseudomonadota > Alphaproteobacteria > Caulobacterales > Caulobacteraceae > Phenylobacterium. The sequence continues at coordinate 19,071 of NZ_JAUYOJ010000197.1, read as the reverse complement.
GCATCCTGCGACCGCTGGGCATGGCCGCCTCGACCTACGACGTCGGCAAGATTCCGGCCGAACACCGCGCCATCGGCTATCGGTGGGAGGACGAGGCCTGGGTGGAGGAGCCGACCCTCGGTCCCGGCGTGTTCGGCGCCATGGGCGGGCTGGCGGTGAGCGCCAACGACTATGCGAAGTACGTCGCCTGGGTGCTCGCCGCCTGGCCGGCGCGCGACGGGACGGAAGATGCGATCCTGAAGCGCGGCTCGGTGCGCGAGATCGCCCAGGGTTCCAACTTCCCCGCCGTCATCCCCCGCTCTGACAAGGCCGACCCCGCCGCCTGCGACCGGGCGCGGGTCTATGGGATGGGGATGATCGTCCTGGCCGACTGCGTGCTGGGGCCGCACTTCACTCATTCCGGCGGCCTGCCCGGCTACGGCTCGAACGTGCTGTTCCTGCCCGAGCGCGGGCTCGGCGTCTTCGCCTTCGCCAACCGCACCTATGCCGGCGCCGCGCCCGCTGTGCGCGACGCCGCGGTGCTGCTGGTGAAGTCCGGAGCCTTCCCGGCGCGGACGACGCCGCCGAGCGAGAGGTTGAACGAGGCCGCCGCGATCGTCGCGAAGATCTACGCGGCCGGCGACGTGATGGCCGCCAGGGACGGCCTCGCCATGAACGTCCTGCTGGACAGCGACGCGGCCCATCGCAACGCCGAGCTCGGCATGCTCAAGGCCGAACTTGGCGCCTGCCAACCGGCCCCGGACATCGCGGCCGAGACCGCGATGTCCGGGACGATCAGCTACTCTTGCGAGAAGGGCCGCCTGCAGGCTCGGGTCCTGCTCGCGCCGACCACGCCGGTCGGCCTGCAGGCCTACACGCTGGCGGCCGCGAAATAGCCGCGGTCAGGCGCCGGCCTTCTTCTCGCCGGCGGTGATCACCCCGTCCTTGTCGCCGTCCTGTTCGGCGAAGGCGCGACCGCCGGAGGCGGCGTATTCCTGCGCCGAGATCTTGTTGTCCTTGTCCTTATCGAGCACGCCGAAGCGGACATGGGCCTGGCGCATCTGGCGGACCCGCTCCTCGGCCTTGCGCTCGGCGCTCTCGGTGGAGGCGGCGAGCTGGGCGTTGAGCCGCCCCTCGTACTCGCCGACATATTCGGCCTCGTCGAGGCCGCCGTCCTTGGAGATGTCCATCACGGCGAAGCGCTTGTCGCGGACGGTCTTGAACTCGGCGGCGGTGACCTTGCCGTCCTTGTCCAGGTCGTAGTCGGCGATGAAGGCCGAGTGCTCGTGGGGCGCGGCCTGGGCGGAGGTGGCGGACAGGGCCAGCAGGGCCGCCGTCATGGCGAGGGGAAGGCGCAGGGCGGTCATGGGTCGTCCTATTCGGTGGCTTCGAAGGTGAGGGTGTAGCTGTAGCTGCGGTACGGGGTCTCGGCCCCGGCCGGAGCCGTGGTGCGGTGGCGGATCAGGGCCAGGTAGGTCCCCGCGTCCGGCGGCGTGATCGCGAAGCCGCCCTTGGCGTCGGTCCGGATCGCCCCGTCCAGCTTCTTGCGGCCGTCATAGGTCCCGGCGCTGCGGTAGACCTCGACGTCGGCGCCGGGGACGGGCTTGCCCTCGAAGCTCAGTTCGAACCGGGCCGACTGGCCCGCGAAGATCGCGCTGGGATGGGTGATCGGTTTCAGTTCCAGGCCCTTGCCGGTCACCGCCAGCGCCTCGCTGGTCGGCGCGCCGCGGCTCACATAGACCTCGGCCAGGGTCATGCTCTGGACGTCGACCAGTTCGACGCCGGCGGGACGTTCGGCGCCCTCGCCGGTCATCTCCCACCGGCCATTGGCAGCCTTGAACATCTTGCCCTTGCGCCCGAACCGCTCGCCCGAGGAGATGCGAAAGGTCCCCTTGGCCGGGATCGCGGCCTCGAACACCGCCAGGTCGCGCAGATAGGTCACCGCCGTGATTGGCGTCCGCCCGCCCGCGCCCAGGACGTGGAAGGCCTTGGACTTCATCACCACCTCGGGGACGAAGGGCTCTTCGGTGAAGCTCGCCTGCACGGTCACGTGGTCGCGCTCGACCGTGTCGAACAGGTTGGGCAGCAGATAGGGCATGTGGGCCAGCGCCGCCCCCGGCGCGGCCAGGGCCAGCAGGCCCACCCCGGCGATCCAGCCCATCCTTCGTCGGTTCATCGGTCGCATCCCCTGCTTCATTGATGGTGTCGATTAATGCAATTGAGACTCACTTGCAATTACCTTTGCGATGGGTCATTCACCCCTTCGCCGGTCGCCTTGGGGGCGTCACGCGCATGATATGCGATTAACTCGCATTTGCACTAGTTTTTGGAGAGACAAATGGGCGGATCGGTTTGGCGACGTAGGGCGGCGCTGCTGGCGGGGGCTTCCTGCCTCCTGGCGGCCGGCGCGGTCGAGGCCCAGACGCCCCATCCCAAGCCCCGCACCGAAGACGGAGCCGCAGCCCAGCTCTCGCTCGGCCGCATCGTGGTCTCGGCGGGCGTCGAGAAGGTCGCCATCGACACGCCCCAGGCGGTGACGGCGCTCGACCAGGACGACATCGACCAAGCCCAGGCCACCACAGTAGGCGACCTGCTGGAGGCCATCCCCGGGGTCAGCGCCGTGGGCGGGGTCAGCGCGCTGGGCCAGGGCTTCAACATCCGCGGCCTGGGCACCGGCCTGGCTGATTCCGACAGCCGCATCCTCACCCAGATCGACGGGGTGACGAAGTTCTACGAGCAGTACCGGATGGGCGCGCTGTTCACTGAGCCCGAGCTCTACAAGCGGGTCGAGGTGCTGCGCGGACCGGCCTCCTCCACCCTCTACGGGGCGGGCGCCCTGGCCGGGGTGATCAACTTCACCACCAAGGACGCCTCGGACTTCCTCACCGAGGGCGGCCGGTTCGCATTGCGCCTGCGCGGCGGCTACGAGACCAATTCCAACGGCCGGTTCGGCTCGGCCATCGCGGCCGCGAAGCCGACCGAGAACCTCGACCTTCTGGCCGTCTACACCACCCGCCGGGCCGACCACTATGAGAGCGGCGACGGCAAGACCGTCATCCCGTCCAACGCCACGTCCGACTCGTATCTGGTGAAGGGCCGCTACAACTTCGGCGGCGACAAGGGCCACAGCCTCTGGGCCTCCTACCAGAACTGGCTCTCCGACAGCGTCCAGATCTACGACCAGGCCGAGGCCTTCGGGACCACGCCGGTGCGCCGCAAGGTCGACGACGTCACCTCGGTGATCGGCTACGAGAACGACTTCGGCGGCAGCAAGCTGTTCGATCTCAAGGCCCAGATCTCGTTCGCCAATTCCAAGGTCGAGCAGCGCGAGACCACCTTCCTGCCGAGCGTCACCTATTCGGAGTTCTCCTACAAGACCCGCCAGGCGCGGATCGAGAACACCTCCCGCTTCGACATGGGCCCGGACTGGACCGGCTTCCTGTTCGTCGGCCTGCAGGCCTACCAGCAGGAGCGGCGCAATCCGCGGACCACCGCGGCAGGGACGATCACGCCCGGCGCGGCCACCCATCCCGAAGGCGACCTGGACAAGTACGGCGCCTTCGCCCAGGCCGAGCTGATCTGGTCGGACAAGCTGACCATCATTCCCGGCGTCCGTGTCGACAAGACCAAGCTCAAGCCCGGCGCCGGCGTCACCACCCGCACCGTGGTCGAGGACACCGCCGCCTCGCCCAAGCTCGCGGTGATGTACGCCCTCACCGACCAGGTCTCTGTGTTCGGATCGGTGGCGCGCACCGTGCGGATGCCAGTGCTGGACGAGATCTACAGCCGCACCAGCGCCGCGGCCTCGAACTTCAACCTAAACCTCAAGCCCGAGGAGTCCGACAACTTCGAGGTCGGCGCGACCCTCTCGCTGGACGGCGTCTTCGCCCAGCGCGACGCCATCCGGATCAAGGCCACGGCCTTCCGCAACGACGTCTCCAATCTGATCACCCGCGGCACGGCCGGCGCGCCCTATTTCGTCAACGTCGGGGAGTCGCGGTTCGGCGGCATCGAGATCGAGGCCGAATACGCCTCCCGCGGCTTCTTCGCCCGCGCCGGCCTGGCGATGATCGACGGCGACAACCAGATCACCGGCCTTCCGCTCAACACCATCCCGGCCGACGAGCTGGACCTCACCCTGGGCTACCGCCTCGCCGAGCGCGGAATCACCCTGGGCTGGCGCGGCGAGTTCGCCGCCGACCAGGACGAGGTCGCCACGCCTTCCCTGCGCACCGGGGGCTACGGGGTGCACAACCTGTTCCTGACCTGGAAGGCCCAGGAGGGGGCGTTGGAAGGCCTGGAGGTGCGGCTGGCGGTCGACAACGCGCTCGACAAGCAGTTCCGCCGTCACCTGTCGTCGCTGGACGCCGAGGGCCGGACCTTCAAGGTCAGCCTCGCCCGGACCTTCTGACCATGACCTCCGCCCGCATCCGGCTCCTGGCGGGCCTGGCCTCCACGGCGTTCAACCTGGGGCTCATCGCCTTGGTGATGCGCACGGGCGCGGAGGCCCCACCGATGCGGGAGGAGTTGATCATGACCGCCGAACTGGTCGCGGTCCGGGGTGGCGAGATATCGACCCCGGCCCCCTCGGCGCGGGCTGAAAGCCTCCCCCGGCAGCCCGCGCCGAGCCTACCCCAGGCCGCGCCGACCGCCCCCACGGCGGAAGACGTGGCCGCGCCCGCCCAGCCGGCGATGGCGCAGGCTCCCGCGCCGCCCAGCACGGCTCCGACCTCGCGCCCGCCGGCGCCGGTCGCCCAGCGGGCTGGAACCCGCGAGGGCCTTGATCTCGACGCGCCGCGCGGCGAGAGCCTGAACTACGCCGCCCAGCTCCGCGCCTGGCTGGAGGCGCACAAGACCTATCCGAAGCGCGCCCGGATGCGGCGTGAGGAGGGGATCGTCGAGGTGGCCTTCGCCGTCGACCGCCAGGGCCGCCTGCTTACCGGCGATGTGGTGCGCAGCTCCGGCCATGCCAGCCTCGACGCCGAGGCCATGGCCATGCTGGATCGCTCCAACCCCTTCCCCGGCGCGCCGCACTCGGTACGCGGCGAGCGGATCGAGGTCTCCACGCCGGTGGAGTTCTCGCTGCAGCGCTAGGTGAGCGTGACGAAGGTCTCGCTCTCAATGACCCACTGGCCCACCGATTTCTTCCAGACGGCCAGATAGGTCCCGGAGGAGCCCGCGTCCTTCCAGGTGGCGACCCAGTCGCCGGCCTCGGCGGCGCGGACGCCCTCGGCGTCGAGCATCACGATACGGGTGGTCCGTACATAGGTGACGAAGCTGGGATCGTTGAACTGGGCGGCGAAGGCCTGCAGCACGGCGTCGGCCCCGATCAACAGGCCGCCCTCGCCCGAAATCAGGTTCATGTCGGACGCCAGGAACGGGCGCAGGCGCGCGGCGTCGTGCGCGGCGATCAGCTTGTTGGTCAGCTTGCGGCGAGCGCGGATGGCGTCCTGGGGCGTGGTCATGGCGCGACCATCGTGTCCCAGGACGCTCCGGGCAAGGGTGCGCTCTAGCCGGCGACCCAGTTGCCGTGGAAGCCGAAGGGCACGCGGCGGGGCAGCTTGGCGACCGCGATCGGGCCCTTGGCGATGTCCTGGGCCTCGAACACCACGAAGTCGCTGCGGTCCTCGCCGGCGCGCCAGACCACCGCGGACACCCAGCCGTCGCCTTCGGCCGCGTCGGCCGAGCGCGGGGTGAACACCGGCTCGGAGGTCATGTCGCCGCCGTTCAGCTCATAGACCTGGCGCTTGCCGGTCTTAAGGTCCAGGTGGGCGATAGCGGTCTGCTTGATGGTCTTGGCGTTGGTCGGATCGGCGGCGTACCAGCCGTGGCGATAGTTCAGGCCCGACAGCCGGTCGTCGAAGCGGGGGAACTCCCCGTCCAGGTCGTCAAGGGCTTCTTCCTTGATGGCGTCGCTGCCGCCGTCGAGGTCGAGGGTCCAGCGCACCAGGCGCGCGGCGGTCTTCCGGCCGGGAGAGCCGTCGGCCAGGGGGAAGAGCGGGGCGCTGTCGTAGCGCATGACGTCGGCGATGATCTTGCCGTCCTGCTCGAAGGCGTTCATCGGGTGGAAGACGTAGCAGGCCTCGACATTGAACCAGCGGATCGAGGCGACGTCGCCGTCGCGGCGCATGACGCCCACGCGGCCGCCCTTCTCAGGCTCCCAGGCGAAGGCCGGCTTGCCGCTCATGGCCCGCTCCAGGCTGGCGGTGAGCGGCAGGATCGGGAAGAGGACGTAGTTCTCCGTCACCATGAAGTCGTGGACCATGGCGGCGAAGGGCGCCTGGAAGTCGTCGCGACGGACCACCTTGCCCGCGGCGTCGGTGACGCCGTAGCTCATGCCCGCCGACAGCGGCATGTCGCCGACGCCATAGCCGAACCAGATCATCTCGCCGGTCTTGGGGTCGACCTTCGGGTGGGCGGTGACCTTGCCGAGATAGTCGGCGACATAGCCTTTCGATTCCAAGGTCCGCGCGGCCATCTCGAAGGGCATGTGGCCTTCCTCGAGGGCCAGCAACCGGCCGGCATGGTGGACGATATTGGTATTGGCCACGCCGCTGTCCTTGCCTATGGCCATGGGGTCGGTGGTCATCGGGTTGCCGAACGAGCCGAACAGCGACCGACCCTGACTGTTCTCCAGCTCCCACTTCGGCGTGCGGACATAGCGGTTGCGATAGGTCACCTTGCCGTCTTCCACATGGAAGGCGTGGATCATCCCGTCGCCGCTGAACCAGTGATAGTCGCCGCGCGGGTCGAACTGCGGGTTGGGGCCGGTGCGGTAGAGCGTGCCCTTCAGGCCGGTGGGAATCTCGCCCACCACCTCCAGATCGAAGTCGTCCTCGCTGCGGACTGGGGCGAAGTTGCCCGACAGATAGGGATTGATGCGAACGTCGCCGTCCATGGTGCGTCTCCCGCGGTTGCCGGCTTAGACCGGTCGAATGATGTGACCCTCGTCGGGCCGCGCACGGCCCTCGAGGACGTCGGCATAGGCCGCCATCAGGGCGTCCGGGCCAGTGTGATGGGTGAGGCTCAGCCAGTCTGCCTCGGCCACGAAACCGCGCAGGGCGGTGTCGAACCGGGCGTCCAGTTCGCCGGCGCCCCATTCGGCGGCGCGCTTGCGGATCTGGTCGGGGGCGAAGAACAGGGTGGGCGTCGGGCCCGGCAGGTCGCCCGCCGCCCCTCCGTCCTTCCAGTGGGTGACGCCGACAATCAGGCTGCGGGTCAGGCCATCGCCCAACGCCGTGTGCGCCGCGCGGGTCACCTGCGGATTTCCCGCGAAGTCGACATAGGAGGCCGGCGCCTTGGCCGACAGGCTGTCGAGCTGGTCATAGGTCACGACCCGGTCGTAGAGGCCGAACTGGGCGAGCTTATCAGCATTGCCCGGCGAGGTCAGGCCTATGACCTCCACCCCGCGCTTTCGCGCCAGGCTGGCCAGGCCCATGGCGGTCTTGCTGGAGGCGCTGGAGAGCACCAGGGAGGCCACGTTCGCATCATCCGACAGGAGGTCGTCCAGCAGCCAGGAGGTCATGAACAACGGCCGCAGCAGGGCGCGATGGTCGTCCAGGGCGTCAGCCGGCGCCTCGGCATAGGCGTTGTAGGTGGGCGGCAGCTCGGCGCGATGGGTCGCGGCGTCGACATAGCCGTGCCGCCCCTTGGTCAGCCGGGCCGTGAAGTGGGTCGACATGGGCAGGTAGCCGAACAGGCGCAGACCGACCGGGATCTCGGCGGCCCTGGACTCCACGACCTTGGCGAAGCCCCAGACCGGGATGCGACCCAGCCCGTCCGCCGCCGGGAAGAACTTCCAGTAGCCGAAGCTGTCGCCGATGATTCCGTAGGTGATGTTGTTGGCGGTGAGCGCGAAACGCTCGACCTCCAGCCGTGCCTCGCCCTCGCCGAGTGGCGCGGGATCGGGCGCCGGGCGCATTTCGATGCGGCGAAGGTCCTTGCGATCGACCAGGATGTCCCAGGCAGCCATCGTGTCGCGCTCCACTTCGCCTTTTTACGTTGTAAATTTATTGCGTAAGAGTTAGGCCTGGGCAAGCGATTTCTTTGCCTGAGTCCACAAATGCCACGCGTCCTGTCCGAGTCCGATGTCGCCGACTTCCGCGAACGCCTTTGCCAGGTGGCCGAGAAGCTGTTCGCGGAGAAGGGACCGGACGCCGTGACCATGCGCCAGCTGGCCGCGGAGCTGGGGGTCAGCCCCATGACCCCCTATCGCTACTTCGCCGACAAGGAAGACATCCTGGCCGCCGTGCGGACCAATGGCTTCAACCGCTTCGCCGACGCCCTGGAAGGCGCCTACGCCTCGGCCAGGGGCGTGCGGGCCAAGGGGGCTGCGGTGGGTGAGGCCTACGTGACCTTCGCCTTCGAGCATCCCCAGACCTACAAGGCCATGTTCGATCTGAACCAGCCGCACGAGGAGAACTATCCCGACCTGGTGGCCGCGGCCCTGCGCGCGCGGGCGACCCAGACCTCCTATGTGAAGGACCTGATCGCCGAGGGCATCCTGGCTGGCGATCCCGAGGAGATCGGCCGCATGTTCTGGGCTGCCGCCCACGGCGCCGTCGGGCTGGAGCTGGCCGGCAAGCTGCCGGCGGGAACCGCGCGCGGCCTGCATCGCCACATGAACGGCGCGCTCGCCAAGGGTCTGCGCCCGGGCGCTTGACGGCCCCGACGGCAAGACGCCCAACTGCCCCGCAAAATCGGGGAACGCCATGAGCAAGATCACGCCCTTCGAGGTCCGCTGGGGCGAGCCCGAGGTCCAGACCGTGCTGGACCAGGTGCGCGCCTATCCCTGGCCGCCGGTCCCCGACGTTCCCGACGGCTGGGCCTATGGCTGCGACGGGGCCTATCTGAAGGACCTCTGCGCCCATTGGACCGACCGCTACGACTGGCGCGCGGCGGTGGCTGACCTCAACCGCTATCCGCAGTTCACCGCCCGGGTCGAGGACTATGACCTGCACTTCCTCCACGTGGTCGGCGAGGCCGGCGGCCGGCGGCCGCTGCTCCTGACCCACGGCTGGCCGGGCTCGCACTACGAGTTCTGGGGCGCCATCGAAAAGCTGGCCTTCCCATCGCGCCACGGCGGTCGGGCGGAGGACGCCTTCGACCTGGTGATCCCATCCCTGCCCGGCTTCGGGTTCTCGTCCAAGCCGGGCCGCCCCATCGGTCAGAGGACCACGGCGCGGCTGTTCAACACCCTGATGACCGACGTGCTGGGCTATCAGCGCTACCGCGCCCAGGGCGGCGACTGGGGCGCCATGGTCACGTCCTGGCTCGGCCGCGAACACGCCGACAACGTGACCGCCATCCACCTGAACATGATGGCCTTTCGCCCCTTCGGCGGGCCGAAGGACGAGGCCGAGGTCGCCTGGATCACCCGCCAGGGCGCGATGATGGACCTGATGGGCGCCTATTTCCGGCTGCAGGCGTCCAAGCCCCAGTCCCTGGCCTGGATGGGCGCGGGCAACCCGGTGGGCCAGGCCGCCTGGATCGCCGAGCGGTTCCACGACTGGTCCGACCTGCGCGAGAAGTCCTTCGACCAGGTCCATCCCAAGGACCGCCTGCTGACCAACATCATGATCTATGTGATGACCGACAGCTTCGCGACCGGCGCCTGGTACTACCGTGGTTTCCTTGAGGAGGGCGGCGTGGCGCTGAACGACGGCGAGCGCTGCGAGACCCCGACCGCCTTCGCCAACTTCCCCGGCGAACCGCTCTACACCGCCCCGCCGCGGGCCTGGGCCGAGCGGGCCTACAACATCGTGCGCTGGACCGACCAGCCGCGCGGCGGCCATTTCGCGGCGATGGAGGAGCCCGGCCTCTTCGTGGCCGATGTGCTGGAATGGGGCCGCGGGGCCTAGACCGACCCGTCGTCCAGCGTCGCCTGGATCGCGGCGAGCAGGCGGTCCAGCTCCAGGGGCTTGGGCACCAGCACATCCATGCCGGCGGCCAGGTATTCAGCCTGGTGATGCGCCATGGCGTTGGCGGTCAGCGCGATGATCGGCGTGCGTTTCAGACCCAGCTCCAGTTCCCGCTGGCGGATCAGGCGCGTGGCGGTGGGTCCGTCCATCACCGGCATCTGGACGTCCATCAGAATCACGTCCCAGGCCTCGGCGGCGCATGCGGCGACGGCGGCCTGGCCATCGTCCACGCAGCGGACCTCCACGCCGATCTGGGCCATCAGGGTCTTCAGCACCAGCTGGTTCATCGGATTGTCCTCGGCGGCGAGGATCCTCAGCTCGCCCATGTCGGCGCCGGGCTCGGCCTCGTCAGCCGGGACGGCCTGCGCGTGGCTCTCGGCGCGGACCAGCGGGAGGCGCACGGTGAACACCGAGCCCTCGCCCACCGTCGAGCGGACGGAGATGTCGCCGCCCATCAAGCTGGCCAGCTCCCGGCAGATCGCCAGGCCCAGGCCCGAGCCGCCGAAGCGCCGGGTGGTCGAGGCGTCCTCCTGGACGAACTTCTGGAACAGGGCCCCCAGACGGCCGGCGGCGATGCCGGGCCCCGTGTCGGCGACCTCGAACACAAGGTTCGCCCCGTCGTGGACGACCGAGACGGACACTTCGCCGCGAGCGGTGAATTTCACGGCGTTGGAGACCAGGTTGTAGACGATCTGGCGGATGCGGGTGGGATCCCCGCGCCAGACGCCGGCCGCCTCCGGCGCCACGTCCAGGGCGAAGGAAACGTCCTTCTCGGTGGCGAGCGTCGTGAAGGTGGCCTGGGCCCCCTGCATCAGCGAAGCCACGTCGATCAGGCCATCCTCCAGATCGAGGCGTCCGGCCTCGATACGCGAAAGGTCCAGCAGGTCGTTGAGCAGGGCCAGCAGGGTCTCGCCGGCCTGGCGGATCACGGTCAAGCGATCGCGTTGGCGTTCGGGCAGTTCGTCACGCGCCATGGCCTGGGCCATGCCCAGCACCCCGTTCAGCGGCGTGCGGATCTCGTGGCTCATGGTGGCCAGGAAGGCGGACTTGGCGTGGTTGGCGGCGTTGGCCTCGTCGCGGGCGCGCTTGAGCCGGACGTTCACCACCTTCAACCGCCGTTCCGAGCGTTTGATGTCCTCGATCGACTGGGTGATCACCACGCAGCGCACCGGTCCCTCGCCGGCGAAGCGCGCCGCGGTCATCCGGAACCATTCGCCCGACTGGCTGGAATAGGCCCGCACGAAGCTGTCCTTGTGGCCCCCCAGCACGGCGCGGACCCCGCGCTCCAGCGCCCGGCCATGCCCGCCCGGCAGGCGGGCCAGGACGGCGAACAGGTTGCGGCCCATGGGATAGACGTCGCTCTGGACGATTTCGGCGCCCAGCTTCCTGAAGGCCGAATTGGCCGCGATGATCGCCCCGGAGTAGTCGATCACGATCAGCATGGCCGCCAGGCCGTCGATCACTCCGCGTCCGAAGCGCTCCGACTCGGCCAGCTCGGCCATGGCCGCGCGCTGGGCGGTGACGTCCTGGCTGGCGCCGTGCAGGGCCACGCACTTGCCGTCGACCATTTCGGGTTCGCCGATCACCCGCAGCCAGATCCGCTCGCCGGCGCCGGTGATGGCCGGAGATTCGAAATCGACTCGCTGTCCGGTGCGGACGGCCTCCAGGAGATGCTCGCGCACGCGGTCGCGGTCGGTGGCGTCATAGAGCTCCAGGGAGTCGAGGTGCGACTCCACTAGGCTTGTGCGGCCGAGCAGCCGGGCCAACTCGGGGCTCCAGCGCACCACGCGCGCCTTCAGGTCGACTTCCCAGCCGCCCAGTCGGGCTAGGGCGCCGGCCTGGCGCAACGCCACGGTCGTGGCGTTGAGGCGGCCTTGAAGTTCGTGGGCGGCGGTGATCTCGGTCTGCACCGAGGCCGACCCGATCCGCACCCCATGGGCGTCGAAGCTCGGCCGAACGTCGAGGTCGATCCAGTAGGTGCGGCCGTTCTTGGCGCGATTCAGGATTTCGACCCGGAACCCCTCGCCGGCGGCCGCGGACATCTGGGCGATGGTCTGGGGATCGGTTTCCGGGCACTGCAGGAAGTCCGCCGGCCTGCGGCCCACCGCCTCGTCCAGGCTGTATCCGCTGAGCTCCACGAACCCGTCGTTCACCCACTCGATCCGCCCGTCCCGGTCGCAAAGCATGATCCCGCGCGAGGTCGTGCGCACCAAGTCCGCAAGCCGTGAACTGAGATCCGGTACTCGTGCGACGTCCATCCAGCGCTCCCCCGGGAACGATGCCGCGAATCCCGTGAAGAAAGCAGAAATTCCCCGCCGTTTGGTGAACGCCGCCAGGGTCGCGCGAAACCCGTTCCCACTTTGCGGCCAAGCCCGTTAGAACCCTGGTCCGATGGCCCGCTACGACTTCGCCTCCGACAACGCCGCGCCCGCCGCCCCCGAGGCGATGGCGGCGCTGGTCGCCGCCAATTCCGGCTTCACGCCCGGCTACGGATCCGACCCCATCAGCGCGCGCGGGGCCGACGCCGTGCGCAAGCTGCTCGACGCCGACGCCGAAGTGCGGTTCGTCGCCTCCGGCACGGCGGCCAATTCCCTGGCGCTCGCGGCCCTGTGCCGACCGTTCGAGGCGGTGCTGGCCCACGAGCACGCCCATGTCTGCACCGACGAGACCGGAGCGCCCGGCTTCTTCGGCCAGGGCATGGGGCTGGTCGGCCTGACCGGCGCCTCCGGGCGGATCGATCTCGCGGCCCTGGCCGGACCGCTCGGCGAACGCGACGTCGCCCACCGCCAATCGCCGGCCGCCCTGTCGCTCACCAACGCCACCGAATACGGCACGGTCTACTCGCACGAGGCCCTGGCCGCTCTGATCGCCCCGGCCAAGGCCAAGGGCCTGGGCGTCCATCTGGACGGCGCGCGGCTGGCCAACGCCGCGGCGGCCGGCTTCGACCTGACCCGGATCAAGCATCTTGCCGTCGACATCCTGGTGGTCGGCGGGACCAAGGCGGGGATGAGCCCCAGCGAGGCGGTGGTGATCTTCGACCGCAAGCTCGCCCACCGGTTCGACGCGCGCCTGAAACAGGCGGGCCAGCTTCCCTCCAAGGGCCGGTTCTACGCCGCGCCGTTCATCGGCATGCTTGAGGGTGACGCCTTTGTCGAGCGGGCGGCGCACGCCAACGCGATGGCCAGGCGCCTGGCCGGCCTCATGCCCTTCCCCCTGCGCCATCCCGTCGAGGCCAACGCGGTCTTCGTGGAGATGGACGAAGCCACCCTGCGGCGCCTGCACGCGAGCGGCTGGTTCGTCTACCGGTTCCTGGACGGCTCCGTCCGCTTCATGTGCTCCTGGGCCACCACGCCCGACGCCGTCGACGAGCTCGGCGCGGCGCTCGCCGCCCTGACCTGACGCATCCCGCCAATTCCAAGGGCGTAGGCTCGAGAATCGACGAGCCCGCCACCGGGCTTTCGTTACGCCGAGGGTCCGGGAAATTGACTTTCGGGACGTAACGTAACGCGGGCATGGATTGGCCCAATCATGTCATTCTTGTGTGACAGGAACGACGCACTCGCCACATTTCGTGCAATTAGTGTGCGGAAACGCCGGCGACCGCCACCACCTACCGTTGCCGACGTAACACCTGCGTGACAGGGTTCGGCACTCCCGTAGCGACGCGATCCACGACCGTCCTCGCCTCATGGCGTCGATGAAAATGGCTGGGCGCGCCAAACGGCGAAATCAAACGCGGCGTCGGAACACCCATCCGGCGACCTCTCGTTCATCCCAAGGCCGGGGGGCCAGATGAAAAGCCATATGAACAACCTCCTTCGCACCGTGCTGCTCGGATCGGCAGCCGTCACCTGCCTGGCGCTGCCGGGTACGGCGTTCGCGCAAAGCCAGACGACCGACAAGGCCGCAGTGGACGTCGACGAAGTCGTCGTCACGGGCTCGCGCATCCGCCGCGCCGACCTGACTTCGGTTCAGCCGATCCAGATCATTTCCAGCGTGGCGATGGACGAACGCGGCTACACCAACGTCGCCGACGCGCTGAACGACCTGCCTTCGACCGGTATCCCGGTCAGCCCGATCGGCGACCAAGGCTCCTTTGGTGTTGGCCGGAACTTCATCAACATCTTCAACCTCGGCTCGAACCGCACCCTGACCCTGGTCAACGGCCGCCGCTTCGTGGGCGGCAACCCGGCGTCCATCTTCACCGGCGCCAGCGCGGGGGGTCAGGTCGACCTGAACGTCATCCCGACCGGCCTGGTCGACCGCATCGAAACCATCCAGGCCGGCGGCAGCGCCGTGTACGGCTCGGACGCCATCGCCGGCGTCATCAACATCATCACCAAGCAAGAGTTCGAAGGCCTTGAGTTCGATGGCCAGTACGGTGTTTCCGAGCGGGGCGACGCCGAGTCGTGGCGCACCCGGATCACCGCCGGCACGAATCTGTTGGACGGTCGACTGAACCTGGCCGGTAGCTACGAGTACAACGAGACGTCACCGCTGGGCTTTACCGATCGCCCGGTCACGGCGCGCCAGCTCACCTTCGCCGTCAACCCGCAAAACACCAGCGGGACCGACGCGATCCCCGGCGCGATCATCATCCTCAATCGCCGCATCCCGGAAGTCACCACGGGTGGCCTGCCCTTCCGCACCGGCAGCTCGGTCCTCTCGGGTCTGCTCACGATCGTCGATCCCACCAATCCTGGCCAACGGGTGACGGCGCAGTTCGGCCCGGGCGGCGCGTTGATCCCCTACAGCACCGGCACGTTCTACTCGGCCTCGGTGGCCTCCGGCGGTAACGGCCTGAATCTCGGGGAACTCAGCTCGCTGCAGTCGCCGGTCGACCGCCACGTTGCGACGGGCTTCGCCCGCTACGACATCACCGAGCGCGTTCGGGTGAAGGGCGAGCTGTTCTACAGCTCGTTCAAGTCGGAAGAGCCGTTCAACCAGCCGATCTACAACGCCCCGCTCTTCGGCGGCAATTCGGCCTCGCTGCGGTTCTCGACCTCCAATCCGTTCCTGCCGGCGGCGACGCGCGCGGCCCTGCTCTCCCAACCCACGGCCCTGCCCGCGGACGCGGCTTCGCCCGGCGACGCCCTCTTCTTCCTGTCGCGGGCCTCGGTCGATATCGGAAACAACAAGACCGAAGCCGAGGGCGAAACCCTGCGCACGGTGGCCGGACTCGAAGGTGACTTCGATCTGCTCGACCGCTCCTTCTACTGGAACGTGTCGGCGAACTTCGGTCGTTCCGAGGGCAGCTTCTCCAGTCCGAACATCATCCAGAGCCGGTTCTTGCAGGCGATCGACGCCGTTCGCGACGCCAGCGGCGCCATTGTGTGCCGCGACGCCGCGGCGCGCGCGGCGGGTTGCGCCCCGCTGAACATGTTCGGTCTTGGTTCGCCCAGCCAGGCGGCGCTCGACTATGTCGGCGTGCGGTTCCAGAGCGATTTCGCGCTGCTGCAGACGGTCTATGAAGGCAACTTCGGCGGCGAGCTGATCGATCTGCCGGCCGGCCCCCTGAGCTTCAACGTCGGCTACGAGTATCGCCGCGAGAAGTCCGACTTCAATCCCAACGCGCCGCAGGAACTGGGCGTCGGCCGTTCGGCCGCCATCTCCAACCTGCAAGGCAAGTTCGACACCAAAGAAATGTACGTCGAAGGCCTGGCGCCGATCTTCGGCGGCGACTTCACCCTGCCGGGCCTCCACCGCTTGGAGCTCGAGGGCTCCTACCGCAAGATCGACCACAGCCAGGCCGGCGAGGACAAGGCCTGGAGCTACGGCCTGCGCTGGTATCCGGTCGAGGATCTGCTGCTTCGGGCCCAAAAGAGCCGGTCCTTCCGCGCCCCGGCGATCACCGAAGTCAACCTGCCGAACGCGACGAGCTTCATCACCGCCACCGACCCTTGCGACTTCCGCAACATCGGGACCGGCCCCAACCCGGCCACCCGCCGGGCGAACTGCCAGGCGGCGTTCCAGGCCCTGGGCCTGCCCGCCAACTTCTCGCTCACCTCGCAGATCCAGGCGGCGACCGCCCAAGGCAACACCTCGGGCAACCCGGATCTGCAAAACGAAATCGCCGAGCAATGGTCGGCGGGCTTCGTCTATCAGCCGTCGTTCGCTCCCGGCCTCGCGATCTCGTTCGACTGGGTCAATATCGACCTGACCAACGCCATCTCGAACTTCAACCTGACCTCGATCCTGCAGGTCTGCTACGACTCGCCCAACCCGCCCGCCGACGCGTGCAACCGCTTTCTCCGCGGGACCTCGGCCCTGGCCGCCTCACGGCAGGGCCAGATCCTGACCAACGGCGAAAGCAACGGTGGGGGCGTGACCTCGATCGGTCCGCAAACCGGCTTCATCAACGCGGGCTATACCCACTTCCAGGGCTTCACCCTGGGGATCGACTACAACGTCAATCTCGCCGACCTGTCCGACATGCAGGATTGGCTGGGCGGCAATCCGGGCAGCCTGAACTTCAACTTCGACCTGTTCCACGTGAACAAGCAGGAGACCTCGGTCACCGGCCTCGGCTTCGACCTGAATGACGACAAGAACGAGATCGGCAACGCCGACTTCCGCTGGAAGCTGGAAAGCGCCTATCTCCGCGACCCGTTCTCGGTGATCTGGACGATGAACTACATCGGGGAGTCGGAGTTCAACAACGACTTCACCCCGGAGACGCGCCTCCCGCTGACCGTGAAGCGCTATATCCTCCACGATCTGGCCTTCACCTATAAGCTCGACGATCTTGCCGAGCGGATGGGCGTCGGCATGGACAACCTCAAGCTCCGCTTCATCGTGCGCAACGTCGCCGACAAGGAGCCGCCGTGGGGTGCGACGAACTCGGCCAATGCATACGGCACGTACGACTTCATCGGCCGCTACTATCAGGTAGGCCTGACGGCCCGATTCTAGAGCCTAGGGTCGTCCGCCTCGATGCGGACGACCTAGCTGGAGAGCAACGGAACCGCCGGCGTCAACGCCGGCGGTTTTGTTTTGGACCCTACTCCTCAGCCAGCCAGCCCAGGACCTCGGGCCAGTGCTTGTGGGGCAGGAAGTGGCCGGTCCCGGCGAAGACCCGCGTCTCCGCGGCCCGGCCGCCCAGCCAGGCCTTGACCTGGTCGACGCTGGTCATGGCGTCGTCGGCGCCATGCCAGACGCTGATCGGCGCCGACAGACCCGAGAGATCGAGGTCGGGGCTCCTGGCCGCGCAACGGACCTCGTCGGCGATGCCGCGATGGGTCACGGCCAGGGACTCGCCGATATAGTCGACGATGAAGTCCATCACGCCCGGGTGCGCGGCCAGATAGGCCGCGTCGCTGGGCGCCGAGGCCGCGGCCCGTACGAAGCGCTCGATCCCCCGGCGATTAAGCTGCATCCGCATCAGGGCGAACAGGGTGTCAGCCAGCCAGGCGTTGCGCAGGATCCGCCGCCGGAACAGCACCCCCGGATGGCCCGCGTCGTGCTCGGTCTCGACCATCTGGCCCGAGGGCCGCACGGAGGCCAGCAGGACCCGATCGACGCCCGCGCCGAGTTCGGCGGCGGCCATCAGGGCGAAGGCCGCGCCCGACATGAAGGCGGCGATCCGCACTCGACCGAGCCCCAGACCGCCGGCCAGCTCCGCCATGTCGCGACCGACCCCCTGGACGCTGAAGTTGGACCGCGGGTCGGAGCGTCCGGCGCCGGGTCGTTCCGGCGCGATGAGACGCAGGCCGAGGTCCCGGGCCAGCACATCGGAGCCTCGCGGCAGGACACTGCAGCCCAGGCCCTGATGAAACACCAGCACCGGGCGCCCCTGGGGATCCCCATAGTCGCGCCAGGCCAGCCGGCGTCCGTCCGAGAGCTGGAAGAACCGGATCGGCGGCGCGGTCGCCAAGGCGCCGCGCTCCGTGGCCGAGATAGCGGCGGCCGGGGCCTCCTGGCCGAAGGCGTCGGACAGCGAGCCCAGCTGGGTGAGCGCCCGCACCAGTTTGCTCTGGCGGTTCAGGCCCATCTTGTCGAACACGGCGCGGAGTTGGTTGCGCACGGTGTTGACGCTGATCGCCAGGTCGTCGGCGGCCTCCTTCAGGGTCAGGCCGTCTTTCAGCCGGGCCGCCACGCGCGTCTCGGCCGGGGTCAGTCCGAAGCTGTCGCGCATGGTCGCCCACAGCCGGTCGGTGGTCTCCACGGCCGGGAACAGCACCGCCACGACGCCCTCCCCCAGCTCGCCGAGCGGCGGAAGGTCGGCGGCCAGAGCCGTCGGCAGGGCCCGGGCCGGGATCACATAGGCGAAGTGAGGGGCCTCATCGTCGGCCTGGGTGAACTTGACGATCACCTGGCCGCCGGCCGTCTCGCGCAGCCGTCGTCGCGCCGCGTCCAGGGCCTCATGGTTGGCGGGATTGAAGAACCTCAGACCTCGGGCCTCGACCAGGCCCAGTCGTTGCTGGAAGGCCGCCGCGCCCCCGGCGTTCCAGGCGATGGCTCCGCCGCTGGGGCCGATCAGCACCACGCCGGCCTGGGTGGCCGCGGCGGGATCGGCGCGCTCGGGGACAGTGCCCGCGATCCGCGCGGCGCCGTCGGCCTGGGCCGCGCCGTCGGCCGAGGCCCCGCCCAGGGCCTCGACCAGCTGGTCCCAACGGTCGGGTTCGGCCGCGACGGCGTACAACGCCTCCACGACCAGGGAGATGTTGGCCTTGCCCTGGGGTGTCGCCGTCACCCGTGGCGTCAGGCGGGCACGGCTTGGCGGTGGCCGACCATCCGCGCCAGGCGGCTGTTGATGATCTCCTCGGCCTCCGCGACGATCCGGTGGATCAGCTCCTCGCAGGACGGGATGTCGTGGATCAGGCCCTGGATCTGGCCGGCCGACCAGATGCCGGCGTCGTTGTCGCCGACCTCATAGACGCTGCGCCCCCGCGTGCCGGCGACCAGCTCGCGCACGTCCTCGAACTTGGCGCCCTGCTTCTCCAGCGCCACCACCTGCTGGCTGACGGCGTTCCTCGCCACCCGGCTGGTGTTGTGCATGGTGCGGAAGATCAGGTCGGTGGCGCGCTCGTCATTGGCGACGATCTGCTCCTTGATGGCCTGGTGGATCGGGCTTTCCTTGGTCGCCATGAAGCGGGTGCCCATGTTGATGCCCTCGGCGCCCAGCGCCAGGGCCGCGACCAGGCCGCGCGCGTCGCCGAAGCCGCCCGAGGCG
>NZ_JAUYOJ010000196.1 GCF_030697925.1 Phenylobacterium sp. | reverse complement strand
GCCCGCCCGGGGATCGGCCACCCCCGAAAAATAACTCGAGAACGTCTCCATCCCGCCGCCTCCTCACACCAGGGAGACAACCTCAGAACCCGCTTCGAGCTAAAACTTCGACTCCAACGCCATATGCGATTCCCCTGCCTTGAAAGGGGAGAGGAGGCGTTGCACCACTTCCTAGAAGATCACCTTTTCCTGGCCCCACCAGAGGGGGGACTTGGGGAGGTCGACGAAGCGGGCCTCGTCTTCCAGCAGGAGGCGGCCGGCGGCCCTGGCGGCTTCGTTGTCGGCGTTGGCGGCCAGATCCTCGAAGCTGTCCCACCAGAGCTGGGCGACCCCGTCATAGCCCTCGGGCCCGCCGCGGGCGACGCGCAGGTCGGCGGAGATCTCGGCCGGCAGGCTGTGCATCTGGACGTAGCGCTTGATGCGCAGGGCCTCGCGGACGCTGGCGACCAGGGGGGCATGGGTGTTGAACCAATAGTCCTGGAAGGCCTCGCGGGTGAACTCCGGGCGGCGGGTGAGGGCGAAGGTGAGCTTGATCAAGGGTGGGTCCTCCCGGTTTCGGCCGAGCTTAGCATCGTTACCTCGCGGGTAATCGCGGGCGTTCCGGCGCGGCGGCAAGGTGGCGACGTCAACAAGCCAAGGAGCACCTCCCATGACCCAAGCCATCGCCGAAGCCTATGTCGCCGCCTGGAACGAGACCGACGCCGCGGCCCGCAAGGCCAAGATCGCGCAGGCCTTCGCCGCCGACGCCACCTATGTGGACCCGCTGGCCGCCGTGGCCGGCCATGCCGAGGTCGACGCCCTGATCGCCGGGGTCCAGGAGCGGTTTCCGGGCTTCCGCTTCGCCCTGATCGGCGCGGCCGACGGGCATGGCGACCATGTCCGCTTTTCCTGGGGCCTGGGTCCCGACGGGGCGGCCGACGCGCCGATCAAGGGCACCGACTTCTGCCGCCTGGAGGATGGGCGGCTGAAGACCGTGACCGGGTTCCTGGATCAGGTCCCGGCCGCCTGACCGTGGCGGAGCTCGCCTCCTTCTCCCCTTGCGGGAGAAGGGACACAGAGGCCGGCGCGATTCGAACATGCCTTTAGGCCGTCCCCATCCAGCGATGCAGCACCGGCAGGATCTGCTCGGCGGGCTGGTAGCCGCGGGTGACCACGCCATAGGTCCCGTCGGCGCCGGGCCCGGCCACCAGGGTCGGGAAGCCGGTGACGCCTGCGCGCTGGGAGGTCCCGTAGTCGGACCAGGTCTCGTGCTTGAGGTCGTCGGTCTCGAAATCGGCCAGGAAGGCCTCGCGGTCGATCCCCAGCTCGGCGGCGAGGTCGGCCAGGGTGTCGGGCTTCGTGACGTCCTGGTTCTGCGCGTAGAAGGCCCGCTGCACCCGGCCGAGATAGACCAGCGCCTTCTCCGGATCGTCGCGGCGGACGCGGACCACGGCGCGGGCCGCCGGGTCGGTGTCGTAGAGGAAGCCCGGGCGGTCCAGCACGGCGCCGTCGAAGGGCAGGCCGGTGGCCTCGTGGACATGGCCCCAGTGGCCGACCAGCTCGACCTTGGCCTTCTCCGTGGTGGGGGTGTCCGTGCCTGGGCGCAGGCCGCCCATGACCAGCCGGATCGGCAGGGACCGTCCGAAGGCCTGGCGGATTTGGCCGATCACCGGCGAGAAGCCGTAGCACCACGAGCACATCGGGTCGGCGAAATAGATCAGGTGGGGCGTTTCCATATCGCGATCCTTGGCGCGCTGCGGCCGTAGGGGCTAGATTAGGATCGGCCGAGCCGATCGGCGAGCCCAGGAGACCACGATCCTTGAAAGACTGAGCGCCAGACCGCCACAGCCCTTGGATCCACATCTCTCCGGACAATTCCGATGACAAAAGACCTATGCCTTGGGGACCTGCGCCTTCGCGCGGCTGAGCTTGCCGACATCGAACCCGTGCGCGCCATCGAGCGCGCCTCCGCGAGCCGCTTCGTCGGCACCGACCGGGCCTGGCTGGCCGACGACGATCCCACGGACGCGCAGACCCTGGCCGAGCGGGTGGCCGCCGGCGGCCTGCTGGTGGCCTGCGACGGGGAGGTCCCGGTGGCCTTCGTGATGTTCCGGGAGGTCGAAGGCTGCGGCTATATCGAGCAGGTGGATGTCCTGCCCAGCCATGAGCGGCGGGGGATCGGGGCGCGGCTGATCGCGGCGGTGGCCGACCTGGCGCCGGAGCGCGGGTGGCCGGCGCTCACGCTCTCGACCTTCAAGGACGTGCCGTTCAACGCGCCCTATTACCGGCGGCTGGGGTTCGAGGACGTCGAGGTCCTGACCCCGGGCATGGTCGAGATCCGCGTCGAACATGAGGCGCGCGGGTTGGATGAGCGTACGCGGGTGTTCATGCGGCGGGAGATCTAACCGAAGCTGTCATCCCGGTTTGCGCAGCAAGACCGGCGACTGTGTTACTGGTCAAGCGCTGCGCGCTTTCCGGGATGACACTCGGGGTAAGTTCGCGCGGCCTTAAGCCGCGAGCTTCGCCAGCTCCGCGCGGCTGTCGGCCAGCGCCTGGTCGCGCGCGTCGGGGCCGTAGCCGATCTTCTCGGCGCGGACGAAGGTGACGTCGGTCAGGCCGATGAAGCCCAGCAGCTGGCGCAGATAGGGCTCCTGGAAGTCCGCCGCCTGGGCCGGGCCTTCGCTGTAGAGGCCGCCGCGCGACTCCACGACGATCACCCGCTTGCCCTCGATTAGCCCCTTCGGGCCGGCTTCGGAGTAGCTGAAGGTGACGCCGGGGCGCAGGACGTGGTCGAACCAGGTGCGCAGGGTGCTGGGGATGCTGAAATTGTACATCGGGGCGCCGATGACGATGGTGTCGGCGGCGCGCAGCTCGGCGATCAGCTCGTCGGAGAGGGCGCGGGAGGCCAGTTCGGCCGGGCTGGTCGCCTGGGCGCGGACGCCGGCGACGCTTTCCGGCGTCAGGTGCGGGATGGTGGCGACGGCGAGGTCGCGGAACACCAAGGTGGCGCCGGGATCGCGCTGGGTAAGCTCGGTGACCGCGTCGGCGACCAGGAGGCGCGAGACCGAGGCCTCGCCGCTGAGGCTGCTGTTGAGAACCAGGATATTGGACATGACACCCCTCCAAGGGCGTTGATGAATTGACGTCCTGGAAACTGGGGGTTCACATCGTGCAACAGTAGCCCCACATATCGCACCAGATTGTTGCGTGTAGAGGAACGATCCCATGATGGAGCTGGAGGACATCCGGGCCTTTGTCGAGGTCGCCGAGGCGGGCGGGTTCGGCCGGGCGGGGCAGCGGCTGGAGCTGTCGAAGTCGATGGTCAGCCGCCGGGTTTCGCGGCTGGAGACCTCGCTCGGCGCGCAACTCCTGAGCCGCACGACCCGCGGCGTGGCGCTCACCGAGGCGGGGATGGAGTTCAAGGAGCGCGCCGACCGGGTGCTGGCTGAGCTGGAGGCGGCGCGGGATTCGCTGGCCCAGCGCGGCGAGGAGATCGTCGGCAGCCTGCGGGTGGCCGCGCCGCTGTCGTTCGGCATGACCCATCTGGCGCCGGTGCTGGCGGAGCTGGCCGTGCGCCACCCGAAGCTGTCGGTAGTGGCGTCCTACAGCGACCGGTTCGTCGACCTGATCGGCGAGCGGTTCGACGTGGCCGTGCGCGTAGGCAACCTGCCGGACTCCAGCTTGATCGCCCGGCGGATCGCCCCGATCAACGCCGCGGTGGTGGCCAGCCCCGCCTATCTGGAGCGCTGCGGAACGCCGCTGACGCCCGAGGACCTGATGGGCCACGACGCCCTGATGCAGGGCCAGGAGGCCTGGCCGTTCCGGGACGGCAAGCGGCTGATCACCATTCGCCCGGAGGGCCGCTTCAAGGCCGACAGCGGCCAGGCCCTCGTGGCCGCGGCGGTGGCGGGCCTGGGCATCGCCGCCCTGCCAACCTTCCTGACGGGGCACGCCATCGAGGCGGGCGAGCTGGTCCCGCTGCTGCTGGACTACCCGATCCCGGAGGCGGGGCTCTACGTGGTCCGGCCGCCGCCGGCCAGCCACATGCCGGGCAAGGTCCGGGCGCTCAGCGAGCTGCTGGTGGAGCGGTTCGGGGGCGAGCCCTATTGGGACATCTGCCACGAGGCGCGCGAGGCCTATAAGGCGAAGATGAGCGTGCAGGCCGCGGCGCCGGATGTGGCCTTGGCGGAGGCCACGCCCTAGGACCGCGTCAGCCCGCCGGGCGGCGGGACATCAGGAAGGCGAAGCCGCGCAGAACGGCCTGCTCCAGCCGTTCGGCGGCGGCCGCGTCCTGCATGTGGACGGCCGAGGCTATGCCGCGTCCCAGCACCCAGAAGACCAGCGCGATGTCCTCGGCCCGCTCCGGCGGCGCCCGGTCATCGTCGCGCACGGCGCCCTGGAACGCCTCCAGCGCCTGCTGCTCGGCCGCGCGTACGGCGGGGTTCCCTGCCAGGCTCGGTTCGGTCTGCATGAGGGCGTAGAGGCGCGGATTGCGTCGGATGAAGGTGAGCAGGGCGGCCGACGCCGCGTCGATCGGGTGGGGGAACCGGCCGCCGGCACGCGCGCGCTCGATCTTCTGGGTAAGCTCGCCCCAGCCGTCGACGGCCACGGCGGCCAACAGGGCGTCCTTGTTGGCGAAGTGGTAGTAGAGGCTGGCCACGCCGCTGCCGACCTCGGCGGCGATGAGCCTGAGTTGCAGGGCCTCGCCCCCGCCCTGGCCGACCAGGCGCCGCGCCGCGTCCAGGGCGCGGCGGGGCAGGGTTCCGGCGATGGCGATCTGGGCGCGCGTCATCTCACAGCCGTCCTTCGAAGACGGCCGCGAACATGAACGACGAAGCGCGCCGCAACCAGCCTAGAGCCGGGACGGCAGGACGACCTTCATTTCCTCGTAGCCCTTCACGAAGATCGAGTAGCTGCGCTTGGGCTCTTCCAGAAGCTGGATGTCGGGGAAGCGCTTCATGATCTCTTCCCAGATGATGGTGAGCTGCAGCTCGGCCAGGCGGTTGCCGACGCAGCGGTGGATTCCGAAGCCGAAGGACATGTGCTGGCGCGGGCGCGGGCGGTCGATGATGTAGCTGTCGGGGTTCTCGATCACCGACCCGTCGCGGTTGCCCGAGACGTACCACATGACCACCTTGTCGCCTTCCTTGATGGTCTTGCCGCCCATTTCGAAGTCGCGGGTCGCGGTCCGGGACATGTGGGCGAGCGGGGTTTGCCAGCGAATGGTCTCCGACACCGTGGAGGGGATCAGGGCCGGATTGGCGCGCAGCTTGGCGTACTGATCGGGGTTCTGGTTCAGCGCCAGGACCGAGCCGGAGATGGTGTTCCGGGTCGTGTCGTTGCCGCCGATGATCAGCAGGGCGACGTTGGCGTGGAACTCCGCCATCGTCATGTTCCGGGTCTCCTCCCCATGGGCCAGCATGGAGATCAGGTCGCCGGTGGGCGGGGCGTTGACCCGCTGGTTCCAGAGCTCGGTGAAGTAGCCGAAGCACTCGGCCATGGTCTCGCGCAGTTCCTGCAGGCTGGCCACCGGACCGCCGAAGCCTGGCGGGGTGGTCATGGCGTCGGACCACCTCGTGAGCTTGCGCCGCTCCTCGAAGGGGAAGGCGAACAGGGTCGCGAGCGTCATGGTGGTCAGTTCCTTCGACACCAGGTCGACCCAGTCGAAGGGCTCGCCGACCGGCAGGCTGTCGAGGATCAGGCCGGCCCGCTCGCGGATCAGCGGGGCCATGATCGAGAGCGCGTGGGGCGACAGGGCCGGGCTCACCGTCTTGCGCTGGACGTCGTGGCGCGGCGGATCCATGGCGATGAAGTTGGTGGCGCTGTTGTTGGGATCGCGGAACCCCTGGGCGGCCTTCGGCGAGAGCGCGATGCCCTTGGCCGAGGAGAAGACCTGGTGGTTGGAGTCCACCGCCATGATGTCGTCGTAGCGGGTGATCGACCAGTAGGGGCCGTAGTTGCTGTCCGGGGTGAAGTGGACCGGGGCCTCGGCGCGCAGGCGCTCGAAGATCGGCCACATGGCGTCGTCGCGGAAAAGCGAGGCGCGGGCGGGGTTCAGCTCCTCGAGGGGGGTCTCGTAGGCGGCCTTGCGCGCGGCGGCGCGCTTGTCCTTCAGAATGTCGCCAGTTCCGTCGGCCATCGCGGCGCCCTCAGGTCTACGCGCCCTAGGCCGGGCGCCGGGCCATGGAGAGGCTTCGAACAATGTTCCACAAGGGGTTCCGTTGGTCGGCCGCCCTCAGTCGGCCGCCGCGAAATGCGCCATCTGGTCGGTGTGCGCCTTGATGAAGGCCGGCCGGGCCGTGGCGCGGACGACGTAGGCGCGGCAGGCGGGATAGTCCGCCAGCCCGTCGAATCGGTTCACCTGCCGCAGCACGTCCGCCATCAGCAGGTCGGCTACCGTGAATCGACCCGTCACCAGCCACTCGCGGCCGGCCAGCACCGCTTCCATCCGCTCGAGCCTGGCCTTGAGGAAGTCCTCCACGAATTTGGCTTCGGGCGATTCACCAGGATAGCCCATGAAGCGGAACAGCGCCCACGGCTGGCTCGGCAGGTCGACCGAGTTGAGCGCAGCGATGACCCACTCCACCACCTCGGCCCGGCCGCGCGGATCGGTGGGCATGAGGGCCGGGCTCTTCTCAGCGAGGTGCAGCAGGATCGCGCCGCTCTCGAAAATGGTGAGATCTCCGTCGGTCAGCCACGGGACCTGGCCGAAGGGCTGCGCCGCGAAGTGGTCGGGGCCTCGATCTCGGAATGGCGTGCTCTCCACCCGATAGGCCAACTCGGCCTCTTCCAAGGCCCAACGCACCCGCAGGTCGCGCACAAAGCCCCGAGGCGGCTCGGGAACCCAGTCGTAGGTGGTGAGGGTCAGGTCGCCCATTCGGCGTCTCCAAGGAAAATCGCGAGCTTGTCGAGGAGGCCGCTCCAGCCGATCTCGTGACTTCGGCGCGCCTCCTCGTCGGGAAGCTGCTCGTGGATCAGGGTCAGTTCGGCGCCGCCGTCCAACGGCTCGATCAGAAACGTGACCAGCGACTCTCGTTCCGGCGCGCCGGGCCATTCCCAGGTGAAGACCAGCTTCTTCCCGGGAACCACTTCCCGATAGACGCCGGTGGGATTGTGCTCCTCACCGTTGAGCAGCCGGAACACGACGCTCAATCGACCGCCGGGGCGCACGTCCGCCTCGGCCCGGAGCGTCGGCCCGGCGTCCGGACCCCACCACTGCAGCATCAGCTCGGGCCTGGTGATCGCGGCCCAGATCTTCGCGGGCGGGGCCTTGATCCTGCGCACGATGGTCACGCTCGGAAGGGTCATCGATCGCCGTCCTCTTCCACGAGCGCGACAAGCCTATCGAGGCTCACCGTCCACAGGCGTTCATACCGGTGGAGCCAGGCCATCGCCTCTCGCATCGGCTCGACCGACAGGTGAACCGACACGGTGCGACCGGTCTTGGTCCGCGTGATCAATCCCGCATCGGACAGGACATCCAGATGCTTCATCAGTCCCGGAAGCTTCAGCGAATGCGGCCGGGCGAGCTCGCTGACCGAGAGCCCGGGTTCGTCCATCAGCCGCAACAGGACATGCCGCCGGGTGGGATCGGCGAGCGCTGAGAATGTGCGGTCCATGGCTGAGGCTTGATGCTTCACTATGTAGCGAAGTGTTGTTCACATCGGTGGCCGAGTCAACCGGTGGGACCTCCATTGCGGGGAGAGTGACGCTCCGCACCAAAAAAAAGGCCGGCCCCCTCGGGGACCGGCCAGTCGTGGTTCTCGAGGGGGAAGACCTCCTAGAACCGCTTGGTGACGCCCAGCTTGTAGTAGCGGCCGAGCGGATTGGCCGTGAACGGGTCGTAGCTGAGATCGAGGCGGGCGAACGGCGGGTCCTTGTCGAACACGTTGATCACCGCGGCGGTCACCGTCGTGTCCCAGGGCAGGTTCACGCGATAGGTGATGTCGTTGGTGACGAAGGCCTTGATCTTGCGGCCGTTCTGGTTGGTGGCGAAGGTCGCCGAGCCGCCGCGGGTGTCGCGCATGTCGTCGACATAGCGCAGGGTCCAACGCAGGTTGTGGTCGCCGCGGGCGTATTCGGCGAAGGCGGTGGCCTTCCACTGCGGCTGGGAGCCGTAGCCGAGATAGTCCATGGTCCCGGCGTAGTCGGTCTCCTTGGCGACCACGATGCCTTCGAGCGTGGTCTCGGCGACCACGTATTCCAGCACATAGGTCAGATCGAGGCCGAAGTTCATGTCGCCGCCCAGCACGTCGCGCGCCCGGTAGCTGGCGGCGAAGTCCAGCCCGCTGGTGTCGATGTCGGGGCTGTTGACGTAGTTGATCCGCACCCGGTTGATGTTCGGGGCCGAGCAGGCGCCGGTGAAGCTGATCCGGGCCAGCAGCGGGGCGAAGGCGGGGTTGGCGCAGTTGTTGGCGCCGGCCGCCCCGTTCGGGAAGATGGCGTTGACGATGTCGGAGCCGCTCTCGTTGTCGATCGGGCCCTTGAAGGCGAAGCGCCAGTAGTCGAGCGAGGCCTTGAAGTCGCCCATCTCGAACAGGACGCCGAGGTTGAGCGTATCGGCCTTTTCCGGTTTCAGGTTGGCGTTACCCCAGAGGTCGTAGGCGCGGTAGCCGCCGGCCGCGGTGGTGTAGGCCAGGCTGGTGGTGGCGGTGTTGGCGATCTGGGTCTGGGGCGGGGCGCGGAAGGTCGAGCCCGCCGAGGCGCGGAAGGCCAGCCAGTCGGCGGCCTGCCACTTGAGCGCCACCTTGGGATTGGTGGTCGCGCCGATATTGCCGCCGTAGTCCTCGTAGCGGATGGCGAAGGTTCCGGTCAGGCTGTCGGTGAAGGGCATCTGCAGTTCGGCGAATGTGGCGATCACCGAATAGTCGAGGTCGTAGTCGGCCAGCGCCCCGAAGAAGCTGAACGGCCCGTTCTTGGCCGTGCAGGTCGCCCCCGGATTGACCGAGGTGTCCGCGCAGGGGCTGACGGCGATATTGGTGTAGTCGCTGTTCTGCCGCTCGATGCCGCTCCAGCGGTACTGTGCGCCGGCGGCCCAGGCCAGCTGGCCCGCGCCGAAGTCGATGGGCAGGTCGCCGTTGAACACCAGGTCGGCGGTGAACATCTGCGAGCGGATCTTGTAGGCGTACTCGTCGAAGACGTAGTCGAGGACTTCCAGGCTGTTGGCCGTGGCGGTGTTGTAGTTCGGATTGGTCCGCCCATCGATGGCGTTGCCCGCCACGCCCGAGGAGAACGGGTTGAACCACAGGCAACCGTTGGCGCCGGGCGTATTGCCGGTGCAGCCATCGCCGCCGAGGCCGCGCAGCGCGAGCTGGAGGCGGCCCACCAGAACGTCCGGCGTGGCGATCTCGCTGTTGTTGTCCATGTAGGTGAGCGCGGCGTCCCAGCCGATCCCGCCGCCGACGTCGAACTTGCCCTTCAGGCCCGCGGAGATGCGGTAGGCTTCGAAGGCGCGCTTGTCCTCCTTGCCCTTGCCGCCGAACAGCGGGTTGCCGCCGACGCCGAGCGGACGCCAGGCGACCGAGGTGAAGAGGCCGTTGGCGCCGGCCGTGGCGGCCTGGGCCGGGGTGAGCCCGCCCGAGGCG
>NZ_JAUYOJ010000180.1 GCF_030697925.1 Phenylobacterium sp. | reverse complement strand
GACGCTGGCGATGTGTCCGCCATACTGCTCGTGGAAGGCCCGGAACGCCTGGGCGACCGAACCGTCGTCCGTGAGATCGATGGAAACGAGTGGGAAGTCGGCCTTCGCGCCCTCCCGGTCCATACCGACGACCCGATAGCGCCGGCGCAGCGCGGCGCCGAGCGCCCCACCGATATTGCCGGCGGCGCCGGTGATGAGGACAATCGGCTCTTCCTGCCCAGACATGCTCGCGCACTCGGCCGCCAACCCGCCTAGCCCAACGGGCGCCGTCGCCGAGGCGTTCCGCCTGCGGAGGCCGCAATCGGTTCAGGACAATTCCGCGGCGTCTGGGTTCCCGACAGGGCGGCCCGCGAGCGCTGACCCCGATTGCGCCCGCCAACCGCTATGCCGTGCGGCGTAGGAGCGCCTCATGCGAGCGCCAGAGGTAGTAGCCGAGCACGGCGCCGAAGAAGACCGTGTGGGCCACGAATTGCACTGCGGCGTTGGCGGCGGCGAACCAGGGGAAGGCCGCTGGCGCGATCAGGTAGAAATTCAGGAGCCACAGCGCGAAGCCGTAGGCCGTCGCCAGTCCGACGATGGCAGGGCGTGGGCGCAGGCCGCCGGCGATCGCAGCGAAGGCGCCGCCGTAGATCACCGAGAGGACCAGGTGCACGGCCAGGCCGGCCAGGCTTGCGGCCGTCAACGAATAGGCGGGATCGAGCGCCTGCGGACCAAGCGCGATGGCGCCGATCATCCGCAACGGCGCGGCCGTCTCGGCCACACCCATCATAGCCGCGCTGGCGACCATTTCGAATATTGCGAACACGACGCCGGCCATGACCCCGGCAAGGGCGCCCCGGCGGATGGCCCATGGGAACTCGGACTGCGTCACCGGGACATGGGAATGAGAAAGGACAGCCATGGCCGCCTCCCTTGTTGTGCATCCCGGAAGCTGAACGCTGCAGCCAAGGGACCGGGTTCCTGCCCGGCTTGCGTCCGGAACTCCGCGCGGCGGGCGTGGTTTGACACGCGGACATCCAGGAGACGGCCATGACCTTCGCCCTGCACAGCCCCGCCTTCCAGAACGGCGGCGCCATTCCCGACCGGTACGCCCGCGACGACCGTAACGTATCACCGCCATTGCGCTGGTCCGGCGCGCCGGCCGAGGCGAAGAGCTTCGTGCTCGTAGTCGAGGATCCCGACGTGGCGGACCGCCGCCGCGCCTTCTACCACTGGGCCGTCCACGGCATCGCGTCCAACCAGAGCGAGCTGCGCGAGGGCCTCGGCGTCGAGGGCGAAGGCGTGCGCCAGGCGGTCAACGACTTCGGCGAGGCGCGGTACGACGGTCCGCAGCCGCCGGCCGGCGCCCCGCACCACTATCACTTCAAGCTCGCCGCCCTGGACGTCGCCAACCTCGAGGCGCCGGACGGGGCCTCCGCCGCCGAAGTCTGGAACAGGGCCAAGCCGCACGTCATCGACGAGGCTGAGATCGTCGGCGTCTTCCGGCGGGCCAGACCGGCGCCTGGTTCAGTGGGTCTGCGAGTGCTGTCCCCCGGGCTGCGCGATCTCGCGCAGGACCTCGCCCAAGCGCGGCGTGTCGCCGCCGGCGGCGGTATCGCTCAGCGAGACGATGCCGACGAGACGCCTGTCCCGGTTCCCGACCGGCAGGCGGCGGACCTGGATTTCGCCCATGTTCCGCAGCACATCGTCGACGTCCTCGTCCTCGAAGCAGCACCTGAACTTGGCGCTCATGACGTCGCGGACCTTGGCGTCGGACCCCCTGCCTTCGGCCACCGCGCGCACGGCCATGTCGCGGTCGGTGATCATGCCGACCAGGGGGTCGCGCAAGGAAGGATGTCGACCAGCCCGCGCGGCTGTCGTCGCCCTAGATCCCTCATTCGCCGGGGCGGTCTCCCGGTGCTACAACGCCGCATTGGCGTGCGTCGAGAAGAGCTTGCGTCATGGAGTTGCGAGCGGCCGCGGCGCCCCCAAGCGCGCACGATGCCTCGGTCTTGGCCCTGGTGCTCGAGACCGCATTGGACGGCGTCATCGTCATGGGCGTGGACGGCGTGGTCATCGACTGGAACCATCAGGCCGAGGCGATTTTCGGCTGGCGCCGGGACGACGCGGTTGGGCGGATCCTCGCCGAACTCATCATTCCGGAGTCCTACCGGGACGCCCATCGCGCGGGCCTCGACAGGTTCCTCACGACCGGGGAAGGCCCTCTCCTGAGGCGCCGCGTCGAGGTCTCGTCGATCCGCCGATCCGGCGAGGCCTTTCCCATCGAACTCTCGATCTCGCCCGTCGAGGTCGAAGGCTCCACGCTGTTCCTGGGTTTCGTCCGCGACATCTCCGAGCGCCGGCGCAACGAGGACCTCCTGAAACGGCAGGTGCGTGAGGCGGAGCTGCTTCACCACGTTACGAGCGTGGCCGCCGAAACCCAGTCGCTGGACGAGATCCTGCAGCTCTGTCTGGATTCGGTCTGCGAGTTGACGGGCTGGCCAGCCGGCCACGCCTACTTGCCCCAGCGCGGCGATCCACTGCGGCTTATCCCGACGGCCATCTGGCATGGGGATCTCGATCAGTTCGCACAGCTGCGGGCGGCGACCGAGGCCAGCACCTTCAAGGCCGGAGACGGATTGCCCGGCCGGATCTGGCGCACGCGCGAGCCGGAGTGGATCGCCGACATCCGTCAGCATGGCGCCTTCCCGCGCGCGATCGTCCGGCGAACCCTTGGAGTTGATCATCCTGGAAGTGTCACGTGGGCTTCGCCCTGCACAGTCCGGCGTTTGCGGCCGGCGGCGCGATACCGGACCGGCACCTGCGGACGGGCCGGAACCTGTCGCCGCCCCTGCGCTGGACCGATCCGCCGGCCGGGACGCGGAGCTTCGTACTGGTGGTTGAGGATCCGAACCCGCCGCATGGCGTCGTCCAGCTCTGGGCAGCGCACGGCATCAACCCCGACCAGACGGCGCTTCGCGAGGGTGTCGGCGCAAACGAAGCGGGCATTCGCCAAGCCCCCAACGACCTTGGCAAGCCGCGTTACGACGGCCCGCAGCCTCCAGTTGAACACGGCGTGTACCACTATCACTTCCTCCTGGCCGCGCTGGACGTTCCGGAACTCGTGGTTCCCGGCGACGCCACGGCCGGTGATGTCTGGGAGGCGGCCCATCCTCATCTGATCGAGCGGGCCGACCTCGTCGGCATCGTCGCACCGGGCTGAGGACTCTCCTGAAGGGACCTTTTGGCGGTCGGGCGCGTTGCATCGCCGAGTCGCGAACGAGGCAAGCCATGGCGGCGTCCGTGCGTCGGGATCTGGTCTCCCGGCCCATCCACTGGTCCTACGGTTACACCATGGTCCCCAGCCACCTGCGCGATATCGTCGTCACCGAATACGGGGTCGCCGACCTGCGCGACCGCCCGGACGCTGACGTGATCGCGGCCATGCTCTCGATCGCCGACAACCGCTTCCAGGCGGACCTGCTGGCGCGGGCCAAGGCCGCCGGCAAGATCGACAAGGGCTATGAGATCCCCGCGGCGTTCCGCGACAACAGGCCCGAGCGGATCGAGCGGGCGCTCGCGCCGGCGCGCGAGGCCGGCCTGCTAACGACCTTTCCCTTCGGCTGCGAGTTCACCGACGTCGAGCAGCGCCTGCTTCCGGCCCCTCAGGCGTTGAGGGGGGCGACCGGGTCAGCGCCGCGGTTGGCGAGGCTCGCGGCGCGAGGGCTCACCGGCCGACGCGGCTCGCCGGAGACGGAGGAGGCCCTGCATCGCCTCGGGCTCGATCGACCGGGGAGCTTGAGGGAGCACGGCCTTCGGGCGCTCGTCCGCGGCGCGCTGGCGGCATGAGCCGTCGGCTCGGGCGCCCTCTCCGCCGGGCGGTGGCGATCGTGGCGGGCCTCTTCGCGCTCACATCGGTTGTCACGGCGCGCCCGGGCGACCCGGGGATCTATCCGCCCGCGCCCGGCGAACCCCGCCTGACGGTCTACGTGATCCACAACGGTTACCATACCGAACTCGCCCTTCCATCCGAACTGGTGAGCCGAGGCGGCGGCCCGACGGCCAAGGCCCTTCGCCGCCTGCCGGCGTCGCCGTGGGTGATGGCCGGCTGGGGGGACGCGGAGTTCTACGTGGGGCGGGGCTGGTCATTCCAGAGGGTCATCGACGCCGTGGTGGCAGCGCTTCCGCCGGGCGATCCGGCTTTGCTGCGATTGACGCCGCTGTCCCGCGCCCCCGATCGCGCGTTCAAGGGCGGCGTGCTGCGCGTGGAGCTGTCGCCCAAGGGCGCCGAACGGATGCTGCGGCGGCTGGACGGTTCGTTCCGCCTGCAGGACGGCGAACCCGTCGAGGCGGCATCAGCGGAGGATCACGGCGCGGCGCGATACTTCGAGAGCGTGGAGCGCTTCGGCCTGCCGATGCTATGCAACAACTGGACGGGCGAACTCCTCGACGCCGCCGGCCTGCCGACCACGCCGGCGCTGCACCTGCCGCCGCAGGGCGTCATGCTGGACCTTCGCCGGCGCCGAGCGGAACCCGAGCCGGCCGGAACGGTTGCGCGAGCACGCGACGGAGAACCCTAGGAGCTGCGAGATGGACGCCCTCCTGAGGGGCGGTGACGATCTTCCGACCTCACTCGCCATGTTCGCCGTCGCCGCAGTCGTTGTCTGGATCGCGGGGTCCCGCCTGGCGGGGTACGCCGCTCGGTTCGCGACGGCCACCGGCCTGGGCGGCGCGCTTGTGGGGCTCGTGCTCCTGGGCGGCGTCACCTCGCTGCCGGAGATCGCCACCTCCGCCACCGCCGCGATCGGCGGCTCCGGCGCCCTGGCGGCGAACACCCTGATAGGCGGCGTGGCGCTGCAGCTGCTGGCGCTCGCCGTCGTCGACGTGCTGGTCGGCCGAGGCGCGTTGACGGCCACCGTGCCGCGGCCCGACGTCCTCGCCTACACGGCGATGAACATCGTCATGCTCATGCTGGTCGCCATCGCCGTAGCGGCCGGCGAAGCTGAGCTGGGAGGCTTCGCCGTTGGCGCCGGCGCGATCCTGGTGGCGGGCGCCTACCTGCTCTGCCTCCGCACCGCCGCAGCCATCGGGCGAGGGGCTGGCTGGCGGCCGACAGCGTACCGCCCCGGGCATGACGGCGACAAGGCCCCGCCGCCTGAGGCCGAATCCGCAGGCCTCGGCCGGCTGCTGCTTCTGATCGCCGTGACCGGGGCGGTGATCCTCATCGCCGGCTATGCTCTGGCCCGCTCAGGCGAGGCGATCGCCCGCCAGACCGGGCTCGGAGAAAGCTTCTTTGGCGCGGTCTTCCTGGCGGGGGCGACCTCGCTGCCGGAAGTCTCCAGCGCGACCGCCGCCGTGCGGCTGAAGCGACCGCAGATGGCCATCGGCGACGTGCTCGGCGGGAACATGTTCAACCTGTCTCTTATCCTGCTGGTGGACGTCCTCTACCGGCCGGGGCCGGTCCTCGCCGGCCTCGGGGCGTTTTCGGTGACGGCGGCCTGTCTGGGAGCCCTGATGTGCGGCCTCCTGCTGATCGGCCTGGTCGAGCGGCGGGACCGCACGATCCTGCGGATGGGCTATGACAGCGTCGGCATGCTGTTGACCTACGGCATCGGATTGGCCGTGCTGTACCGCCTCAAGGACGCGGCGGCCGGCTAGCAGCTGCAACGCAGATGAGGTTCGGCCGTTCCATGGGTGTGGTGGGGATAGGCGGTCGGGCAAGCCCCGGAGGTCTCCATGGACGCGTGGTCCACCCTGGCCCTGTGCACCGGAAACCGGATGCCGGTGCTCGGCCTGGGCACGTGGCAGCTGACCAAAGACACCTCCGCGACTCGCTATCGTTCGCGTCGTTAGAGCCGGCAGTAGCGACGGTAGCCGGTGGTTTCGATGTAGGTGCCGGTGCGCAGATCGAAGGAGCGATAGCGTGTCCGGCACCGCTCGCGCCAATAGCGGTCGTCGCGGTGGGCGACATAGTAGTCGTAGTCGTCCTGCGATCCACGGATCGCCGCGCCCAGGGCGAAGCCCAGGATGGTGGCCGCCAGCGCCGCGCCGGGATCGTCGCCGTGGGGATGGTAGCGGCCGTCGCGCCACTCATAGCGGTCACGGTATCGCCGCTCCCAACGGACCCGCTCCCGGCAGTCGGACGGGCGCTCGCCGGCGAAGCAGCGGCCGTACTGGACCTGCAGGAGCTGGGCGTCGCCGGGCCGAGCAAGGGCCGGCTGTACGCCGGTAGGATAGGCCAGGGCGCTCGTCGCCGCGCCGGCCGCGAGCGACGTCGCCATGAGGAAGGTCGTGAGTTTGCGCATCGCGCTACCTCCTGAACTCGTCGGAAATAGAGAACTCGCGAACCCGACAAATCGCTCCGGCGCGTTCGCAAGGGAGTCCCCGACCTCGCGCATTCGCTCGCCGGCGGATTCGATCATGCGTCGCTCCGTCGGCCTTAGTTGACCGACTTGAGTCTTCCGGTTTGGAATTTTCTGCCATCGCATCTGAGACAGGCACGGCGCGCCGGTTCACGAGCGCCTTAGCGCGGCGGCGCAGCCTTTGGCTGCGGCGTGAACGGAGCGGGCGCGCCCCGCAAGGCGCCCAGCGGTCCCGTAAGTCCAGCGAAACCGCCCCACCAGGCAGGAGGTGGATCCATCTTTGGTTGGACAAACGAACGCCGCGAGCCCTGAATACGCCTCGGGGCCTGAGAACGTTGGGAGCGGCGATTTGGAGCAGGATCAGAAGGACCGGGCCCGCCGGCTCGCTGCACAATTGGTGATCGCCGAACAGCTCTTGGAGCCGGCGAACGCCAAGAACGCCAAGAATGTCAGACCTCTGCTGAGGACGGCGCTCGCGACGGCGGCCGGCAACGCGCACTCCCTGGCGCGCGCGCTAAGTGTCACCGACGATGAAATCCAGGCCGAGGCGGAAGCCCTGCGAAACCACAAGCAATACCAAAGCTAGACGGTCTGAGCGGCGCGCCCGCACACCGGTCTGAACGCGCGGCGCGCTCCATCGCTCCACGTCTCCCCCTCGGCTCACCGCCCCTTGGGGACCGGGTTCAACGGCCTGATCTGGTATTGCTCGGAGGGCGGGTTCGGCTGGTCTGGCTCGACGGTCCCGTACTTCAGCGTGATCACCCGGCATCCCTCGATCCGCCGATCGACGAGCAACTGGAGCCCGCCGGAGGCGGGCAGGTCCGCGAGCCGCCTGGCCACAGGGCGGCCCTGGCGGTCCACCACGTGGTAGGGGATGTTCCGGCACCGCGCAGGGACCTGGTACAGATTGGGCGTCGGCGCCGCGATCGGCTCGGCTACCGAGGCGATTTGCGTCTCGGCCGGACCCACGAGCTCAAGCGAAACCGGCGTCCCGTCTGCGCTGACGATGCGAACGGCCTGCGCGGCGCTGGCGGGCGCGACAGGCGCTGCAGCCGTCGCGGCGGCGAGGGCAATAACGATCATCGCGGTTCGTGAGTCCCATGTGTCCACACCTGTCAAACGAACCGGCGGCCGGCAGGTTGCTCGCGGTCGCGTGCTGGGCCCTTCGTCGATGCCGCCCAGCCGGGCTTGCCCCCATCGCGGGTCGGAACGAGCCATGGTGCGCGCCGTTCTCCACTCGTCAGCGCCGATGGAGTGTCGTGGCCTCCCGGACCGTCGAAGTGGTTCTCGCTGGGGCGTCAGCACTTGGTCTCGAAGGGCTTCGAGCCGCGCCTGATAGAGCCGCAGGCACGGTGAAGACGTCGGCCGGGGCATCGCTCGCGTGCGGATGAAAGTCCGCTCAAGGGCGCCGATGATTCCGTACGATCGGAGGAATTCCTCCGATCTTGCCGTAGCCCAGGCTCCGTTAAGGCCGGCCGAATGCGAAGCTCGAACGATGCAATAGAATGCCCGCCGCCCCCGTCCCTTGGCGGCCATATCAAAAAAGCTTTCACGCATCTCAGATGCGAGAAAGTTGGTATCGCGAGCGCTCGACCTGGGTTCGCACGCTAGTTGCCGAACTGGCGGTTTCAAACCTGCATAGGTTCGCGGGGTTTTTCGCACAGATGCGGAGGGTCATGCATAGGAACCGGCGACTTTCTGCACGCATCAAATGGGGCGCGTGAAACACCGCGAGGTCTATACACGTCCCCAAAACATATATAGAAAATCTGGAAAATCTATACAGATTGATCCCGTATGGCCCTGATCGCCAGCCACGTTCCGCCGCTCCTCCCCCTCTCCGTGGACCTGGAAACGAAGCGCGTCCTCAAAAAACTCGCCACGGCGCATCGGGCCTTGGCGGAGCTGAAGGGCGCGGCGGGCCTGGTGCCGAACGAAGCCATTCTGATCAACACGCTCTCCCTGCAGGAGGCGAAGGACAGTTCGGCGATCGAGAACATCATCACCACCCACGATGACCTCTATCGCAGCGACGATGTCGCCGACCGATTCGCCAGTGTCGCGGCGAAGGAGGTCTACGCCTATGCCCGGGCGATGCGGGAGGGCTTCCAGACCGTCCGCACGACCGGACTGATCACCATCAACGACATCCTCGCCATGCAGGCGACGCTGGAGCGCAACCAGGCGGGCTTCCGCCGACTCCCGGGCACCGCGCTGAAGAACGACAAGACCGGCGAGGTGGTGTTCACCCCGCCCCAGAGCTACGACGAGATCGTGCCGCTGATGGCAAACCTTGAGCGCTTCATCAACGGCGAGGACACGCTCGATCTCGATCCGCTCGTGAAGATGGCCGTGATCCATCACCAGTTCGAGACCATCCACCCCTTCTACGACGGCAACGGCCGGACGGGCCGGATCCTGAACATCCTCTATCTGGTGAAGGAGGACCTGCTGGGCACGCCGGTCCTCTATCTCTCCCGCTACATCAATCAACATAAGGCCGACTACTACCGCCTTCTGCAGGCCGTCCGGAGCGACGGCGTCTGGGAGGAATGGCTCCTCTTCATGCTGGATGGGGTGGAACAGATGGCCGGCCAGACAACCCGGCTGGTCCACCGGATCCGGGACCTGATGCTCGACCACAAGGTCCGCCTCAGGAGCGAGCTCCCGCGGATCTACAGCCAGGACCTGCTCAACAACATGTTCAGTCACCCCTACAGCAAGATCGCCTTCGTGGAGCGCGACCTTGGGGTGAGCCGCATAACCGCGACGCGATATCTCGACGAGCTCACGCGGATCGGCCTGATGCGGAAGCACAAGATCGGCCGCGAGAGCTACTACATGAACCGCGCGCTGCTGGATCTGCTGGGAAACGTCCAGACCGTTTAGGTCGCGACGATCAGGCCCCTTTGTCGTTCACGAGTCCCCTACAACTCGGCCAGGAGCGCGCGGAGCCGGGCTTCAAGGACTGAGACGGAGGGAGACGTCCGAAGGCCACGCCTCCGTCGCGTCGATCTCCGCTCGGGCGGCCGGGGGCCATCCATTCTCGCGCTTCAGTATCGACAGGACCTCCTGCGCCCGGCGTCGCGGTTCCGGCGCCGACCCGAAGGTGCGCACGAGCTTGCGGGCGTCGATGAGGGCCTGCTGTTGGCTGCCGGACATATTGACCTATGGGTGCGGCGGTGGCGGCGGTGAACGCGCCGCTTGCGTGGATTAGCCTCTCGGGCCGCTCCCACACAAGCCGTTGCTGACCGAGGCTTGGGCTGCAACAGATGGCGATCACGGCGGACGAGGGCTGCATGGGGAAATACGACCCGCTGGAAGGACACCTGCGCCGTCAGACGGCCGCCATCTATGAGATGACCTTCCGCGACATCGAGCGGGTGCTGGGCGAGCTCCTGCCGCGCAGCGCGCACCTCCGGAATGGTGGGCCAACGAGCAGGACCCCGCGACGCGCCACGTTCAGTGCAAGGCCTGGCTTCGGGCCGGTTTTCGAGCCCTCCCGCTCACGCCCGCCGAACGAGTCCGCTTCGAGCGTCGAGGCTGAGCGCCAGGTTGTTGGCTTCGCTGCCGCCGCTGGTGAACACGATCTTGTCCGGATGCGCGCCCAGCAGGTCCGCGACCTGGGCGCGCGCCCACTCGACCGCCTCGCGCGCCGGCCGGCCGCCCCAGTGCGGGCTCGAGGGGTTGCCGTGGGCGGTCTCCAGGTAGGGCCGCATGGCCGCCGCCACCCGCGGATCGACGGGCGTGCTGGCGTTGTAGTCGAGATAGATCTTCGCGGCGTCTGTCATGGCGCTGTCCTGGATGACCTGGCTTCGCGCATCGCGATCGCGACGACGCAGCCGGAGACGAAGGTGAGGACGCCGATCGAACCGATGGCCCATGGGGCCCCGAAGAGGTCGGCGATGACGCCCGCAGCCAAGGCGCCGACCGCGTAGCCCATGTCGCGCCAGAAGCGGTAGACGCTCAGTGAGCGGGCGCGCCAGGCCGGGTGGGAGGCGTCGGACACCGAGGCGATGAGCGTCGGATAGACCATGGCCGTGCCCAGGCCGAGCAGGATGCTGGCGGCCAGCCACCAGCCGAACTGCCGGGTCGCCGCGGTCAGGAAGAGGCCCGCGGCCTGCACCCACATGCCGGCGACGATCAGGCCCTTGCGGCCCCAGCGGTCG
>NZ_JAUYOJ010000179.1 GCF_030697925.1 Phenylobacterium sp. | reverse complement strand
GACGCTGGCGATGTGTCCGCCATACTGCTCGTGGAAGGCCCGGAACGCCTGGGCGACCGAACCGTCGTCCGTGAGATCGATGGAAACGAGTGGGAAGTCGGCCTTCGCGCCCTCCCGGTCCATACCGACGACCCGATAGCGTCGGCGCAGCGCGGCGCCGAGCGCCCCACCGATATTGCCGGCGGCGCCGGTGATGAGGACAATCGGCTCTTCCTGACCAGGCATGCTCGCGCACTCGGCCGCCAACCCGCCTTGTCCAACGGACGCCGTCGCCGAGACGTTCCGTCACCCCCCGGGGCCTGCGCGCGCCTCAGCTATCTTCCAGCGCCTTCAACCTGGCGCGCATCCAGTCGATTTCGGTCTGTTGCCCGGACACGATCCGTCCGCATAGGCGCTTGATCTCGGCGTCCCTCAGCGGCGCCTTTTCGCACATCAGGATCGCGCCGGCGTGGTGGGGGATCATCGACCTGAGGAACTGCGCGTCGCCAACCGCGGTCTGCTGACGGATGAGCACGAAGGCGCCGGCCAGCACGACGACGCCCGCCACCAGCAGCGCCCCGTTGAGGAGCCTGTTCGGATACATCGAGCCCATCAGCAGCATTTCGAAGACGAGCATCGGCGCGGTCATCAACCCCGCCATATAGACTTGGTTCACGTTGGGGATCGCGTTGGCGAAGGTGTCCACCATCACATACATCAGCACGTACATGGCGGCGAAGTGCAGCAGGGCCATGAGGATCAGGCGGCCATAGGGTTTGTCATGCATCCTCTCATCCTTCCTCGACTGTGAAGGGGGAGCCCTCGCCCTTAAGCGTCGATGGCCGGCGAAAAGGTCCCGGCTAGTCGCCGGAAGCTCCATCTAGACGCGCCGCGCCGGTCCGCTCGCCGGCCAGGGCGGCGAAGGCGGCGTGGATCACCTCGTCGGGGATGAGTTCGGGGGTCAGGAACCGCTGGAACAGCAGGCCCTCGGTCATGGCGTTGATCACCCGGACCAGGGTGTCCGCCGGCATCGGCAATTGCGCCTCGTCGAACTCGGTCTTCAGCCAGCCGGCGCCGGAATCGTAGCCCTTGGCCATGGCGTCGCGGAACTGAACGCGGACCTCCTCATGGGTCAGGGCGTAGGCGCGGAAGCGCAACGCGCCGGGCGCCGCCACGCGCCGTTCGGGAAGGGCCGCGATCACCGCCTCGGCCATGGCGGTCATCAGGTCGGCGAAGCTGGAGCCGGGCTTGAAGGCCGGCCGGATGGGGGCCCATTGCCGCTCGGCCGTGGCCATGAACAGCTCGTCGCGGTTCTTGAAGTTGCCGTAGATCGCCCCGGTGGTCATGCCGGCCCGCGCCGCCACGTCCTCCAGGGTCGTGCGTTCGAAGCCCTTTTCGCGGGTCAGGTCGCGGGCGGCGTCGATGAGCTTGGCGCGGGTGCGGGCGCGCTTGTCGCCCTTGGGCCGCCCGCGGGCCGTTTCGGCTGTGGCGTCGGTGGTCATCGAATCGAAACCTAGGTCATTGCCTATTTTCTAGGAAGCCTATTTTATAATTCTGCTATCTTTTGTCGTGGGTGCGGTGAGCTGAGATGAGTGCGAAAGGTCCGATCGCGGCCGCCATCGAGGCCTATGTGGACGCCGACCAGTTGGCCGGCGCGGCGACCCTGGTCTGGCGCGACGGCAAGGTGATCCAGACCGCCGCCGTTGGCTGGCGGGACATGGAGACCACGGAGCTGCTCGAGCGCGACGCGATCTTCCGCATCGCCTCGATGACCAAGCCGATCACCTCGACGGCGGCGATGATGCTGTTCGAGGAGGGCGCCTTCGCCCTGGACGATCCCATCTCCCGCTGGGCGCCGGAGTTCGCGAACATGCGCGTCCTGCGCTCGCCAGACGGGCCGCTGGACGAGACCGACCCCGCCGAACGGGTGATCACCTTCGACGACCTGCTGACCCACCGCTCGGGCGTGACCTATGGCGACTTCCACGCCGGTCCGATCGCCAAGGCCTATTTCGCCGCGCTCGGCAGCGACATCGACAGCCCCCTGGCGCCTGACGACTGGATCGCCGCCCTGGCCGCCCTGCCTCTGGTCGATCAACCCGGCGCGGGCTTCCACTATGGCCACTCGACCCACCTGCTCGGCCTGCTGATCGCCCGCATCGAGGGCGCGCCGTTGGACGAGGTGCTCCAGCGCCGGGTCTTCACGCCCCTGGGCATGAAGGACACCGGCTTCACCGTCCCGGCCGCCAAGCGCGCGCGATGCGCGCAGATGTACGGCTTCGATGCGGCCGGCCGCTTGTTCCCCCGCCCGCTGGGGACCAAGGACGCCGGCGCGCTGCTGGCCGAGCGGCCGGCCGACATGCCCAACGTCTCCGGCGGCGGGGGGCTTTGGTCGACCCTGGACGACTATCTCGCCTTCGCGCGGATGTTCGTGGGCGAGGGCGCGGTGGACGGCGTGCGGCTCTTGCAGCCCGAGACCCTGGCCCTGATGACCGCGAACCGGCTCACCGACGACCAGCGGGCCAGGGCCGAGAACCTCGGCCTGCCGCTGTTCACCGCCCACGGGTTCGGACTGGGCGTGGCGGTGGTGATGGATCCGGAAAACGCCGCAGTGACCCGGTGCAGGGGCGGCGTCGGCACGGTGGGCTGGCCCGGCGCCTATGGCGGCTGGTGGCAGGCCGATCCCACCGACGGCTCGGTGATGATCTTCCTGGCGCACAACATCTTCGAGTTGGAGCAGCTCGCCCAAGGGATCGGGCTTGGCGTCTATGCCGCGATCACCGAGTTCCACGCCCTGGCGTCGCGGATGCTCCGCTAAACTTGTCGGCGCCGCCGGCTTCCCGCGTGGATTGCGGATGCGGGCCGGGCGCCCTGCCCAAGAGCTGGGCTATTCGCCGCACTGTGATGGATCGGGACCACATTCGGGTCGCATTTTGACCTCGGGTGGGTTTTATCCAGCCCGACCCAATTCACCGCACTAGGAGCTCGATCGATGCGGACTTCCATCCTGGCCGCCGGCCTCTTCGCGGCGCTCGCCTGCGCTTCCATCGCCCAGGCCCAGACGCCTGCCCCGGCGCCGGCCGCCGCCCCCGCCGTCGGCGGCTTCACCGACGACGAGCTGAAGGCCTTCGGCGGGGCCATGACCGAGGTCTCCAAGCTCAACGCCGAGTACAGCCCCAAGATGGTCGGCGCCGACGGCCCCACCAAGGTCGCCGTCCAGAAGGAAATGATCGCCAAGATGGGCGCCGCGGTCCAGGCCAGCGGCCTGACCCCGCAGAAGTACAATGAGATCTCGGCCGCGGTTCAGAAGGACCCGGCCCTGCGCCAGCACCTCACCGAAGTGCTGAACGCCCAGCCGGCCGCCTAACGCTTCGGGGCGGGTGGTCGCCGGCCGGCGTCCAGCTCGACGACGATATCCGCCCGCCCCGGCATCTCTTCCAAGATCCAGCGGGTCAGCCGCTCATAGTGGGCGATGAAGTCGGCGACCTGGTCGTCACTCATCGTCCGGGCGGCGTCGCCACCCTCGCGGGCCAGGCGCGCGCGGAGCTTGCGCTCCTGTTCGCGGCGCCATTCCAACACCACCTCGAACCCCGGCGCCCGCAACAGGACCTGCAGGTCTATGCGGCCGAACAGATCCTGGTAAGGACCCGCCAAGGCGGCGTTGGCGAAGCCGCGCCAGGTCCCATCTGGGTCGCGCGTCCGCTCCAGGTCATTGACCGGCATGGCCAGGGCCTCGGCGTCCTGCGGCCTTGCGCCCACACACCAGCCTTCGAACAGGATCACATCGGCCGGGCCGTCGAACCGCGACCAGTCGGCCCGAGGCCGCCGGTCGTCGCGGGCCTTGTCGAAGG
Source organism: Phenylobacterium sp. (assembly GCF_030697925.1). Lineage (GTDB taxonomy): Bacteria > Pseudomonadota > Alphaproteobacteria > Caulobacterales > Caulobacteraceae > Phenylobacterium. Next base: position 15,141 of record NZ_JAUYOJ010000179.1, on the reverse strand, counting down.
CCGGCAGGGCCGTCTCGCCTGGGCGCTTCAGCGTCTCGATCGCCGCCAGGCCCAGGGCGACGTCATGGGTCCCGGGGACGCCCCGCGTGGCGAGCAACGGATGGACGGCGCGGGCCAAGGCCTGCCGCTCGGCGTGGGTCAGGTAGAGGTCGTCCAGCGAGAACACGGCGACCTTCAGGCCGCTGTCCTCCAGCAGGCGCCGGGTCACCGCCGTCAGGGTCGACTTGCCGCTGGCCTGGGAGCCGCAGATCCCGACGACCAAGCCCGGCGTCGCCCGAGCTCGAGCGGCGATCGCCTCGGCCAGGGGGACGCAGATGGCGCGCGCTGTCTGCGCGAACTCCGGCGGCAGGGATTCCGCGGCGATGAAGTCGGCCAGCCAGTCGTCGCTCATGTGGCGGCCTGCTCGACGATGCGCGCAGCCAGGCCCTTGAGCTGACGCTTGCGTGGCGAGGCCGTGCGCCAGGCGAGCGCGATGGTGCGGCTGGGCTGGGGGTCGGAAAAGCGCGACAGGGCGATGCGCGGGTCGGCCAGGTCGTCGGCGGCCATGGCCGGCAGCAGGGTCACCCCCTGGCCGTGGGCCACCAGCTGGACCAGGGTGGTGAGCGAGGTCGCCCCGAAGGTCGAGAGGTCGCTGATCTCGCAGGCGCCCAGGGCCTGGTCGCGCAGACAATGGCCCTCCTCGAGCAGCAGCAGCCGGTCGGCCGGCAAGTCGCGCGGCGAGGCCGCCGCCACCGGATCGTCGGCGGGGCTGGCCAGCAGGAAGGCGTCCTCGAACAGGGCCATAGCCTCGATCCCATCGCCGGCCAGCGGCAAGGCGGCGATCACGGCGTCCAGTTCCCCGCCCGCCAGCTCGGCCATCAGCACCGCCGTCTGGGTCTCGCGCACCTTGAGGTCCAGGCCGGGGATTGCCGCCTGCAGGAGCGGCAGCAGGCGCGGCAGCAGATAGGGGGCCACCGATGGAATGATCCCCAGCGCCAGGCGCTGGGCGCGGTCGCCACGCCGCGCGCGGGCGAAGTCCTCCAGGTCCTTGACCCCGGCGTTGAGCGCCCGGGCCCGTTCGGCCAGTTCGACGCCCTCCTCGGTCAGCACCGCCCCAGCCCGGCCACGCTCCACCAGCGGCAGGTCGAGTTCGGCCTCCAGCTCCTTGATCTGCATGGAGAGCGCCGGCTGGGTCACGTGGCAGGCGGCGGCGGCCCGCCCGAAATGACCGTGTTCGGCCAGGGCGGCGAGGTAGCGGAGCTGTCTCAGAGTCGGCATGGCGATAAGCTAGCCTGATCTCCAGGGTCTGTGAACTGATTGGACCTGATGAGGCGCGAGGCAGACCCTGACATCCACTTCAGGAGGAATTGCCATGACCGAGCGACTGACCACCACCGCGGGGGCCCCCGTTCCCGACAACCAGAACTCGCTCAGCGCCGGGCCGCGCGGGCCGCTCCTGATGCAGGACTACCAGCTGATCGAGAAGCTGGCCCACCAGAACCGCGAGCGCATTCCCGAGCGGGTGGTCCACGCCAAGGGCTCGGCCGCCTATGGGACCTTCCGGGTCACCGAGGACATCAGCCGCTATTCCAAGGCCAGGCTGTTCGGCGAGGTCGGCAAGGAGACCGAGGTGCTGCTGCGCTTCTCCACCGTGGCCGGCGAGCGCGGGGCGGCCGACGCCGAACGCGACGTGCGCGGCTTCGCGCTGAAGTTCTACACCGAGGAGGGCAACTGGGACCTGGTGGGCAACAACACCCCGGTCTTCTTCATCCGCGACCCGATGAAGTTCCCCGACTTCATCCGCACCCAGAAGCGGCACCCGGTGAGCAACCTGCGCTCGCCGACCGCCATGTGGGACTTCTGGAGCCTTTCCCCTGAGAGCCTGCACCAGGTTACGATCCTGTTCTCGGACCGCGGCCAGCCGGACGGCTACCGGTTCATGCACGGCTTCGGCAGCCACACCTATTCGTTCCTCAACGACCAGGGGGAGCGTCACTGGGTGAAGTTCCACTTCAAGAACCTGGCCGGGATCCGCAACCTGACCAACGACCAGGCCTCGGCCACCATCGCCGCCGATCGCGAAAGCGCCCAGCGCGACCTGTTCGAGGCCATCGAGGCCGGCGATTTCCCGCGCTGGCGGGTCTGCGTGCAGATCATGACCGAGGCGGAAGCCGAGCTCACGCCCTACGACCCCTTCGACCTGACCAAGGTCTGGCCGCACGCCGACTTCCCGCTGATCGAGGTTGGCGTCCTGGAGCTGAACCGCAACCCGGACAACTACTTCGCCGAGGTGGAGCAGGCCTCGTTCAGCCCGTCGAACATCGTGCCCGGCATCGGTTTCTCGCCGGACAAGGTGCTGCAGGGCCGGCTGTTCGCCTATGCCGACGCCCACCGCTACCGGGTGGGGACCCACTACGAGGCCCTGCCGGTGAACCGCCCGAAGGCGCCGGTCGCCCACTACCACATGGACGGCGCCATGCGCTTCGACGCGCCGCCCCGCACCGACGCCTATTACGAGCCCAACTCGTTCGGCGGACCGAAGGAGGACCCGAGCGTGGCCGAGCCGCCGCTACGGATGGCCGGCGACGCCGACCGGTTCAACCACCGGACCGGCAATGACGACTACACCCAGCCCGGGAACCTGTTCCGCCTGATGAGCCCGGAACAGCAGGCGTTGCTGATGGACAACATCTCCGGCGCCATGGCTCCGGTTCCCGAGGCGATCCAGCGCCGCCAGGTCGAGCACTTCCGCCGCGCCGATCCCGCCTATGGCGCGGGCGTCGCCCAGCGGCTGGGCCTGACGGAGGGCGCCATCGCCGCGGAATAGGCCGACGGGGAAGGTTGGTCCGAGAGGCCCGTGGCGTGCTCCCGACGCCGCGGGCCTCTTGCTATTCGCCGATCAGGTGCAGCAGGGCCTGGCGGCGCTGCGGCGCGCGGCGGTGCTCGAACACATAGATCGCCTGCCCCGTGCCCAGGGCCAGCCTGCCGCCGACCACCGGGACCGCGACCTGGGTCTGGGTGAGCGCCGCACGGATGTGGGCCGGCATGTCATCCGGCCCGTCGGTCAGGTGGATGTAGAGGCCGTCCCCCTCCGGCGCGAGGCGGACGAAGAAGGCTTCTAGGTCGGCCTTCATGTCCGCCTCAGCCCCCTGGATGACCAGCGAAGCCGAGGTGTGCCGGCAGAACACCGTCAGCAGGCCTTCGCTCATCCCCTGCGCTTCCACCCAGGCGGCGACACCCGGCGTGATGTCGGTGAGGCCGGCGCCCGGTGTGGGCGCGTCGAGGGTGTGCAGAGCCTGGCGCATGACCCCAGGCTGCCCGGAGTCTATTCGTCCGTCTCGCGATGTTTGGCCCGCTGGCGCATGGACTTCTCGCGCTGGATCCAGACCTTGCGGGCCTGGGAGGCGGCGGCGGGGTTCTCCTTGCGATCGAGGTGGGCGAGTTCGCGCTGCAGCTTGCCGTAGGCCTCCCAGCGCTCCGCATCGAGCTCACCGCTCTCGAGGGCGGCGCGGACGGCGCAGCCCGGTTCCGCGCCGTGCCCGCAATCGCGAAACTTGCAGTGCGCCGCGAGCGTCTCGACCTCAGTCTCCAGGTCGCCGAAGGTGGCGGCGAGCCCCGTGTCGGCGTTCCAGAGAGCGAGTTCACGCATGCCCGGAGTGTCCAGCACCAAGGCCCCGCTGGGCAGCAGGACCAGCTCGCGGTGGGTGGTGGTGTGGCGGCCGCGGCCGTCGTCCTCGCGGATCTCCTGGGTCGCCATCAGCTCCCGGCCGGCCAGCGCATTGACCAGGGTCGACTTGCCGACTCCGGAGGAGCCCAGCAGCACGGAGGTCTCGCCCGGTTTCAGCAGGTCGGCGAGAGCGGCGATCCCCTGCCCCGTCACCGCCGAGACCACATGGACCGCGACACCGTGGGCGACGGCCTTGATCTCCTCGATCAGCGGCGCGGCGTCTTCGCATGTGTCGGCCTTGGTGAGCACCACCACCGGCCGGGCGCCGCTTTCCCAGGCGGTGGCGAGATAGCGCTCGATCCGCCGCGGATTGAGGTCGGCGTTGAGCGAGGCGACCAGCAGGGCCAGGTCGATATTGGCGGCCACCACCTGGGCCCGGCCGCCATTGGCCTCTCGGCGAACGAAGCTGGTGGCGCGCGGCAGCAGGGCCTGGATCATCACCGGGCCCTCGTCGGCGGGCGGGGTGACGGCCACCCAGTCGCCGGCCACGGGATAGCCCGTCGCCTCGGCCTCGAAATGGAAGCGGCCGGACAGTTCACCGACGACGTCGCCGGTTTCGATGGCGAGCCCGTAGTGGCCGCGCTGTTGGACGGTGACGCGGCCCGGGATCAGTCCGCGGGCGGCGTGGTCAAGAAAGAGTCGCTGGAGGGCGTCGCTCCAGCCGTAAGTGTCGAGCAATGCTGGACATCCTTGGATCGGAAAGCCTTGGTCAGGCGACCGCCGGAGGAGCCTGGATATCAGGCGAACCCTTGGGCGGCGCGGCGAGGGGCGCGGACGAAGACACTCATGTCGAAACCCCTCCTTTCCGGTCATTGGGACGGTGGAAGGCTAGGCGCGGTCGGGCCGGGCGTCAAGGAAACGCCCGGCTAGCCTAGCCGCCCAGGAAGGCGCGGGCCACGTCCGAGACGGTGAGCGCCATGTCGGTGATCTCGCCGTCATAGGCGCCGAAAGCGCTGAGCGCGCCCATCAAGACCAGGCCGGCCACGACCGCATAGATCACCATGGTGGCGCCGCGGGTGTCGGTGAGCAGGAATTTCAGATCAAGTCGCGCAGCCAGGCCACCAAAGGCGCGTCGGCCGGCGGCATCGGATAGTCGGCGAGTTTCGCGGGTTTCACCCATGCGACGGCCTCGTGTTCCCTGGCCGTCACAAAACCTTCCCAGCGACGGACGAGGTAGAGTGGCATCATCAGGTGAAAGCTTTCGTAACCGTGGCTGGCGAACACGAAGGGCGCCAGGCAGGCATGGGTGACCTTGATCCCCAGCTCCTCGTCTAGTTCTCGGATCAGGCATTCCTCGGGGGTCTCGCCGGGCTCGACCTTGCCGCCGGGAAACTCCCAGAGGCCGGCGAGCTGCTTGCCCCGGGGCCTCTGACAGATCAGCACCCGGCCCTCGGAATCCACGAGGGCGGCGGCGGCGACGAACAGCATGGGTTTGGCCATGCCGCTTCCTCGCCGCCTCGCGCGCGAAATGCAACCGGCATGGCGCAGGCTTTGAGGGCCGACCCGTGGTGAAGCTGGAGGTCAGGCGTCCCTCGGATCGCGCTCGCGACGCAATTGTGGATCACCCACCGAAACTTTGCCGAACAATCTTGCCCGAATGCAGGACCCATGCGCTGATGACTCACCAATGGTCCGCAACGACGGAATCTTTACCGTAGAGATGGGTCACCAAGTCTAACAGTTCTTAATAATACAACCGACGAGAACTGTATAACCCATCCGAGATGCCGACCTGTCCTCGTAAGCTTTGATAGGGCTGCAACATGGCAAAACCGACGACCCCGCGAACGGCGGTCACCCTGGAATCCGACCACCCCCTCGAAACCGACCTCCGCTATGAAGCCTCCGCCGATCCCCTGGCGGGCGGCACGCTTCGCGACCTGCCGATCTTCACGCCGGAACAGGTCGCCGCTCAGATCACCCGCTCGGGCTTCTCCTGGGATGTGAAGGCCACCGCCGACGGCGTGCTGACCTATGGCTTCTACAGCGGCCCGACCACCACCGGCGTCTACAACAACCCGCACGGCGCGGCCGAGAAGTACGGCTACGCGCCGATGACCGCCGCCCAACAGGAGGGCACCCGCGAGGCGCTGGCCTATTGGGACGACCTGATCCCTCTGAGGTTCCAGGAAGACGCCAAGGGCGCCGGCGGCTGGGACATGTCCTTCGCCACCACCACCACGGGACCGGGCCAGGCCTGGGCCTACCTCCCGCACGGCACGAACTACGGCGCGCAGTACCAGCACATCCAGGGCGACGTCTGGATCAATCCGGGGCCGGTCAGCGGGGTGCAGCTGCTCGACGGCTTCTACGGCATGCAGACCCTGACCCACGAGATCGGGCACGCGCTCGGCCTGTCGCACCCGGGCGACTATGACGCCGGAGACGGCGTGCCGCTGAGCTACGAGCTGGCCGACTACTACCAGGACAGCCGCCAGTACTCGGTGATGTCCTACTGGGACGCCTATGAGACCGGGGCCCAGCACATCGACTGGTCGCTGATGCGGTTCGCCTATTCCACCACGCCCGGCGTCCACGACATCCTGGCCATCCAGAAGCTCTACGGCGTCGATACGACGACGCGCACCGGCGACACGACCTACGGCTTCAACTGGAGCTCGGACCTGGACAACCGCACGGCCTTCCAGATCGCCGAGAACAAGATCGCCCCGATCTTCACGATCTGGGACGCCGGCGGCGAGGACACCCTGGACCTGTCGGGTTACGACACGCCCTCCTTCATCGACCTCAATCCGGGCTCGTTCAGCAGCGCCGGCGGGATCGAGGAATTCCTGACCCTGGACGAGATCAACGCCAACAACGCCGCCGCGGGCCTGCCCGCGCGCTCGGCGCTGCTCTACGAGATCTACAACAACGGCGTCGAGGGCATTAACGGCGGCGAGAGCTGGATCGAGATCGCCGGGGTGACCAGCCCGCTGATGAAGGACAACATCAGCATCGCCTATGGCGCTGTCATCGAGAACGCCAAGGGCGGCGGTGGAACTGACACCATCGTCGGCAACTCGGCTGACAACGTCCTGACCGGCAACGGCGGGAACGACGTCTTCGTACTCTCGGCCAACGGCGGGAACGACACGGTCGCCGACTTCGAAGGCGGCCCAGGCGCGGGCGACCGCATCGACCTGAGTTCGGTGGCCGGCCTGACCTTCGCCACCCTGACCATCAGCGATGTGGGCGGCGACGCCGTCATCGCGCTCGGAACGGGATCTGTGACCCTGACCGGGGTCTCGGCCGCCAGCCTGGACGCCGACGACTTCATCTTCGCCTAGACGACACGCGCGGCGGGAGCAGCCGACGGCTGCTCCCGCCAAGCTCTATCGGTGGTTTTGCTTGACTTTTCGGTCGCCAACCGCCATCTCCCCGCTGCACCGCAACATTCGCGGCGCTATCGGCGCTCCAGTCGCGTGATGGGTTCTAAGTCGAACCTAGCCTGTCGAGCGCCCTGAAGAGATCGCATAGATCGCCCCGCCACGCGGGGGCTTTCCCCAAACTGACCCGCGACCCTCGCGACCCTTGGCACAGCCGAGAGGCCGCGTTTGGCGCATACGTGAAAGATATCGTTTTGACCAAGTTCACCGACCTCGGCCTCGACAAATCCTTGCTGAAGGCCCTGGCCGACGAAGGCTACACGGTTCCCACCCCGATCCAGGCGCAAGCCATTCCGGGCGTGATGAGCGGCCGTGACCTGCTGGGCATCGCCCAGACCGGCACCGGCAAGACCGCCGCCTTCGCCCTTCCCATCCTGCATCGTCTCGCCGCCGACCGTAAGCCCGCGCCCCGCCGCGGCTGCCGCGTGCTGGTGCTCTCCCCCACCCGCGAACTCGCCACCCAGATCGGCGAGAGCTTCAAGACCTACGGCAAGCACATGGGCGTCTCCGTCGCCGTCGTGTTCGGCGGCGTGAAGTACGGCGGCCAGATGCGCGCGCTGGCCGGCGGCGTCGACGTGCTGGTGGCCACCCCCGGCCGGCTGATCGACCACCTGGGCGAGAAGACCATCACGCTCGGCGGCGTGGAGATCTTCGTCCTCGACGAGGCCGACCAGATGCTGGACATGGGCTTCATCCTGCCCATCCGCCGCATCGTGAAGTACCTGCCGAAGGATCGGCAGAACCTGTTCTTCTCGGCCACCATGCCCACCGAGATCGGCAAGCTGGCCAGCGAACTCCTGAACCCCAACCCGCACAAGGTCGCCGTGGCGCCGGAATCGACCACGGTCGAGCGCGTGAAGCAGAAGGTGATCTTCGTGGAGACCGCGCGGAAGCGCGCCCTGCTCTGCGAGCTGTTCGCCGAGCAGAAGTTCAAGCGCGTCATCGTCTTCACCCGCACCAAGCGCGGCGCCGACCGGGTGGCCAAGTCCCTGGAAGCCGCCGGCGTCGAGGCCGCGGCCATCCACGGCGACAAGAGCCAGGGCCAGCGCGAGCGTTCGCTGGCCTCCTTCAAGGCTGGTGAGGTCCGCGCCCTGGTGGCCACCGACATCGCCGCCCGCGGCATCGACATCGACGCGGTCAGCCACGTGGTCCAGTACGAGCTGCCCAACGTGCCGGAATCCTACGTCCACCGGATCGGGCGGACCGCCCGCGCCGGCGCCGACGGCACGGCCGTGGCCTTCTGCGCCGACGACGAACGCAACCTGCTGCGCGACATCCAGAAGGTGACGCGCCAGACCATCCCCGCTGAGGACCGCCGCAACGACCGCGGCCTGCACGTCATGACCCAGGCCATGCCGGAGGTCGCCGCCGAGCGCGCCGAGGCCGGCCGCAAGAACAACGGCGACCGCGGCCAGCGCAAGCCGCAGGGCCGCAGCGACCTGCCGGGCGGCCTGCGCGCCCAGCGCAACAGGCCCAACGGCGGTGGCGGTGGCCAGCGTCAGGGCCAGGGCGGCGGCGGCAACGGCGACCGCCACCCGCACAATGTCCGCAAGAACGGCGAACGGGCCTCCACGACGCCCATCAGCCAGGCGGCCTTCAAGGGCCCCAAGCGCGACGGCGGCTCGGCCCCGGCCAAGCGCTGGACCCCGCTGGACTAGTCGGGGCCGGCGCAACAAACGCCGCCGCCTTGATCCTCATCCCCGGCCGCGCGACGCGCGTGTCGGGGATCCATACGCGCCGAGCCTGCCAGCAAATCCGCTGACTCGGAGATCATGGATGGCCGGGACGTGCGCCCGGCCATGACGAACCTGGGAGTGGGGGCGTGGCGATAGCCTTCGGCACGCTTGCCCCATCCCTTGCTGAGGGCCAAGCTCGCGCCCAACGATAAGACGGGGGCGAGACAGATGGGCTTTCTCAAGGGCGTGGCGCTGCTGGCCGGCCTGGCCGCGGCGAACGGGGCCTCGGCGCAGGACGCCAAGGTGACCCGGCTGGTTCCCGGATCCGACTTCCACGGCGTGCACGGCCTCCGCTTCAGCCCCAAGGGCGAGCTCTATGCCGGCAGCGTCGCGGGCCAGAGCCTCTACAGCGTCGACCTCGCGACCGGTAAGGCCAAGGTCCTGGTCGGCCCGCCGCAGGGCATGGCAGACGACATGGCGTTCGGACCCGGCGACCAGGTGGTCTGGACGGCGATCTCCGACAATATCGTCTACAGCCGGCGCGGTTCGGGCCCGGTGGAGGTGCTGGAGAAGGACCTCGTCAGCATCAACTCCATCACCTTCAGCCGCGACGGCAAGCGCCTGTTCGCGGCCCAGGTGTTCGGCGGCGACGCCCTGTGGGAGCTGGACCCCGCCGGCAAGGCGCCGCGGCGGATGATCCGCGAAGGCATGGGCGGCTTCAACAGCTTCGCCGCCGGCCCCGACGGCTGGCTCTATGGACCGCTGTGGTTCAAGGGCCAGGTGGTGAAGATCAATCCGGACACCGGCGACATGGTCGTCGTGGCCGACGGTCTCGACACCCCGGCCGCCGCCAAGTTCGATTCCAAGGACAACCTCTACGCCATCGACACCCATCTGGGAGAACTGCTCCGGATCGACATCAAGACCGGGGCCAAGACCAAGGTGGCCCAGCTTTCCACCGCCCTCGACAACTTCGCCATCGATGCGAAGGACCAGATCGTGGTCTCCAACATGGCCGACAACGGCCTGCAGATCGTCGACCCGGCCACCGGGGCGGTGCGCCAGGTGATGAAGGGCGCCCTGGCCTTCCCCGCCGACATCGCGGTCGCGACCGACGACGGCAAGGAGAGCCTGTTCGTCGCCGACGTCTTCTCCTATCGCGGGGTGGACGGCGCGAGCGGGGCGGTGCGCGACATCGCCCGGGTGCACACCAAGGGCAGCAAGCTGGAATATCCCACCGGAGTCAGCGTCGGCGCCGAACGGGTGGTGCTGGCCAGCGCTCCTACGGGCGCGGTGCTGGTCTATGACCGCCGCACCGGCGAGGCGCTCTCGGTCCTGCACGGCTTCAAGTCGCCGTCCGACGCCCTGGAGCTGGCGGACGGCTCGATCCTGGTGGCCGAACTGGCTAGCGGTGACCTGGTCAAGGCCAAGGGCGACCAGCGCACGACCTTGGCCAGCGGACTGGCGGCGCCGGCCAGTCTGGCGGCGAGCCCGGACGGCGACGTCTATGTGGCCGAGGTGGCCGGAGGTCGCATCACCCGCGTTGACCTGGCCACCGGCGCCAAGACCGTGGTCGCCAAGGACCTCAACCTGCCCAAGGCCGTGGCCCTGGGTCCGGACGGGCGCCTGGCGGTGCTGGAGGTCGGCGCCCGGCGGGTGGTTTCGATCGATCCCAAGACCGGCGCCGTGAAGGTGGTCGCCAAGGACCTTCCGCTGGGCCTCGTCACCAAGCCTTTCCCCCTGGCGGGCGGCATCGACGTCGGACCCTCCGGCACGATCTACGTGACCTCCGACGTCGAGAACGCGATCTACAAGATCACCACGAAGTAGGAGCTGGACCCGCTCATCCTTCTCCCGCAAGGGGAGAAGGAGTGCTAGCCAGCCAATTCCAACTGATCTCACGGCGCGGGCGTCGGCTTCAGCTTGCGCTCGAAGAAGTCCAAGGTGGTCCGGGCGCGGTGCAGGCGGTTGGCCTGGGTCCAGCCGGCGCGGTGGCGCAGGCCCGGATAGGTCATCAGCTCGAAGGTCGTTCCCATCCCCTGAAGGGCCGCCATGGCCTTGGTGGAGTTGTCGAAGGTGACGTTGTCGTCGGCCATGCCGTGCATGATCATCAGGACGCCGGGCTTCAGCCTGCTCAGCCGCGCCGTGACCTCGCCCGCGGCGTAGCCGGCGGCGTTGTCGGACGTCGTGCCCATATAGCGCTCGGTGTAGTGGGTGTCGTAGAGCGACCAGTCGACCACCGGCGCCCCGGCCACCCCCGCCGCATAGGGCGAACCTTCCGCAGTAAGGACCATCATCGTCATGTAGCCGCCGTTGGACCAGCCGGTGATCCCGATGCGGGCCGGATCCACATAGGGCAGCGACGTGAGGTGGGCGACGCCGGCCAGCTGGTCCTCCACCTCGACCTTGCCCATCCGGCGGTCGATGGCGGTCTTGAAGGCCACGGAGCGGTTGGGGGTGCCGCGGTTGTCCAGGCTGAACAGGATGTAGCCGGCCTCCAGCAGCAACTGGTCCTCGGGCGACTTCCAGACCTTGGAGACCAGGGCCCCGGCGGGACCGCCATAGACCTGGACGATCACCGGATAGCGCTTGGCCGGATCGAAGCCCGGCGGGGTGCGCATCGACCACCAGAGGTCCTGGCCGTCGGCGGCCTTGATGGTCCCGAAGCTGGGTTCGCGCAGGCGCGCGGCATAGGGCTGGTAGGGATGGCCGGCGGCGAGCTTGTTCTCCTCGACCCAGCGCACGCGGGTCCCGTCGGCCTTGTGGAACCCGGTCTGGGGCGGGGTGCGCGGGTCCTGGTAGGTCGCGGCGAAGGCCTTGCCGGACTGGGCCACATCGACCCGCCACCAGCCGCCGCCGGATGTCAGGGCCTTGGGTTCGGCCGGCGTCTTGTAGGACACCTCGTAGATCCGCCGCTCGATCGGCGAGTCCTTGCTGGCCCCGAAGATCGCCACGCCGCGCGCCTCGTCGACGCCCTCCAGGACGTCCACGGGCCACTCGCCCTGGGTCACCTGGCATACCAGGGTCCCGTCGGCCTTGTGCAGGTAGAGGTGGCGGGCGCCCGACCGCTCGGAGGACCACAGGAAGGTCCCGTCCTTCAGCGGCTTGAAGTCGTCGGTGATGTCGACCCAGTGCGGGCTGGTCTCGGTGAGGATGACCTTGGCCGTGCTAGCCGCCGGATCGACCGCCAGGATGTCCAGTGTGCGCTGGTCGCGGCTCTGCCGCTGGACGTACAGCGTCTTGCCGTCCTTGGCCCAACTTACGCGGGCCAGGTAGATGTCGGTCTCAGCGCCCAGGTCGACCTTGGTCCGAGCGCCCGTGGCCACGTCGGCGATGTACAGCTCGACCTTAGCGTTGGGGCGGCCCACCCGCGGATAGCGTTGGCGAACGATGGCCGCGCCGACCGCATTGACGTCCAGGCGTTCGACCACGTCGACCCCGGTCTGGTCGACGAAGGTCAGCGCGATCCTCGTCTCGTCCGGGCTCCACCAATAGCCGGTGGGGCGGCTCATCTCCTCCTGGGCGATGAACTCGGCCGTGGCCCAGCTCTTCAGCTCCTCGCCGCCGGTGGTGAGGGCCCGCTCGGCGCCGCCCGCGGAGGGCATGACGAAGAGGTTGTCGTCGCGCACGAAGGAGACGAACGCGCCCTTGGGCGAGACCTTGGCGTCGATCTCGTCGCCGGACGTCTGGGTGAGTTGCGAGATCTGCCCGCCCTTCAGCCGGTAGAGGAAGAGGTCGCCCTCGACCGGGACCAGGATGAAGCGGCCCTGCTCGTCCCAAGCGTAGTCCACGACCCCGCGGGTCTGGACGCCCTGGCGTTCGCGGCGGCTCTTCTCGGCCTCCGAGAGCACCTTGTCCTTGGGGGCCAGCGTGCGGGCGTCGATCAGCAGGCGCGGGTCGCCGCCCTTGACGTCGGCGATCCACAGGTCGGTCATCCGCTGGTCGTCGGCCTTGGCGCGCAGATAGGTCACGGCCGAGCCATCGGGCGAGACCTTCACCCCGCGGGCGATGGGTCCCGACAGGTCGGGATCGGCGAACACCCGTTCCGGGGTCAGTTTTTCAGCTTGAGCCACGCCACACGCCATCAGGGCCACGACCAGGCCCCCCGCCACAAATTTCATGCCCGCTCCGATAGCTTGGGAGGGCGGAAGCTACCAGAGGGCGCCGGGTCAGGAGCGGTAGTCGCCGTTGATGGCCACGTATTGCTTGGTCAAGTCGCAGGTCCAGACGGTGGCCGAGCCCTTGCCGACCCCGACGTCGACAGCGACCTCCAGTTCCTGGTTCTTCATGTAGGCGCTCATCTTGCCCTCGTCATAGGTGGGCGAGATGAGGCCGTCCTGAGCGGCGACCAAGGGTCCGAACTTTACGCTGACCCGGTCGCGGTCGATGGGCTCGTCGGCCCGGCCCACGGCCATGACGATGCGGCCCCAGTTGGCGTCCTCGCCGGCGAAGGCGGTCTTGACCAGGGGGCTCTCGGCGATGGTGCGGGCGATCTTGCGGGCCGAGGCCGGACTCTCGGCGCCGGTCACGGTGATCTTCACGAACTTGCTGGCCCCCTCCCCGTCGCGGACCAGCTGCAGGGCCAGGTCCAACAGCACGGCCTCCAGCTTGTCGCGGAAGTCGGCCAGGCGCTTGTCGCCGGCCCGGGCGATGTTCGGGGCGCCGGACTGGCCGGTGGCGAACAGCAGCAGGGTGTCGTTGGTCGAGCGGTCGCCGTCCACGGTCACGCAGTTGAAGGTGGTCCGCGTATAGAGGCTGGCCAGGGTCTGCAACGCCGCGGGCGAGATCGCCGCGTCGGTGGCCACGAAGGCCAGCATGGTGGCCATGTCCGGCGCGATCATGCCCGAGCCCTTGCAGATCCCGGCGATGCGCACCTTCTCGCCGTCGATCGTCGCCTCGGCATAGGCGCCCTTCGGGAAGGTGTCGGTGGTCATGATGGCGTTGGCCGCCCCGGCCCAGCCGTCGTCGGTCAGCCGGCCTTCCACCTCGGAAAGGCGATGGGTGATCTTGCCGTCGTCCAACAGCACCCCGATCACGCCGGTCGAGGCCACCATGACGTCGCGCTGGCGGCAGTCGAAGCGCTTGGCCGTCGCAGAGGCCACCCGGCGCACCGCGTCGGCGCCGGGCTTGCCGGTGAAGGAGTTGGCGCAGCCGGCGTTGACCACCAGGGCGCGGACGTCGGCGCCCTTGGTCATCTCCAGATGCTTCTTGCACCAGTCGACCGGCGCCGAGCCGATGCCGTGGCGAGTGAAGACCCCAGCCGCCGACGTGCCCTTCGCGAACCGCATGACCAGCAGGTCCTCGCGGTCGTGCTTGTAGAAACCCGCCCGCCCGGTGGCGAGCTGGACGCCCGGGATCGGCGGCATCTTGGGGAACGGCACGGCGAGGGGGGAGACCGGCAGGGCGCCCTTCGCGGCCGGGACGGCCACGGCCGCCGGCTTCTCGGTGAACTGACTGGCCTGCCTGTCGGCCCGCTTCAGCGCCGCGCGCTTCAGGGCGCTGGTCAGCGGGTCCAGGGCGCGTTCGATGGTCTCGACCACCTCGGCGGGGATCGAGGCGCCGTCCCGCGCCTTGGCGGCGGTCTTCTTGGCCGTCTTGGCGGCGGGCTTGCTTACGGACTTGCGGGTCATTTCGCGGCGGCCTTGGCGGGAGGAGCCTTGGGGGCGGCTGGCGTCGCTGCCGCCGGGGCGGCGGGCGCGGCCTTGGGCGCGTCGGCCGGCTCCTTGGGCTGGCCGGGCACGTCCTGCGGGGCGCGGATCAGGGTCTGGATCTTGGCGCGGCTGCGCAGCTTCTCCAGCAGGTCGCGCACCTGGTCATAGGTCAGGAAGCGGACGATCTGCGGCCGGGCGGACTCCAGCGTGATCGGCTGCTCCAGCCTGCGGTCCTCGACCTTCACCAACGCGAAGCCGCCATCGACGGCGAACGGACCGACCACCTCGCCGGTCTTGGCGGCCTTCAGATTGGCCTCATAGGCCTCGGGCATGACGTCGGTGGTGAAGTAGCCCAGGTCCCCGCCGTTGAAGCGCGTGGCCGCATCGGTCGAGCGCTCCATGGCCAGGGCCTCGAAGGAGGCGCCGGTGGTCAGTAGCTTCTTGATCGACTCGGCGTCCACCTGGGTCGCCACCACGATCTGGCGGGCGCGGATCTCCTCCGACTGCTTGGCCAGCTTCAGCTGCTCCTGGTAGAGGCCGCGGATGGCGTTGTCGTTGACCGCGTCGGAGACCACGCTCTCCACCAGCATGTCGCCCAGGATGCGCTCGCGCGCCGCGGCCAGCCGCTTCTGGGCGATGGGATCCTTGTCCAGCTTGCGCTTCAGCGCCTCCGTGGCCAGCAGCTTCTGGTCGACCACCTCGTCCAGCACCCGGCGGAA
>NZ_JAUYOJ010000168.1 GCF_030697925.1 Phenylobacterium sp. | reverse complement strand
GTCACTACCGCTCAAAGAGCACGATCGGTCACTTTCTGTCAAGCGGGGAGGCTTGGCTTTGCGCAAGGGCGACGCCACCAAGGCGCGGATTCTCGATGAGACCGCGCGACAGGCCGCAGTGAAGGGCTTTGGGGCGGTCAGTCTCAATGACGTGGCCGAGGCCGTGGGCCTCTCCAAGAGCGGCCTCTTCAAGCACTTCGAGTCGAAGGAGGTGATGGAGCTGGCGACCCTCGATCAGGGCTTCGACCGCTTCGTCGAATTCGTCTGGACGCCCACCCAGGCCCTGCCTCCCGGCCGCCCGCGCCTCGAGAAGATCTTCGACCGTTGGCTCGACTGGAGCGAGGTGGAGAACGCCGCCGGCGGCTGCCTGATCGTCGCCGCCAGCGTCGAGCTGGACGACCAGCCTGGTCCGCTGCGCGACCTCCTGATTCGCCGGACCAAGCAGTGGCGCAAGGCGCTGGCCCGCGAGGTGAAGGCGCTGCGCGATCCCCAACTCTCCGACGAGGAGGCCGCCGTCGTGATCTTCCAGATGAAGAGCTACGTCCTCGGCCACGCCGATGGAAAGCGGCTGATGGGGGATTCCACCGCCCGCAAGGCGGCCCGCGCCGCCTTCGCCGCGCTGCTGGACCGGGCAGCTGCCGGCTAGGAACCGAACCGGCGCCCGCGCGTAGTCCAGAGCGAGGCCCCCGCCTCGCGTAGAAGGATCACGCCATGCACAAGGATACGGTCAAGGGCGCCGCCAAGGTCGCCAAGGGCTCGATCAAGCAGGCGGCCGGCAGGGCCACCGGCAATAGACGCCTGGAAGCCGAAGGAATCGCCGACAAGATGGCCGGCAAGCTCCAGAAGGGCGTCGGCGACCTGAAGGACGCCGCCCGCGACGCGCTGAAGCACTAAGCGCGGAGACAAGCTCGACACCGAGGGCCGCGCCCGGCCGGGCGCGGCCCTTGTCATGTCCGGCCGGGCGCCGCTTCATCGCCACGTGGTGGCGGGGCATGGCATGAAGATCTTGGCGGGCGCGGCGATGGCGATGACCCTGGCGACAGGCGCGATGGCGACGGAGGACCTCGCCCTCGCCTCCTTCGCCGAGCAGCAGCAGGCCATGGCCTCGGGCGCCGCCAGTTCGGAGAGCCTGACCCGGACCTATCTCGAGCGCATCGAAGCGATGAACCGCAAGGGCCCGAGGCTCAACGCCGTCATCGCCCTGAACGGCCACGCCCTGGCCGACGCCCGCAAGCTCGACGCCGAACGCAAGGCTGGAAAGGTCCGCGGTCCCCTGCACGGCGTGCCGATCCTGCTGAAGGACAATATCGAGTCCTGGGACGGCACGGCCACCACCGCCGGCTCCCTGGCCCTGAAGGACAACGTGCCCGAGCGCGACGCGCCTCTGGTCAAGCGGCTGACCGACGCCGGGGCGGTGATCCTGGGCAAGACCAACCTGTCGGAATGGGCCAACTACCGCTCTTCCCGTTCGATCAGCGGCTGGAGCGCGGTGGGCGGCCTGGTGCGCAATCCCCACGCCCTGGACCGAGGGGCGTGCGGCTCGTCATCCGGCTCCGGCGCGGCGGTGGCGGCTGGGCTGGCGGCCGGCGCGGTCGGAACCGAAACCGATGGTTCGATCACCTGCCCGGCCACCATGAACGGCGTAGTGGGCCTGAAGCCCACGGTCGGCCTGGTCTCGCGCACCTACATCGTCCCGATCTCGGCCAGCCAGGACACCGCCGGGCCCATGACCCGCAATGTCGCCGACGCCGCGGCCATGCTGACGGCCCTGGCCGGAACCGACCCTGCCGACCCGGCGACCCGAGAGGCCGACGCCCGCCGGACTGACTATCTGAAGGCCCTCGACGCCGGGGCGCTGACGGGCGCGCGGATCGGGGTCCTGCGCAACATGGCCGGCCGTCATCCGGGGATCGACGCGGCCTACGACAAGGCCCTGGCCGCGCTGAAGGCCGGCGGCGCCGTGCTGGTCGAGGTCCCCGCCCCCAGCACCACAGCCATCGCCGCGGCCGAAGAGCTGGTATTGCGGTCCGAGTTCAAGGCCGGCGTGAACGCCTATCTGGCCAGCACCTCGCCCGCCAAGGTGAAGACCCGCACCCTGGCCGACCTCATCGCCTTCAACGAGGCCCATGCCGATCGCGAGATGCCTCTGTTCGGTCAGGAGACCTTCAAGACCGCCCAGGCCGCGCCGGGGCTGGACGACCCGAGCTATCTCAAGGCCCGCGACGACGCCCGGCGGCTGGCGGGCCCAGAGGGGATCGACAAGTGGCTGAAGGACGCCAATGTCGAGGTGCTGGTGGCGGTCTCCGGCGGCCCCGCGCCCCGGGTCGATCCGGTCAACGGCAGCCGGTGGCTGGGCTCGTTCTCCAGCCCGCCGGCCGTGGCGGGCTATCCGCACCTAACCGTGCCCATGGGCGAGGTCTCGGGCCTGCCAATCGGGCTGTCCTTCATCGGAACCGCCTGGGCCGACGCGCGGCTGCTGTCGCTGGGCTACGCCTTCGAGCAGGCGACCCATGCCCGCCGGACGCCGACCTTCGCAACGTCCGTCGACCTGCGCCCCGAGATCGCCGGCGCCTATGACGTGAAGCCCTGAGCCGGGGACCTCAGTCCAGCGAGGCGAGGTCGTCCGGCCCACCGATGGTCACGTCCAGATCGGTGACCAGGCCGTTGGCCAGCGAATAGACCCAGCCGTGGACGCAGATGTCCTGGCCGCGGGCCCAGGCGTCCTGCACGAAGACGTCCGAGGCCACGTTCCGCACCTGGCGGATCACGTTGAGTTCGCAGAGCCGATCCAGGCGCGCCTGCTCTTCCGGGATCGCGTCAAGTTCGTGGCGATGCTGGTGATGCACCTCGCGGATCGGGTGCAGCCAGTGGTCCACCAGGCCGCGCCTCTGGCCGTCGACCGCCGCAGCCACGCCGCCGCAGCCATAGTGGCCCACCACCATGATGTGCTTCACCCGCAGCACGTCGACGGCGAATTGCAGCACCGACAGGTAGTTGGCGTCCTGCGGCGGGGCGAGGTTGGCGACGTTGCGGTGCACGAACAGCTCGCCGGGGTCGAGGTCGACAATCTCGTTGGCCGGCACGCGGCTGTCGGAACAGCCGATCCATAGGTATTCAGGCGCCTGCTGATCGGCCAGCCGTTTGAAGAACCCGGCGTCGGCCGAGAGCATCCGCTCAGCCCAGGCCCGGTTGTTCGCCTTCAGATGTTCCAGCATGGCGCCGCCCATAGCCCCGACCGACCGGGGCCACAAGCCGCCGCGTCAAGTTGGTGCGCGCCGGCTCAATGCCGCGCCATGATCGCCTCGAGGGTCTGGGCCTTGGCCGTGCTGTCCTCGCTCAGCCGGCGCGCGATTTCCCGCACGCCCGGAGGATAGGCTTCGCCGCCCTGGGCGATCTCGTCGGCGATGTGCTGCATCTGGCGCAGGTTGGCTTCCAGCATGTCGATGTGCTCGCGGGCCAGGCGCCTGGCCTCGGCCTGGAGCTGATGGACCCGCTGGCAGAGGCTGGGCGCGGCGGCCGGACCCGGCGCCACCACATGGAGGGATGCTGACATCGCTGCTGTTCCTTGTCGGCGCCGTGGGTCTCACGGCCATTCCGCCAAGCTGGTCCCCCTCCGCTGAACGCGTCCTGAGGCGCCGGTTAGCCGGCGTTCAGGTTCGGCCTTCCCCTCGCCGACACATCCGCGCAACAATCCGGACCGAGGTTCCATCGCGAGGTGAGGAGAACCCCCCATGTGCGACGACGACATCCACCAGGGCCTGATCGACGATCCGTCCGTTTCCCGCCGCGCGTTCGGCCTGATGACCGTGGCGGTCGCCGGGATCGCCGGTTCCGCCCGCGCCGCCGTCCCGGTCGTTGGGAAGGACGTTGAGATCAAGACCGCCGACGGTCTCGCCGACGCCGCGCTCTACTATCCGGAGGGCAAGGGATCCTGGCCGGCCGTGCTGATCTGGCCCGACGTGGTCAGCCTGCGCCCGGTGTTCCGCGAAATGGGCCGGCGACTCGCCGCCGAGGGTTATGTCGTGCTGGTTCCCAACCTCTATTACCGCGTCAAGCGCGCGCCGGTCGTCGAGGGCGGTTTCAACTTCGCCAATCCCGAGGACCGCGCCAAGCTGACTCCCATGCGCGCCAGCGTGACTCCCGAGGGCACGAACCGCGACGCCACGGCCTATCTCGCCTTCCTCGACGCCCAGCCCCAGACCAACAAGAAGAAGAAGGTTGGAACCCAGGGCTATTGCATGGGCGGCGCCCTGGCGTTCCGCACGGCCGGCGCCGTGCCCGCCCGCGTCGGCGCGGTGGCGAGCTTCCACGGCAGCGCCCTCCATACCGCAGAGCCCACCAGCCCGCATCTCACCCTGGCCAGGAGCCATGCCCAGTACCTGGTGGCAGTGGCCGACAACGACGACAAGCAGGACCCGACCGCCAAGGACAGGATCAAGGCCGCCCTCGACGCCGCCAAGCGGCCGAACAAGGTCGAGGTCTATGAAGGCGCCGCCCACGGTTGGACCGTCAAGGGCGGCCAGGTCTATAACGAGCCCGCCGCCGAAAAGGCCTGGGCCGAACTCCTGGCCCTCTACAAGCGCGCGCTGAGCTAGGGCTCGCTCCGGCTCCCTTCTCTCCGCTAGGTCGGCGAAGCCGGATTGGAACCACGAACCTCACGAACGGGGCCTAACTCGACGGCCGTTGAAGCTGCGCGTTCGTGTCGTTCGTGAGGTTCGTGATTCAGCCTATCCGGACGTTCGCGGCCTACGCCGCCGTTAGCCGGCTAGGGCCGCTCCCGCGAAGGGAGAAGGAAGCGGCGCGCCAGCCTTCGCCTCAGGCCTGTTGGTTCATCGCCCAGGTGACGCCGAACGGGTCACGGACCTCGCCATAGACGTCGCCCCAGAACATCTTCTCGGGTTTCATTTTCGCCTCGGCGCCGGCATCGACCGCACGCTTGAACCAGGTCTCGATGTCGGTCACCGGCAGCATGAGGGTGTAGCCCTGGGGCGGCAGGGCCGGGGCGCCATGCTCCGGATAGCCGTCGCTCAGCATCAGCGAACCGCCGTTGATATAGAGGTGGACGTGCATGGTCCGACCGTTCTCGTCGGGCGGATACTGGGCGGCGATGGTCGCGCCGAAGGCCTTCTCGTAGAACGCGGCCGCCTTAACAGCGCCATCAAGGCTCAGATAGGGTACGACTCCGCCTTTCACCTCGACGGCGGCGGGGGCCTTGGGGTCGATGACGTCCGACATGGGGATCTCCTTTCGGGGCTTGTCCGTATCTCAGGACGAACGCGCCCACGCCCAGCCGACAGGCGCGCGAAGATTATTTTCGAACCGTCCGTACCGCAACAAACGCCCCGGCCAAGCGTTGCAATAACGACAGGCCGAAACCGTGATCGCCGCGAGAAGCCGATGCTCGAAATCACCACCCTGTCCGAACTGACCATCGATGGAAAACTGTCCCTGGGCCCGGGCGCGTCCAGCAAGGATCTCTTCGCCTTCTATGGAGACGATCTGCGGGCCTGGTTCCACGCTCAGCGAGCCCGGCATGACGCCATCATGGTCGGCGCCGGCACGGTCCGCAGCGACGATCCCGAGCTCACGGTCCGCTATGCGGAGGGCCGCAACCCGCTGCGCGTGGTCCCGGCTTCGATGGGCCGCCTGCCGCTGGACTGCCGGCTGTTGAACGACGGGCGGCCCACCCTGGTGCCGGTGTCGAACCAGGCCACGGACGAGGCCGTCGAGGCGCTCCGCGCCAAGCCGAACGTCGAGGTGGTCCGCTGCGGCGAGGACCGGGTCGACCTTGCCGCCCTGATGGCTCTGCTCCACGCCCGCGGCGTCCGCACCCTGATGGCCGAGGGCGGCTCTCGCCTGCTGCACAGCCTGTTCGAGGCGCAGATGGTCTCCCAGATCGTCATCAAGCACATCCCGGTGATCTCGGGCGCCGCCGACGCCCCCACCTTCCTGCGCGCCGAAGCCGGCGCCTCGCCGCTGGCGCTCTCGCGCTGGCGGCTCACCGACTGGTTCGTGAAGAGCGGAGTCGGGGTCTCCATCTATCGTCCGCTGCAGGCCGCGGCATGATCGGCGCGCCGCAAATCGAGGAGATCGGCGGACACCTCGCGGTCCGCGCGGGCGCCGATCCGCCCCCGGCCTGGGACCTGCGCATCGATGCGGGCGAACCGGGATGGGACGCCGATCCCGCTCGATTGCGCCACGCCAAGCACCAGGCCCTGATGCGGGCCTACCAGGCGCGCTACATGCTGCTGCCCGACGACGCTGGCGGCGGCTCGATCCTGCGGCGGCTGCGCCGTCACTACGATCCCGTCGAGATGGCCCGGCTGGAGGTCCTGCGCGCCGGGCTGGAGGCCGAACTGATCGCGCCGATGGTCGAGGCGGCCAGGCAGGCGGCGGCCGGACGCGAGCTCGCCGCCTATGCCGCGGCCCTGCTGCCCGAACTGCGCGCGCGGCCGGAGGACGCCTTCACCGCCTGGCTGCGGACCAATCCGCAGCGTGAGCCCCACTACCGGAACTTCCTGATCCAGTCCTCGGCCGACCTGCTGGCCGAAGCCTCGGCGTCGGCCCTGGGCGTGGTGGGCGAGTTCGGCGCCCCGCAGTCGGCCCTGTTCCGCATCCTGATCGACGAGTTCGGCTATGGCGCCCATGGCCGCAAGCACAGCGTACTCTACCGGGCCGTCATGCGGGATTTCGGCCTGTCGGACACCTACAACGCCTATTGGCCGTTCTTCGACACCGCCGCCCTGGAGCTGCACAACACCATCCATCACCTGTTCCAGAATCCACGGAATTTCTTCCTGCAGGTCGGGTTCCTGCTGTTCGCCGAGACCACCTACCAGCGCTCCACCCGCGACCACGCCCGCTACCTGCGGGAATTCCACCCCGATGTGGACGCTCGCTACTTCGCCGAACACGCCCATATCGACCTGCACCACACCCGCATGGTGATCGACGAGGTGGCCCTGCCCCTGGTCGCGACCTATGGCGAGGAGGTGGGCGGCGAGATCGTCGCCGGGGCCGAGTTGACCCGCGCAGCCTTCGCCCGGGCCGGGGCCCACATGCTGGCGGTGAGCCAGGCGTTTGAAGCCGCGGTCGCCGCGGGCCTGGCGATCTACGCGCCGCCCGATCTCGCCCCGCTTGGCCAGGCGATCACGCCCACCTCTGGCCTCGAGAACCCCGCCGCACGGATTCAGGTGGGCGGCCTTGGCCTGGTCCTGGGCGTCGCGGCCTTCGCGGCCTTTCCCGCCGGTGCGCTCGGGCGGATCGCGGGAGCGGAGACATGACGGCCGCGAGCTGGATCGGCGCCGACCTGCCGCCCATCTATCGCGACGGGCAGGAGTACTTCCTGTTGGGATACGCCGACCGCCTCTACCTGGTGCTCAACCGCTGCCCACATCGCGGCGGGCCGCTGAAGTTCGGCCTCGTCAACGGCGACGACGAGATCGTCTGCCCGCTACATCACGGCGTGTTCAAGATCGCCCAGCTCCTCGCCCAGCCCTCGACCATCCGCTTGGACGAACAGCCGGGAGTCGCCCCGTGACCGCCCCCCTCTGGCGCCGGATGCTGGCCGAGGGCGGGGCCCTAAAGCTGGCTAATCTGGTGACCCTGTCGCGCGGGCTGCTGGTCCTGCCGATCTTCGCCATGCTGGCGGCGGGCCAAGGCCTGGCCGCCCTCCTCCTCTACGGCCTGGCGGCGGCGACCGACCTGGTCGATGGCTGGCTGGCGCGGCGCAGCGGCCGGGCCTCGGCCTTCGGCGCCCAGCTCGACGCCGCCGTCGACAACGTCTTCTCCCTGGCTATCCTGGGCTTCCTGCTGCTGGCCTATCCGGGGATCGCCGAGCGCCATCCGCTGGCCCTGGCGGTGCTGTTCGGTGGGCCGCTCCTCTATCTCGCCGCCTCCTGGCTGCTGCGGCGCCGATTCCTGATGTTCCATTTCTGGTCGGCAAAGGCGGGCGCTGTGCTGCTGTTCTGCCTCTGGCCGCTGATGGCCTTGAGCGGATCCGAAGCCTGGCTCCCCGCCGCCGCGATCCTGGTGGCGTTCAGCCGCCTGGAGCAGATCCTCTACATCCTGCGCGGCGGCCAGGACCTCGACGCCACCCACGGCCTTTCCCCGCTGCCTTCCAGATGAAGGAATAGGCGATGACCCGTCCGCCCGTGATTTCCTGGGGTGCGCGCGACCCGCGGCTGCGCGGCCCGGTGGTGGCCGGTCTCGACGCCGGCGGCGCACGCAACGCCATCGGCGTGCACGCCGCGACCTTCAGCGTCTACCAGGCGCTGGCCGTGGCCACCGGCGCCCTGTCACCCCGCCATCGGCCGAACCTGGAGGGCACGGCGCCCAGCATCGAGATCGGTCCGTTCGACCAATGGTCCGATCCCGGCAAGATCGTCACCCTGGACCCCTGGGGCCATCGGGTCGCCGACGTCTTCGCCTCGGAGCTCGAGGCCGGTCTCGACATCCGCCCCAGCATCGCGGCGACGGCGGGAAGCCTGCGGATGGCGGAGATCGACGACGCCGTCGACCTGGGCCGCCTGCGCCCGGATGGGCGGGTCCTGACCCGGGCCGGCGACATGGCCGTGACCAAGATCGCCATCGAGCCCGTCTGGTGGCTGCCGGGCGTCGCCGCCCGCTTCGGCCTCGCCGAGAACGCCCTGCGCCAGGCCCTGTTCCGCTGCACGGACGGCATGTATCCGGCGCTCGTGACCGACCCGGAGCGGGAGGTCTTCCTGCCGCCCATCGGCGGGACCAGCGTCTACCTGTTCGGTGACCCCGCCCTGCTGCGCGCCAGCGATCGCCAGATCTGCTGCCGCGTCCATGACGAGTGCGGCGGCTCCGACGTCTTCGGTTCGGACCTGTGCACCTGCCGGCCCTATCTGGCGCTTGGGGTGGAGGAAGCCGTCCGCATGGCCCAGGCCGGCGGGCTGGGAGTGGTGGTCTACAATCGCAAGGAAGGCCGGGCCCTGGGCGAGGTCGTGAAGCTGCTGGTCTACAACGCCCGCGCCCGCGCCGCCGGCGGCGACCGCGCCGCGGCCTATTTCGACCGCACCATCGAGGTGGCCGGGGTCTGCGACATGCGGTTCCAGGCGCTGTCGGTCGACGTGCTCCATTGGCTGGGCCTGACGCGCATCGACCGCTGGGTTTCCATGAGCAACCTGAAGGCTGACGCCTTGACCCAGGCCGGCATCGAGATCGTCCGCCAGGTGGCCCTGCCCGACGACCGAGTGCCGGCCCGCGCCGGTGTCGAGATCACCGCCAAGCGCGCCTCGGGCTACTATTCGGGGGCCTGAACGATCTCTCGCATCTGGCCCATGAAGCTTCGCCAGTTCTCGTCCCCGACGAAGCTGCTCGCCTGGACGACCGCCTGGTCGTCGATGAAGATGTAGAATGGGGCGGCGCCCCGCGGATTGAGCCTCTGGCGGGTGGCCGCGTCGAGGACCACTGCGTGGTCCAGCAGGGGCGATTTCCCGAGGACCTGCGAGATGTCGTGCGCCGCATCCGCGCCGATGATCCACAGCGCCACACCGGAACTGCGGATCGCCGGCAATATCTCGAGCAGCTCGGCCGCCTTCTCCCGACATTTCGGACAGCCGGCGGACAGGAAGACCAGCACGACCGCCTGGCCCACGAGGTCCTTCGACGTGATGCGGGCGCCGTCGGCCCGGCGGGACCCTTCAAAGGCCGGGGCTACCCGTCCGAGGGGAAGGCTGGAGGGCGGCGCGGAAAGCTCGGCCGCCATCCTGACCTTGGCCGCGAGGCGCAAAATTAGAAAGAGATTGAGGGCCGTCGAAAACGTCAGGACCACCAGGACGACGAGTGTCAGGGAACCGTCCACCTCTCCCTCGACGCTCAGCGCAACAACAGGACGATGTCGTCGAGATTCGTGGAGATGAGGACCACGATCACCGCGACGCCGAACAAAAGAAGGTAGTCGGCCCAGCCCAACCCGCCGGCCACCGGGCCGCCCAGGAAATAGGCTCCGCTCGCCGCGATCAGGGTGGCGTTGCGGACTAGGTCATGGGCCGAGATCACGTGGCTGCGACCGCCGAAGCAGTTGCAGTTCACCGCCCTTCGCTGGACCAGGGCCACAATGATGACGGCGGTGAAGACCCCGAACAGCGCGAGCGCGGCGACCATGCCGAGCCGCGCCCACTCGCTCCCGGCTAGTAGCAGCAGAGCGATCAACGCCTCGACACCGATGACTCCGAGGGCGGCGGCTGGCGTCCAGGCCCGTGGGATGGGGAACAGCTCGCCGATCGTCTCCCGGAAGCCTTCCAGCGCCGTCGCCTTGCCCGCGACCGACGCCGTCAGCACCAGCATGATGTAGAGTCGGCACGCCTCGGAGATGTAGGTCGCTGTCGGCGTCATTCGATTTCGCCGGCCTCCCATCTGGACCCCGGCGTCCCGGGGCTTCGACGCCGGCGCCTCGATCCGGTCCGCGTGGCGATGAGCGCGTCGAACCAATCGTCCTCCGCGGCCTGCCGCGCCCCGCCGCCGACCGATCCTCGCAGCTCGCGCGCGATCTCCCAGGCCAGGTCCTCGATCGCCGGATCGCCGCGCAACGGCAGGCCCAGGGCGACCAAGTCGCCTCGGGTCAGGGCGAAGCCGTGCGAGTGGTGGCCGAACAGCAGCTGGTCGACGATCTTCGACGCTTGCGCCTCCGATCCTGGCGGCATGTGCAGCGACAGCAGCTCCGCCCCGATGAGCTGGATCTCGAGGATCGAGCGGTAGAAGGAGGTCAGGGTGGTCGGGAAGATGTTGTCGCACAGCACCGACAGGGCCTTCTGCCTGGCCTCGTCCTCCTCCAGGCCGAACCAGTCCTTGCTCATCTGGCTGAACAGCCGCACGTCCTGGGCGGAAATACCCAGCGGACCACCTTCGTCGGACGCGGTGGGAGAGGTCTGCAACAGCGGGTCGATCGGCGAGAACACGGCCACTGGCCCGGCGATGATCTCATGGGCCGCCAGGACGGTGATCGTCCCGGACGACTCGCAATGATGCGGTACGATGAAGCTCAGGTGATCAGTGAAGTCGTGGAGCAGCAGGGCGATGCGCCGCGCGGCATGCACCACGCCGCCGCGGCAGGAGAAGACCACGTCCAGACGCTCGCTCCGCCCTATCTCGCGCAGCGTGTCGTACAGCGGCGGCAAAAGCTCGATCTCGAGATTGGTTGCTGCGATCACCAGCACGGTGCTGCCCCGCCGCCGTTCGATCTCCTCGATGCCGCCGCCGATCGTCACAGGCCGGCCGCGCCCCGGACTAGGCGGGCCGCCAGGGCGCCGGTCATGTCCAGCTCCGGCACGAGCTGCTCGACGAACAGGAACTGGCCGACGGGATTGTTCTCGAGGAACACATACTCCCCGTCCGGCGTGACGATGAGATCGAGGGCGCCATAGGTCAGGCCGTAGCTACGCACGAAGTCGAGGCAGCGGCGCGCGATCTCCGGGGGCAGATCCTCGGCCTCGTAGAGAATCTCGGCCGAGAAATCGCGATAGTCGGTGGCGGTCCGCGGATCGTCCTGGGAATGGATCTTGGCGGCGAACACCTGGTCGCCGATCACCGTCACCCGCAGCTCGTAGCGCTTGGCGATGTACTGCTGGAAAAAGCACGGCAGCTCCGCGACGGCGTCGAGCATTTCCTCGTGGTCCTCCGTGATGCGGGTCGTGGGCAAGCTAATCCCGATGCGATGTTCCGGCTCCACCTGTTCCGCAGCCAGGGTGGGGGACGACAGCGACTTGAAGACGATGTCGTCGCCGACCGAGCGTCTGAAAGCCTCCACGTCGCCCCTTCGATTGGTGACGATGGACGACGGGACGGAGAACCCCATGCGCGCCGCGCGAAGGAGTTGCTCGCCTTTCCAGATCGATCCCCGGACGGCGATAGGATGGCTCATCCAGAAGCAATCGAGGCCGTAGAGCAGGCCGAACAGGATCTCCTCCATCTCGGCCTCGGCGTAGGCCTTCTCCTGCGGTGTCAAGCCGGCCGAGAGAAAGCTGAAGTCCGCCTTCTTGCGCATCCAGACCGCGCCGATGGCGGATATGGGCAGGATATCGCCTGTCGGGATGTGGGCGAGCCCGCCCTCCCACTTGCCGCGCGCGAATTCCAGGGTCGTCGCGAAATGCTCAGGGAACTCGTCGAGATTGAGCCGGAACGGATGTCCGCCGCCCGCCGCGACCTTCTCCGCCACCAGATCGGCGTGGAGATCGGCGCGGTTGGTGACGATCAGGACTCGCTTGGCCATGACGCTCGGGTTCGGGGGCGCGGGATGCGGGGCTTGCGAACAAAAGGGCCGCCGGACGATCCGACGGCCCCATGTCGAGATTGACGGCCTAGCACCAGTATCCGCGGTCCGGACCGACATAGTAGCCGGGCGGGCTCGTGGGCCAGGTCCAGGCCTCGCGGTAGTCGCCGTCGCCCGTCTCGTCCGTACAGCCGGCGATGGAGAGGCCGTCGCGCGCTCTCCACTTGCCGTCCTTGGGGCGGGCGTCGTTCCGCTTCTTCTCCGCCAGCCTGAAGGCGAAGATCCTCTTGTCACTTTGCATAGCAAGCATCCTTGGTAAGGCCGTCCGGGCCTTGGCTCAGGCGCCGCGGCGGCCGTTCATGTCTTGGGCGGCGCTCCTAGCACCAGTCCCCGGCGTCGTGTCCGCCGCCGGCGTAGTTGAACCATTCCCGGTAGTCGCCGTCGCCCGTGGGATCGGTGCAGCCGGCCACGGACAGGCCGTCGCGGGCCTTCCATTTGCTGTCGCTCGCGCTCGCGTCCTCGCGTTTCTTCTCGGTCAATTTGAAGGCGAAGACGGTCTTTTCGCTTTCCATATCGAGAGATCCTCTGTGACAGGTTGATCTTGGCACGGCGGCGCCATGTCGTGGCGTTTTCAGGAACGCCGCAACCGAGGGTTACGCAACCAGGTGGCGATATCAACGGCGATCTAATCAACTCTCACGTGATCAACCAAGACGCGTTGACGGCCAATCCTCGCCGGCGCGATGGTTCCGCGTGATCGGCGATAGTTCGTCTCCAGCGCCTGGCGCGCCCCGCCCGTGAGGCCGATGTCCCACCCGATGGTCCGTCGGCTGCTGTCGCTGCTCTGGCCGCGCGGCGAGCCGTGGCTGAAGGCGCGCGTGTTGGCCGCGGTGGCCCTGGTCGCCGCCGCCAAGCTGATCGCAATCGGCGCGCCGCTGATCTACAAGCAGGCCATCGACGCCCTGTCGAGTCCCGCCCTGGCGGTCGTGCCGCTGGCCCTCATCCTCGCCTATGGCGTGGCCCAGGTCGGCGCCCAGGTGGCGGGCGCGCTGCGCCAGCTCGTCTTCGCCAGGGTCGCCCAGCGCGCCATCCGGCTGACCGCGCTCGAGGTCTTCAAGCACCTGCACGCCCTGTCGCTGCGCTTCCACCTGGACCGCCAAACCGGCGGCCTGTCGCGGGTGATCGAGCGCGGCGTGATCGGGGTCGAATACCTGCTGGAACTGGCGCTGTTCAATGTCCTGCCGACCCTGCTGGAGCTCACCCTGGTCTCGGCCATCCTGTGGCGGTTCTACAGCGCTGGCTTCGCCCTGGCGGCGCTCGTCACCATCCTCTGCTACCTGGCCTTCACCTTCGGCGTCACCCAGTGGCAGGTCACCTTCCGGCGCGAGATGAACGCCCGCGACGTCGCCGCCAGCGTCAAGGCGACCGACAGCCTGCTCAACTACGAGACGGTGAAGTATTTCGGCGCCGAGGCCCACGAGACCGCGCGCTACGATGAAGCCAAGCGGACCTACGAAAAGGCCGCGATCCGCAGCATGTCGATGCAGGCCGCGCTCAGCATCGGCCAGGTGGCGATCATCGCGGGTGGGTCGATCACGGTAATGATCATGGCCGGCCGCGGGGTCGCCGCGGGAACCATGACCCTGGGCGACTTCATCCTGGTCAACGCCTACCTGCTGCAGCTCTACGTCCCGCTCGGTATGCTGGGCACGGTCTATGGCAGCGTGAAACAGGCCCTGACCGATGTCGAGGCCATGACCCGGCTGCTGGCCGAGCCGGCGGAGGTCGCCGACCGCCCGGGCGCCCCGGCCCTGGCCGCGCCCCGGGGGCGTATCGTCTTCGACCGGGTGTCCTTCGCCTACGATCCGCGCCGGCCGATCCTCACCGACCTCAGCTTCGAGGCGCCAGCCGGCAAGACCGTGGCCGTGGTCGGCCCCAGTGGGGGCGGCAAGTCCACCCTGGCCCGCCTGCTGTTTCGCTTCTACGACGTCGACGCCGGCGCCATCACCATCGACGGCCAGGACCTGCGCGACGTGACCCAGCACAGCCTGCGCCAGGCGATCGGGGTGGTGCCGCAAGACACAGTGCTGTTCAACGACACCATCGGCTACAATATCGCCTATGGCCGGGCCGGGGCGAGCCGCGAGGAGATCGAGCAGGCCGCTCGCCTAGCCCGCATCCACGACTTCATCCTGCGCCTGCCAGACGGCTACCAGACCCTGGTCGGCGAGCGCGGGCTGAAGCTCTCCGGCGGCGAGAAACAGCGCGTCGCCATCGCGCGGGTGATCCTCAAACAACCCTCGGTGCTGATCTTCGACGAGGCCACCAGCGCGCTCGACAGCCATACCGAGCAGGAGATCCAGGCCAGCCTGCGCGAGGTCTCGGCCCGGCGCTCCACCCTGGTCATAGCCCACCGGCTGTCGACCATCGTCGAGGCCGACGAGATCCTGGTCCTCGACGAGGGCCGTATCGTCGAGCACGGCCGCCACGCGGAGCTGCTGGCCAAGGACGGCCTCTACGCATCCATGTGGCTGCGCCAGCGACGGGCCGCGGAGCGGGACGCCGCCCTTGCCGTCGGCGGCGGGTGACTCCAGATCAAGGCGCGAACCGCGGGAAGGTTAAGTATATCCTGCCGCGAATTTACGCATTCACCAGAATTCGTCCCCATGCTGGTAGCAAGGTGACGGTATCCTGAGCTAGGCTGCATCCATGACGAAAACACCCTTCGGCGCAAAACTGGAGTTGGTGCTGAAGGTGTTCTCCATGAGCCGCTCTCAGCTCGCCGCCGATCTGGCGGTCGACAAGTCGGTGATCGGCCGCTGGGTCAGCGGCTCGGCCGCGCCCGCGACTCACAACATGGCCCATCTGACGCGCTACATCGCCAGCAAGCGGCCCGGCTTCACGATGTTGGACTGGGAGCGGACCCTGCCCGACTTCGCCGACCTGTTCGGCGCCCAGCCGCCGGTTCCGGACGGCGCGGGCGACAGCATCATCCTGCCGATGATGGGTCAGATCCGAAGCGCCACCGAGACCTGCGCGGCCGACCTCGAATGCTTCTTCCGGACCACCCGCCCGGCTGAGGCCGCGCCGGGGCGCTTCCTGCACGACCAGGGTATGCTGCGGCTTGGCGACAACGGCCTGCTCGAGTTCCGGATGGGCATCCGCGAGACCGTCTATGCGGGCTGGCTCTTCCCCATTCGGGGCAAACTATTCTGCATCGCCACCGACGCCGTCAGCGGCGGGCTGGTGTTCGCGATCTTCAGCACGCCTCCGGCGGGCCGGGTCCAGCGCCTGGATGGGCTGAGCCTCGGCATGGGCGCGGGCTCCCTGCCTGGCATCACCGCAGCCACGCTCCTGCTCGACCGGATCGGCGAGCTGTCGGGCGACGCCGCGGCCGACGAGCGGCGTTATCAGCAACTGCTGATGCAGGATCCCCTCGCGCCCGAGGGCAGCATCCCGGAGGATGTCCTGGCTCACCTCCTGCGCGACTTTGGCCCGTCGCAGCTGGCGCTGGGCGGGGAGCTGCTGCTGCACCTTCCCTTCCATCGCTCCGTGGCGCGCAGTCTGCCCCCGGTGGTCCCGCTCCGGGCGGATGAGGGCCAGGTGGTTCGCCCCCAATTCGGACGCCCGAACATCAAGTCCTGAGATAGGCTCGAGTTCGCCTCCCTCCCGCCGCCGCCGCGTCCACATTCCGCCTTACGCCCCGCGCCAAGCTGCGCCTTGAGGGGCGAAGGCAGGAGCTTGGATGACCATGTCCGGTTCGAAGACGGTCCGTAGCGTATCCTTCATCGCGTTGGCGGCCCTGACCGCCGCCGGGGCGCCGCCGGCGCCCGGCATCGCCCAGAGCGCCTATCGCGACGGCTCACCAACCCCGGCGACCTGCGAGGCCCTGGGCTTCACCACGGTCTCGGA
Organism: Phenylobacterium sp.; assembly: GCF_030697925.1. Classification (GTDB taxonomy): domain Bacteria; phylum Pseudomonadota; class Alphaproteobacteria; order Caulobacterales; family Caulobacteraceae; genus Phenylobacterium. Next base: position 27,822 of record NZ_JAUYOJ010000168.1, on the reverse strand, counting down.
GCACGACGATTATCAACGCTCCGCACGGATCGGCATACCGCCGCCGCCGCCACAAATCCAGCCCCACCGGCGGGCCGCCGACGCTGCGGCTGGGGTCCACAAGCGAATTGAGGAGCCGGCCGTAACCGGTCAGCGCATACGTCCCGCCACGCCGTCGATGTATGCGCCGCCGCCGGCGATCATGCATCAGCGGGCGGAGACCGAGCGCTATCCCAACGCCCAGGCCAACCCGATCCGGCGGGTGGCGGACGAGCCGGTCTCCACCTTCTCGGTCGATGTCGACACCGCCGCCTACGCCAATGTCCGCCGGTTCCTGAATGACGGGCGCCGGCCGCCCGCCGACGCGGTGAGGGTCGAGGAGCTGGTGAACTATTTCGACTACGGCTACGCGGCGCCGCGCGAGCGAACCACGCCCTTCCGGCCCTTCGTGGCGGTGACCCCCTCGCCGTGGTCGTCGCAGCGCCAGATCGTGCACATCGGGCTGCAGGGGTATGAAGCGCCCCGCGCCACCCAGCCGCCGCTCAACCTGGTCTTCCTGATCGACACCTCCGGCTCCATGAGCTCCGAGGACCGGCTGCCCCTGGCCCGCAAGAGCCTCGGACTGCTGATCGACCAGCTGCGGCCCCAGGACCGGGTGGCCATGGTGGCCTATGCCGGCTCGGCCGGCGCGGTGCTGGCCCCCACCGACGGCCGCCAGAAGCTGAAGATGCGCTGCGCCTTGGAGGCGCTGCATTCCGGCGGCTCGACCGCCGGCGGGGCGGGCCTGGCTCTGGCCTACGATCTGGCCCGCCAGAACATCGATCCCAAGGCGGTCAACCGGGTTATCCTGGTCACCGACGGGGACTTCAATGTCGGCGTGGCCGACCCCGCCAAGCTGAAGGACTTCGTCGCCGAGCAACGCAAGACCGGGGTCTATCTCTCGGTCTACGGGTACGGTCGCGGCAACTACAACGATGCGATGATGCAGACCCTGGCCCAGAACGGCAACGGGACGGCGGCCTATGTCGACACCCTCAACGAGGCCCGCAGGCTGTTCCGCGACGACTTCACCGCCTCGCTCTTCCCCATCGCCGACGACGTGAAGATCCAGGTGGAGTTCAACCCGGCCCGTGTCAGCGAGTACCGGCTGATCGGCTACGAGACCCGGATGCTGGCCCGCGAGGACTTCAACAACGACCGAGTGGACGCCGGCGAGGTCGGGGCCGGCGCCTCGGTCACCGCCCTCTACGAGATCACCCCGACCGGCGCGGCGCCCTCCAGCGACCCCCTGCGCTATGGCCGCCGGCCCGCGCCAGCCGCCACGCCCGTCGGGGAGCTCGCCTTCCTCAAGGTGCGCTACAAGCTGCCGGGCGAGCGGGTCTCGCACCTGATCGAACGGCCCATCGGCGCCGCCGACGTCTACGCCGATGTGGCCGCCGCGCCCGAGCCGGCCCGCTGGGCCCTGGCTGTGGCCGGCTTCGGCCAGAAGCTGCGGGGCGATCCGCGGATCGACGACCGCTTCGGCTGGCCCCAGGTGGCCGCCCTGGCCCAGGGCGCGCGCGGCGAGGACCCCTTCGGCCTGCGCGCCGAGTTCGTCCAGCTGGTCCGCAACGCCGACGGCGCCCGGTCCCTGAACGAGTAGCGCTTCGCCCGACGATCCCGGACGCGAGTCCGGGATGACGAAGGGGTGATCAGAAGCTTGGCAACCTATCGCCGCGCTCTCCAGTTGTGAGTCGAACCCCAGGAGCATCTCCGATGAAAGTCAGCGACATCATGTCCCGCGACGTCCAGATCGCGCGGCCGCAGGATTCCATCCAGTCCGTGGCCAAGCGAATGCGGGAGATCGACGCCGGCTCCATGCCCATCTGCGATGGCGAGCGAGTACATGGGATGGTCACGGACCGCGATATCGCCATCCGCGCCGTGGCCGAGGGCCGCAGCTTCGAGAGCCCGGTCTCCGACATCATGACCGCCGAGGTCGAGTGCGTGTTCGACGACGACGACGCGAGGGAAGCCGCGGGCCGCATGGCCAGCGCCCAGATCCGCCGACTGCCCGTCCTGAACCGCGAGACCAACCGCCTGGTGGGCATTCTGGCGCTTGGCGACATCGCCGGCCGGGTGAAGGATTCGACGGCGGGTCACACCCTCGAAGAAATCAGCGAACAGACTCGTCCGATCTGATATTTTAGCTACCAGGGACGGCGCGGTCGAACCATTCGCCCCCGCCGTTCGTTGCATTGAAGAAGACAGTGCAGAAAGAGGGCGCGGGTGTTTGACGTCACCGATTCCCACACCGAGAACCTGATCCGCTTGAACCCGGCCGACGCGCCCTATTTCGGCGCCCCTGGCCGCGTCGGGTTCCACCTGATCGACACGACCATGATGTACGCTCCCCGCTCGGGCGGGGTGAAGCGCTATCTCCACCAGAAACGGGCCTGGCTCGCCAAGCGGCGGCCGGACATCGGCCACACCCTGGTGGTGCCCGGCGCCACGACGGGGCTTGAGGCCCACGGCATCGTGACCGTGGCCGCCGCCCGCCTGCCGTTCGGCGACGGCTACCGGATGCCGGCCTCCACGGCCAAGTGGGAGACGGTGATCCGGATGCTGGAGCCGGACATCATCGAGGCCGGCGACATCTTCGTGCCCGGACACGCGGCCCTGGAGGCTGGCGAGGCGCTCAGCGTTCCCGTGGTCGGCTTCTGCCACACCGACGCCGCGGCGCTGGCCGCCATCCATTTCGGCGACTGGGCCGAGGCCCCGGCCATGAAGCGCTGGGCGGCGACCTATCAGCGCTTCGACCGGGTGGTGGCCCCCAGCCGCCACATCGCCGCGCGCCTGGCCGAGGCCGGGGTCGAGAAGGTCAGTGTCCAGCTCCTGGGCGTCGACACCGAGCTGTTCCATCCCGCCCGCGCCGATCGTGCCAAGCTGCTGAAGCGCCTGGGCCTGAAGCCCGACGCCCGGCTGCTGGTCTTCGCCGGCCGTCCGGCGCGCGAAAAGAACATCGAGAGCCTGATCTGCGCCGTGGAGCGGCTGGGCGAGCCCTATCACCTGCTGCTGATCGGCGCCGGCAAGGACACCCACTATTCGCCGCGGGTGATCCCCCTGGACTATGAGCGCGATCCGGCCGCCCTGGCCGGGGTCATCGCCAGTTGCGACGCCCTGGTCCACGCCAACGAGAACGAGCCCTTCGGCCTGGTGGTGCTGGAGGCCCTGGCCGCCGGCCTGCCGGTGGTGGGCCCCTCGCGCGGCGGGGTCGCCGAGCTGATCGACGAGACCGTCGGCCAGCAGGCGCACAGCGTCGATCCGGCCGGCATGGCCGAGGCGATCGAGGCCCTGTTCGAACGCGACCTGGGCCCGGTGAAGGCTGCCGCCCGCCGCCGCGCCGAGCAGCGCCATAGCTGGGACAACACCTTCGAAGGCCTGACCCGGATCTATGGCGAGCTGGTCGTCGGCCGATCATCCGACGCCCCGGTGGCGCTGAGGGCCTAGAAGCAGGGTCTCGGCTTGAGGCGGCCCGAGGCGCCGACGTCCCCGCCGCATAGGATCAGGCGATAGGCCGAGGCCGTCTCCATTTCCCTGTCATGCGCTGCCGAAGGCCAGCTGAAGAGGAAGGCCCACTGCGGCGTGTTGCGATGGGCGACGGTCGTATAGGTGACGCCGGGACCCTCAAACTCTCGCTGGGCCATGCCGCCGTCGACCTTGAAGCCGAGCAGATCTCCAGGGTCCCAGAAGGCGACCACGTCCAGCTCAAGGATTGGTGAGACCGCCGCCTTTTCCCGCGGCGCCTTACCAAGCTTGAAGTCGAGGAAGCTGCGTCCCTCCGAAGCCCCGGGCGGCGGGGGCGACGTGGTCGAAATGAGCTCCACCCGGCCAATGCCAAGCAGCGGGACCTGGTTGGCGGCCATGAAGAAGGTGCGCGTGCGATCGGCGAGCTTCTGCAGCGAAATGTCGGACTTCACGGAGCGGGCGCCGACTGCCCCGGCGGTCGGCGTCGTGTAGGGGGCCAAGGCGTCAAGCAACATACGGCTGCCCAGGCTATGCGAGATGAAGCTGAACTCGACGTCGATCGGGACTTCGAAACCATCGCCCAGCACCTCCAGGCAATGCGAGCCACCCAGGGGATCGGGCGGCGGCGGTTCGGACGCGCCGCGGGCCTTCATGGCGTGCTTCATCATCACGCAGACAGCGCCGCGCACGCCTTCACGCACCAGGTTACCGCCTGGCCCCAGATAGGCGACAGCATCGCTGAAGCCGTGATCCATCACATACCGCTTCAGCAGCCCGTTCCCGATCCCCTGACGCGGTAGGATGGGCTCCTGTAGGTCTCCCGTCAGATACGGCGCCTGCAGCGCCCAGAGGTCCGCCTCCCAGAAATAGGTGTAGACGTAGACTTCCTCACGGACGGAACCCTTCGACCTCGAGAAGACGTCCACCCGGTACTTTCCAAAGGTGCGGTAGGCGCAGGGCGGGTCGTGGCGCGCGTCCGGCGTGGGCGAGCATTTGAATCCCTCTCCGCGCAGCCTGTAGGCGCCTTCGCCTAGCGGCGCCGGCGTCCAGGCGCCTTGGTTATCCCGGGCATAACCCGCACGGACCAGATGCTCCCAAAGCGGTTTGTTGTAGTCCGCGGAGGTCGGTCCCATCCCATGGATATTGAAGATGAATCGGCGGCGCGCGGGCTCATCCTGGGTCTCGTTGACCCCGCGCAAGACGCCACCGAACGCCTGGACCTGGTGTGGCGCCGGCTCCAGGCGCGCGCCGCCGGACATCGCCGTGCACCCGGCCAACAAGATCGCCGCGCCGAAAATGGTCGCCCAGATCACTGCGTTCCGCATCCCAGCCCCCATCCGGCAGGACACCACCATGACAGGCGTTGTTCCGCAGTACAATGTCAGGTTGCTTTAACCTAACGCCCGGTCGGCATGTCCTTGAACGGTATATCCTTGTCCACCCGGATATCGCCGGGCAGGCCCAGAACACGTTCGGCGATGATGTTGCGCAGGATTTCGTCCGTGCCGCCGGCGATCCGCAAGCCCGGCGCGAACATCACCGAGGACTGGAAGCCGCCATGCAGCGGGGCCAGGTCCGAGTCATTGATGATCCCGTACTGGTCCAGCATCTCCACCGCGGAATTACCCAGCTCCTGCATCTGCACCGCGGAGATGATCTTGCCGATCGAGCTCTCCGGCCCCGGCGTCTGACCGCGCGACAGGGCGGTCATGGTCCGGTTGCGGGTGTGCTTCAGCCCCTCGGCCTGGACGTACCAGTCGGCCAGTTTCTCGCGCAGCGCGCTGTCCTTCAGCGCCGATTGGCCGTCGAGACCGGGCGTGTCGCGCGCCGTCTCCAGGAACTGCGACCAGCCGGCCCCGGTGGCTCCGCCGACCGCCAGCCGCTCGTTCATCAGGGTGACCAGGCTGACCTTCCAGCCCTCGCCGACGCCGCCCAGCCGCTGGCTGTCCTTGACCCGCACGTCGGTGAAGAACACCTCGTTGAACCCGGAGCCGCCCGACATCTGGTGGATCGGCTTCACCTCGATGCCCGGATCTTTCATGTCGATCCAGAACATGGTCAGGCCCTTGTGCTTGGGGGCGTCCGGATCGGTCCTGACGATGACGATGCCGTAGTCGGAGAACTGGGCGCCCGTCGTCCACACCTTTTGGCCCGAGATGAGCCAGTCGCCGGAACCGTCGTCGGCCTTCACCGCCTTGGTCCGCGCCGCGGCCACGTCAGAGCCGCCGGAGGGTTCGGAGAACAGCTGGCACCAGATCTCCTCGCCGCGGATGGCGGGCCCGGCGAAGCGGTCCTTCGTCCCCTGGTCGGCGAAGTTCATCACGGTGGGCACGCACATGCCCAGGCCGATCTGGAACGGGTTGGGCGGGATCGGGTATTTGGCCTCTTCCTGGCCGAAGATCACGTTCTGCAGCGGATTGCCGCCCTGGCCGCCCCATTCCTTGGGCCAGGTGATGCAGGCGTAGCCGGCGGCGGCCTTCTTGGCCTGCCAGGCCTTGGAGGCGGCCATCGAGTCCCCTCCGCCCTCGGGGTCGGCGCTGATATGCTGCTTGGGGGCGTTGGCCTCCAGCCAGGTGCGGACCTGGACGCGGTAGGCGGCTTCTTCGGGGGTGTCGTTGAAGTCCATGATCCGATGTCCCTTAGGCCGCCGCGTTGCGACGTTCGAGGTGGCTGACGAGGCGTTCCTTCCAGACCCGCGGCGCGCCGGCCACGAGGCTGAGCTGGCGCGAGCGGCGGTAGTAGAGGTGGCAGTCCATCTCCCAGGTGAAGCCGATGCCGCCGTGGGTCTGGATGTTCTCCTTCGAACCGAACCAGAAGGCCTCCGAGGCCGCGATCCGGGCGGCGCTGGCGGCAACCGGCAGTTCCGGCGCGTTGGTGTTGAGCGCCCAGGCCCCGTAATAGGCGTTGGAGCGGGCGAGCTCGTTCTTGACGTACATGTCGGCGAGCTTGTGCTTGATGGCTTGGTAGGAGGCGATCACCCGACCAAAGGCGTAGCGCTCCAGGGCATATTCCTTGGCCATCTCCAGGCAGCGATCGGCGCCGCCCAGCTGCTCGAACGACAGCAGCACCGCGGCGCGGTCGAAGACCTGCTCGATCAACTCCATGCCCTCGCCGGCGTTTCCGATCCGGCGGACGGGCGCGTCCTTGAAGGTCAGCTTGGCGGCGTCGCGTGTGGGGTCGAGGGTCTTCAGGCTCTCGCGGGTCACCGAGCTGTCGGTGAGGTCGACCAGGAACAGGCCAGGCTTGCCGTTCTCCTTGGCCAGCACCAGCGCGACCGTGGCGACGCCGCCGTCGGTGACCGGGATCTTCACGCCGCTCAGCTTGCCGTCGACGACGGTGGCCTGGAGGTTTCCAGCCGTGACCACGCCCGGGCCTTCGCTGGTGGCGATGGCGCCGATGACCTCGCCGGCGGCGATCTTCGGCAGCAGGTAGGCCTTCTGCTCGTCATTGCCGGCCAGCATGATCGCCTCGGCCAGGAAATAGACCGTGGACGCGAAGGGGATTGGCGCGACCGCACGGCCCAGCTCCTCGGCGATCACGCAGAGTTCCAGGTGTCCCAGGCCCAGGCCGCCATGTTCCTCGGGGATGGCGGCGCCCAGCCAGCCTTGCTCGGCCACCGATTTCCATAGGGCCTCGTCATAGGTCCGCCCGTCGTCGTCGAGGGTTTGGCGCACCCGGTCGGTTCCGCAATTGGCGGCCAGAAACTTGCGCGCCTCGCCCTGCAGGAACTTCTGGTCGTCGGAGAAATCGAAATTCATTTCCGCCCATCCCCGCCCTTCACGGGCGGTCGTTGAAATAGCTTTCGGGCAACATACGCGCCCTGCCCACCTTTGAAAGATTGACCTCGCGTCAAGGATTTCAGGGTCTTATCGCCCCCTGAAACGGGCTGTCAGGGACGCGGCGCATGGCCAAGGCGATATACCAGCGAAACCAGAAGGTCTGGGTCGAGAGCGTCGGCGCCTGGGCGGTGATCGAGAAGATCGTCCCCATCTGGGCCAAGGGTTTCGACGAGCCGGTCAAGGTCACCTACGATGTCGGCCTGGGCCGCGAGTTCTCCGCCCACGAGCTGAAGCCGGAGCAGGAGAGCGATCGCGAGGCGCTCACTGAGGACGGCGCGCGCTGGCGGCTGCTGCGCGCCAACAACAAATGGCAGACCGACCAGGAGACCCGCAACCACCCCTTCCCCGGAACCTATCCGGTGGTGGTCACCGATCCCAACGACTGGGGCGGCTGGCGGGTGCCGGGCGCGGAGTACGACCGCGATCCGCACAAGATCGAATTCCAGGCGCGGCTGATCGCCAACGCGCCCCGGCTGCTGAGCCTGGCGCGGCAAGTGGTGAAGATCGTCGACGAGAGCAACGGCGACGCCCCGAACGAGCTGACGCAGGTGGCCGACGACATCCTGAAGCTGGAACGTTACCTGCTCGAGATTCCGGCGGGTGCGGACAGCGGCGGCGATCAGGCCGAGGTCGACGCCGCTTGAGGATTTGACGCGGTCCCGCTCGCCCTCGGCGTGCAGATCGCCTAAATCCTTCTGATGCGCACAGAGACCCCTCAGCCGATCCGGCTCTCCGAGTATCGTCCGCCCGCCTTCCTGATCGACGAGGTTCGCCTGGACTTCGATCTGGCGCCCAACGCCACCCGCGTGAAGGCCAGGCTGAGCATCCGCCGCAACGGCGAGCACACCGACCCGCTGGTCCTGAACGGCGAGCGCCTGAAGCCGGTCTCCGTGGCGATCGACGGCAAGGCCCTGGGCGACGGCGAGCGGACGATTGACGCCGAGTTCCTGACCGTGCCGAACGTGCCGGACGCCTTCGTCCTGGAGACCGAGGTCGAGATTGATCCCGAGGCCAACAAGGCGCTGGACGGCCTCTACATGTCCGGCGGCCGGTTCTGCACCCAGTGCGAGGCCGAGGGCTTCCGCAAGATCACCTGGTATCCGGACCGCCCCGACGTGCTGTCCCGCTTCACGGTGCGCATCGAGGCCGACAAGGCGTTCCGCCACCTCCTCTCCAACGGCAACCTGATGGAGTCCGGCGCCCTGCCGAACGGCCGTCATTTCGCCGTCTGGAACGATCCATTCCCAAAGCCCTGCTACCTGTTCGCCCTGGTGGCCGGGGAATTGGACGTGCTGGAGGACAAGCTCGTCACCATGAGCGGGCGCACGGTGGACCTGCGCATCTTCGTTGATCCCGGCATGGCGCCCCGCGCGGCCTACGCCATGGGCGCCTTGAAGCGCTCGATGACATGGGACGAGGAGGCGTTCGGTCGGGAGTACGACCTCGACCTGTTCATGATCGTCGCTGTCCGCGACTTCAATTTCGGGGCGATGGAGAACAAGGGGCTGAACATCTTCAACTCCTCGCTGCTGCTGGCCGAGCCCGCCACCGCCACCGACATGGACTACGAGCGCATTGAGAGCGTCGTGGCCCACGAATATTTCCACAACTGGACCGGCGACCGGATCACGTGCCGCGACTGGTTCCAGCTCTGCCTGAAGGAGGGCCTGACGGTGTTCCGCGACCAGAGCTTCTCGGCCGACATGCGCGGAGCGGCGGTTCAGCGGATCAAGGACGTGAGGGCCTTGCGCGCGCGCCAGTTCCCGGAGGACCAGGGGCCGCTGGCCCATCCGGTGCGGCCGTCGACCTATCTGAAGATCGACAACTTCTACACCGCCACGATCTACGAGAAGGGCGCTGAGGTCATCCGCATGCTCAAGACCCTGATCGGCGCCGAGGCGTTCCGAAAGGGCATGGACCTCTACTTCGACCGCTGGGACGGCCACGCCACCACGGTGGAGGAATTCATCCGCTGTTTCGCCGAGGTGTCGGGCCGCGACCTCTCGGCCTTCTTCGCCTGGTATGAACAGGCCGGCACGCCGAAGCTTGACCTCAAGCACCACTATGACGCCGACGCCCGCACCCTGGAGTTGGAACTCTCCCAGGAAACCGCCCCGACCCCGGGCCAGCCGGACAAGCACCCCCTACCCACGCCCGTCACAGTGGGCCTGCTGGACGCCGAGGGCCGGACCCTGGCCTTCGAGCGCGACGGCGAAGCGGTCGACGAAACCGTGGTCGTGCTGGAGGGCGCTCGGACCAAGGTGACCCTGACCGGGATCGATTCCGCGCCCGTGGTCTCGGCCCTGCGCGGATTCTCTGCTCCCGTGACGCTCACCACCGACGCCGATCCCAAGGACCGCTACGTCCAGCTCGCCGCCGACCCCGACCTGTTCAACCGCTGGGAGGCCGGCCAGGACCTGGCCCGCGCCTTGATCGTGGCCCGCGCCACCGGGGCGGCCGACGAGGTCGGCGAGGAACGCTTCGCCCACGCGCTCGGTCGGTCCCTGGACGACCAGGCCGCCGATCCGGCCTTCAAGGCCCTGATGCTGGCCCTGCCCAGCGAGTCGGATTTGGCCCTGGCGCTGCAGCCCTCCGACCCCGCGGCTATCCACGAGGCCCGCGAGGCCCTGCGCCAGCGCCTCTCGGTGCATCTAGCCGAGGACCTGAAGCGGTTGCATATCGGCCTGCAAGAACTTGGGGAGTTCTCCCCCGACGCCGCCAGCGCCGGCCGCCGCGCGCTGCGCAACGCCGCCCTGGACCTGCTGGCCGCCAATCCGCGCTCCGAGGTGGCCGAGCTGGCGGACGGCCACTACCGCGCCGCGGCCAATATGACCGACGCCATCGGCGGACTCTCGGCCTTGATGCTGATCGGCGGCGAAGCCTATGAGGCAGCCCTGGCCGACTTCTTCGAAAGCTGGAAATCCGAACCCCTGGTGGTCGACAAATGGTTCGCCTTGCAGGCCCGCGATCCCGACGAAGGCGCATTGGGCCGGGTGCTGGGCCTCACCGCTCATCCGGCTTTCGACGAGAAGAATCCCAACCGGCTGCGGGCCCTGGTCTCGACCTTCGCCAATTTCAATCCGGCCCGCTTCCACGATCCCAGCGGCGCCGGTTACCGCTTCCTGGCCGACCAGATCCTGGCCGTCGACGGGTTCAACCCCATGACCGCGGCGCGCCTGGTCGATCCCCTGGGCGGATGGCGCCGGTACAAGCCAGAGTTGGGCGCCCTGATGAAACGGGAACTCGCCAGGATTGCGGGGACGGAAGGGCTTTCCAAGAACGTCTACGAACTTGTCAGCAAGGCCCTCGCTGATTAGGCAAGTCATCTAGCTGACATTGAGCACCGTTCGTTGCCGGCGCGCGAATCTTGTCGTTAATTCCGGGACTTCGCCGTATTCCCGGGCCAGGAAGGAGACAGCCAGCCAATGTCCGTCTCGCTGAACCGGTTGCGGTTCCTGATCATCGACGACAACGCCCACGCCATCAACCTGGTGAAGGCGATGCTGCGCGGCTTCGGCTGCGAGCAGCTCTACGACGCCCAGACCATCGAGGGCGCCAAGCAGCGAATGAAGGCCACCCCGGCCGACATCGTCATCCTCGACTACATGATGGGCGCGGAGGAAGGCGTCACCTTCGCTCGCTGGCTGCGCAACGACAGCGACAGCCCCAACCAATTCACGCCGATCATCATGCTGACCGGCCACGCCGACCGCGACCGGGTGATGGCGGCGCGCGACGCGGGCGTGAACGAATTCTGCGTCAAGCCGGTAACCCCGGCCGACCTGATGAAGCGCATCCTCTGGGTCATCGACCACGCCCGCCCCTTCGTCCGCAGCGGCGCCTATTTCGGCCCCGACCGCCGCCGCCGCGACGATCCGAAATACACTGGGCCCGAGCGTCGCGCGGACCGCCAGCGCAAAACCTGACCTGATCGCGAGATCAAACCTTCATCTGTGACGGAATGACTCCCGTGACGCCTCGCCCGCGCCCGCGTAGACTCGGGTTTCGGGGGTGACTCGACCTTGGGTGAGGAGCGGACGGGCGTTGGCCAGACGCGGGGGCGGAGACGTGGCTGAGTCGAAGCCGCGCCGAAAGGCCAACGACACGACGCCAGGATTGCGCCCGCCGCCCGGACAGAGCTTCATTCGCATCGCCATCCTCTCGACCCTGCTGCTGCTGGCCGTCTACACGGCCTTCGCCATCGCCAGGATCACCCGCGAGCCCCAGGCCTCCACGGTGACCAACGCCGCGCTCGCGGGCCAGGCGGAGGCCCTGGCCGCACGCGTCGACGCCGAGGGCGTGGCCCTGCGCGGCGGTGTCCTGACGGCCCGCGAGACCCTGCGGCGCTATGCGCCGGCGCCGATCGAAGCCGCCGAGGCGGGACTGGTCACGGCCGGCGGGGCCGCCGCCGCCATCGCCGTCGTCTCCGACGAGGAGGTCGTCGCCATCGCCGGCGCGGCCGGGGACGTCGACTGGCGGGCCCTGGCGCTCGCCGCCGAGCGCTCGGGCCGCGACGTCTGGGCCGGGGTCACCGACCAGGCGGCTCCGAGGCTGGCCGTCGCCGCGCCCAGCGTCACCGCCAAGGGCCGCCGCTGGATCATCGTGGTGGGCGACCCCGCCCGCCTACGCGGCCTGCTGACCCAGGAACCGCCCCAAGCCCTGGCGACGCCCCAAGGCCGCATCGTCGTCGCCACCGGTCCCGCGGGCCTGGCCCAGGCCCGCGACGTCAACGAAGCCTTCGCCCTGGCGCCGGCCGAGCTGAAGACGAGCCGCGGTCTGACCCGCGCCCAGCGGCCCGACGGGGCGCACCTGGACCTGGCCGTCCATCGCGCCTTGGGCGGCGGCCTGCTGGCCATGGCCTCCGCCCCCTCCGGCCCCTCGGAACGGCGCACGACGCTCGAACAACTCGCCTGGCTGCTGGCGCCCCTGGGCGTGGCCTTCCTGCTGGGCATCCTGCTGCTGCAGCAGAGCCGCAAGGTGGAGAACGCGCAGCAGGCCTTCATCGATTCCGAGCAGCGCTTCCGGCTGGCGGTCGAGGCCGCGCGCTGCGGCATCTGGGAGTGGGATCTCGCCACCGACCAGATGTACATGTCGGACGTAACCGGAGCGATCTTCGGCTGGGGCGGCGGCGGCATCGTCCCGGGCCAGGACGTGCTGGACCGCGTTTCCCCCGACCACCGCGAGCGGGTCCGCCAGGCGCTCTCCACCGCCGCCGTCTATGGCGGCTTCGACGTGTCGTTTCGCGTGCCCTCGCCCCAGGGTGGGCGGCCGATCTGGATCGACGCGCGGGGACAGGCCTTCGGCGAACCCGACCGGGACGGCTATTCGCGGATCATCGGGGTGGCGCTGGACGTCACCGAGGAGCGCATCGCCCAGGCCCGCGCCCAGGCCGCCGAGAACCGCCTGCGCGACGCCATCGAGAGCGTGTCGGAAGCCTTCGTGCTCTGGGACCGCCAGGGGCGGCTGCTGCTCTGCAACCAGAACTATCGCAGCTTTTTCTCCATCGAGCCGCGGCTGCTGAAGCCCGGCGCGCTGCGCGACGAGGTGAGCCGCATCGCCCAGCTCGCGATCAAGCAGGAGATGGAATCCCCCGATGGCCGCAAAGGCGTGCGCGAGGCCGAACTGAACGACGGGCGTTGGATTCAGATCTCCGAGCGGCGCACCGCCGAGGGCGGCCTGGTCATGACCGCTTCGGACATCACCGCCATCAAGACCCAGGAAGAGGCCCGCCGCCTCAACGAGGAGCAGCTCCAGAAGGCGGTGGTCGGGCTCGAACGCAGCCAGGAACAGCTCTCGGAACTGGCCCGCAAGTACGAGATGGAGAAGGTTCGCGCCGAGGGGGCCAACAAGGCCAAGAGCGAGTTCCTGGCCAATATGAGCCACGAACTGCGCACCCCGCTGAACGCCATCAACGGCTTCTCCGAGATCATGGTCGCCGAGATGTTCGGGGCGCTGGGGGACCAGCGCTACAAGGGCTACGCCCAAGACATCCTGTCCTCCGGCCAGCACCTGCTCGCCCTGATCAACGACATCCTCGACATGTCGAAGATCGAGGCTGGCAAGATGACGCTGAAGTTCGAGCCCCTGGCCCTGGAAGAAGTCTCCGAGGACGCCGTGCGCCTGGTGCGCAATCGCGCCGAGGCGGCCGGCCTGACGCTGACAGTCGAGTTCCCGCCGCACCTGCCGGAGGTGGAGGCCGACTATCGCGCGGTCAAGCAGGTGCTGCTCAACCTGCTCTCGAACGCCATCAAATTCACCCCTCGCGGCGGCCAGGTGACGGTCCGCGCAGAGGGCCGCCTGGATCCCCTGGGCGAGCGCATCCGGGTGACCGTGCAGGACACCGGCATCGGCATCGCGCAGGACGACCTGGCCCGGCTGGCGCGGCCCTTCGAGCAGGTGGAGAACCAGCACTCCAAGACCACCCAGGGCACGGGCCTCGGCCTGGCGCTCACCAAGTCGCTGGTGGAGATGCACGGCGGGACCCTGGACCTGCAGAGCGCGCCCGGCGAGGGCACCCAGGTCAGCTTCTCCCTGCCGATCCGCCAGGCCGGCCTGGCCGCCGCCAATGCCGCGGGGTTCGTCGCCGCCTAGGGTTCCGGCGGCCGACTGGGCTCGCGATCACGTATCTGGCGGCCCGGACCCGCCTCAGGCCGGGATTCGGCCAGACCGGCGGCCAGGCGGGCGCGTTCGGCGGGCGGTAGACCGGCGGCGAAGTCGATGATGCGGCTCTCCACCCCGGCGCGCACCTGCGTCTCCTGAACCCGCGCCATATCGAGCTTCCGTTTGGCGGCTGCGGCGTCGAAAGGCTCGGCAGCGAGACCGCGCCAGGCTTCCGCGCGGGCGGCCTGGACGGCGAGCATTCCGGCGCGGACCTCGCCGGCCTCGCCCCGCAAAAGGCGGCGATAGGCGCGGCGCTGCTCGGGCGGCAGTTCGTTGGCCGCCGCCCACAGGGGTTGGCCGCCCCGGGCCATCATGGCCGGGCGCTGGTGATGGACCCTCTGGCCCACCACCAGCCCGCCGACCACGGCGCCGATCAGGAAGACGTTCACCGCCAGGGAAATGAACAGGATGACGGCCAGGGTCCGGCGGCTCATCAGGCGCCCTCCCCCGTCACGGCGGCGGTGAAGTCGTCATAGCCGGCCAGCGCGGCGCTGACCGCTTCGTCTGGCTGCGACTCGTCATAGAGGACAACACCCACGGCGAGGCCGGCGGCGCAGGCGGCGGCGAGCCCCGCGCTCAGGCCCGCGCCCCAGAACCAGGCGGCCAGGGGGCTCCGGCGGCGGGCGCCGGGCGCGGCGGCGATCACTCGCTCACGCAGGTCATGGGTCACGGCCATTGGGGCCCAGGCGTCCAGCGCCAGGTCGAGCGTCGCGGCGCGCGCCAGCACGCCCTGGGCCAAGACCGGCTGGGCGATCATCAGGGCCGCGGCGGCCTCGCGCTCGGCGGCGGGCCAGCGGGCGACGTCGCCGCCATGGGCCTCCGCGAGAGTTTCGAACCGTTCAGGGGTCATGCAGGGCGCCTCATGGTTCGACCATATCCGCGAGCGCCGCGCGCAGGGCGCGCCGGCCGCGGGATAATAGGCTCTCCAGGGCCTCGACGCTCACGCCCATCAGGGCCGCGGCCTCGATATTGGAGACCTCCTGGTAGTGGCAGAGGCTGACGGCCTCCCGCTGGCGATCCGGCAGGGCGGCCATGGCCGCGGCGACCCGGCGGCCGACATCGCGCGCCTGCAAACCCCGGTCCGGCCCCGGCCCGTCGTCCGCGCGGTCCGGCAGATGGTCCATGGCCACCTCGCGACGGCGGCGCAGGCGGTCGTAGCAGAGATTTAGCGCCACCCGGTGCAGCCAGGTGTCGAACCTGGCCCCGCTGGGCTGCCAGCTTCCCGCCTGCTTCCAGGCGCGCACGAAGGTCTCCTGGGCCACATCCTCGGCCTCGGCGCTCTCGCCCAACATTCGTCCGGCCAGCGCCAGCAGTCGCGGCAGCTTTCGGGCCACGAGGCTGCGGATCGCGGCGGGATCGCCCGCCGCCACCCGCGCCAGCAGCGCCTCGTCGCCATCGCCTGGGTCCAAGCCTCACCTCGCCTCGCGGCGGCCTATGGTCCTCAACCTGCGTCACGGCCCCGGTTCTGGCGCAAGGTGAGAATCTCGCCCTTGCTCAGCCAGCCATCCTTGTTGGTGTCGCCGCGGTCGAAGCGGAACTTCGCGGCGGCTTCCATCTCCGAGCGGGTGATGGCGCCGTCGTTGTTGGCGTCGAGCCTATCCCACATCCGCTCGCCGCGCCCCTCCTTGCCGGCGGCCATGCCGGCCGGCGGTTTCAGCTCGGCGCGGGCGATCTTGCCGTCCTTGTTGGCGTCGAACCGGGACAGCATGGCGTCGGCCTGGCTCTTGCGGAATTCGGCCAGGGTGACCCTGCCATCGTGGTCCAGGTCGGGGTTGGGCCGCTGGCCCATCTGGGCCTGGGCGGAGCCCGCCAGGCAGAGGGCCGCGGCGGCGATGATCAAGCGCTTCATACGAAAATCCTTCCGGGCGTCTTGTCCGCGCCCATCCGTCTAACGTCCCTGGCCCGGTTTTCCGTCGATCAAGGTTGCACGATGATTTCATAAGCTCCGCGGGCGGCAGTGCGGGCGGTGTCGAGCCTGCCCTTCAACGCCCGGAAGTCGCGCGCGCCGCCGGCCCTGGCCAGCAGGGCGCGGAACGCCTTCGGCTCCTCCTCCGGATCGGCGTTGTCGCTGAGCGCCACCTTGAGCAGTTGGGTCAGGTCCTGCTGCAATTTCCAGGCTTTCCGCAGGTCGGCCAGGGCCCGGGCGGGAGCCAGCTCCGCGGCGTCGGCCAGGGCGCCGGCGGTGTTCTGGTTCAGCGGTCCGCCCGAGGCGGCATGGGCCAGTTGCAGGAACTGGGCGGCGAACTCGATGTCGACCAGGCCGCCGGGCGACAGCTTCAGGTCCCATCCGCCCTTGGGAGGCCGCTCGCGCTCCAGAAGTTCGCGCATCTCCCGGACGTCGGCGGCGGTGCGGGCCACGTCGCGCGGGCGACGCAGGGCTGCAGTGATCGCCGCCTCCGCGTCGCCCGCGAAACCGGGTGAGGTCGCCCAGACCACCCGGGCGCGGGTAAGCGCCATCAGCTCCCAGGTCTCGGCCTCGCGGTCGTAATACTCCTCGAAGGCCGCGAAACTGACCGCCACCGGCCCCTTGGTGCCGGAGGGGCGCAGCTGCATGTCCACCTCGTAGAGCTCGCCCTCCCCGGTCGGCGTCGACAGGGCCGCGATCAGCCGCTGGGTGAAGCGGCCGTAGAAGACGTCGGCGCTCCAGTCCTTGATCATCGAGACCGAACCCGGTTCGCGGGCGCGGTAGAGGGTCATCAGGTCGAGATCGGACCCGGCGCTCATCTCCTTCGAGCCGCACTTGCCCAAAGCGATCACCGCCACGTCGCCCTCGAAGGCGCCGCCCAGCCGCTCGGCCTCGGCCAGGGCGGCGGGCGCCAGGACCTCGATGCAGATGTCGGCCAGGTCGGCGAAGGCGCGCCCGGCGGTCTCGGCGGTGGCCGCCCCGCTCATCACCTGGACGCCGACCCGGAAGGCCTGTTCGCGATGCACCCGGCGCACGGCGTCCATGACGCCCTCGAACCCGTCGGCGCGTGAGACGGCGGCGGCCATGGCGCTGCGGTCCTCCTCCCGGTCGAGATCGGCGAAGAAGGCGCCGTCCAGCAGAGCGTCCAGCGCCGCCGGACGCCGGGCGAGCGTGTTGGCCAGCCGCGGCGCGAAGGCCATGACCTGGACCATCAGTTCGAACAGCCTGGGCTGGGCCAGGAACAGCGACTGGAGCTGCACCCCCGATGACAGCTTGGAGAAGAAGTCCTCGAACCGGGCGAACGCCGTGTCGGGGGCGCCGGTGGCTTGGGCGGCGTCCAGCAGGCGCGGGGCCAGCCGGGTGAAGAGTTCGCGGCCCCGCTCGGTGCGGGTGGCCGGGATGTGGCCATGGTGCCAGCCGCGGATGGTCTGGGCGATCCGCGAGGGATTGGAGAACCCCATCCGCGCCAAGGTGTCCAGGGTTTCCGGATCGTCGTCGACGCCGGTGAACACCAGACTGCCGAACTTCGAGGAGAGTTGCTCTTCCTCCGGGAAGAGCTCGCCATAGCGGCGGTTGACGGTCTTCAGGATGCGCTCGACCGAGGCGTCGAAGCTACGCACCCGGTCGAAGCCGGCCAAGGCGCCTACCCGCTTGCGCTCGCTGTCGGACTCCGGGAGCCGGTGGGTCTGCTCGTCGGCCAACATCTGGATGCGGTGCTCGATGGCGCGAAGCCGCTCATAGGCCTGGGTCAGCTCGCCAGCCGTCTGGGCGGTGACATGTCCCGCCGCCGCCAGGGCCGCGAGGGCGTCCAGGGTGCGCGGCGAGCGCAGCTCGGGATGACGGCCGCCCAGGATCAGCTGCTGGGTCTGGACGTAGAACTCGATCTCACGGATGCCGCCCCGACCCAGCTTCAGGTCGACCCCCTTGGCGGTCAGGCGCTCGTCGACCTTGTGGACGTGGATCTGGCGCTTGATCGAATGGATGTCGGCGATGGCGGCGAAGTCGAGGTTCTTGCGCCAGATGAAGGGCGCCAGCTCCTTGAGGAAGGCTCGGCCCCGCGCCAGATCTCCCGCCGCCGCCCGGGCCTTGATGAAGGCCGCCCTCTCCCAGTTCTGGCCGACGCTCTCATAGTAGTCGAAGGCCGCCGCCGCCGGGATGGCCGGCGGGGTCGAGGACGGGTCCGGGCGCAGGCGCAGGTCGACGCGGAAGACGTAGCCGTCGGCGGTCTTCTCGTGCATCAGTTCCGCCAGCCGCTGGATCAGGCGCACGGCGAAGGCCTGGGTCTCGGTCCCCTCAGCCAGGGGCAGGGCCTCCGGCTCGTAGAAGACCGAGATGTCGATATCGCTGGAATAGTTCAGCTCGTAGGCGCCGTGCTTGCCCATGGCGATGCAGAACCAGCCGGGGACCGGGCCCTCGTGGCCCTGGCCAATACGGGTCAGCCGGCCGGCCTCCAGTTCGCCGCGCGCCGCGACCGTGAGCGCCGCGGCCAGGGCGGCGTCGGCGAACCGCGTCAGGGCCCCTGTGACCGCGTCCAGGTCCCAGAGCCCGCCCAGGTCGGCGAGCGCGATCAGCAGATGGGCCTCGGCCTTCAGCACCCGCAGCCCGGTCTTGGCGCTGTCCCAGTCGGCGGTGGAAAGGGCGGCGGTGCGGTCCAGCAGGTCCGCGAATCCGGCGTCGGGATCTGAGGCCAGCACCGCGCGCAGACGGCCGGGATCACGGCGGGCGAGGCTGGTCAGATAGGGCGAGGCGCCGAACACCGGGGCGAGCGCCGGCCAGGCGACCTCCAGCTCGCCGGTCCAGCCGTCACGGCCGGCGGCCTCGGCCAAGACGTTGCGCGCGCGCTCCGCCGCCTTGGGATCGGCCACCGGTCCGCAAGGCGTCATGCGCGGCCCCAGGGGGCCGCCGGGGCGATTTTGCTCCAAGCCGATGCTCACCGAGACATTCCGACTAGCCGAAGCGGAGATCCCAGGCACAGATACGCCACGTTCACCCAAGGGAGGGGTCCAGAGGTGCGTATTGTCGAGCTTCTCACGCTGCCATTCCTGTCGCGCGGTTCCGATGCGGCCCTGTTGCTTATGCGGCTGATGGTCGGTTCGTTCCTGATCTTCGGGGTCTGGGACAACATCGCAAGCGCCGAACGCATGGCGGAGTTCGAGCTGTTCCTGGGCAAGTTCGGCTTTCCGGCGCCCGTGCTGATGGCGCCGCTCTCGGTCTGGGCCCAGTTCGCCTGCGGCCTGGCCTTCATTCTGGGCTTCGCCACCCGGTGGGCAGGCCTGGTCTGCGCTTTCAACTTCCTGGTCGCCATCGCCATGGTCGACCATCATCAAGGGATTCGCGGGTCTTTCCCGTCCGCCTGCCTGGTGGTCATCGGCCTCTACCTGGCGACCCATGGACCCGGCCGGCTGGCCCTGGATAGGCTGATCGCGCCGCGCACCTTGGGAACTCGATAGCGGCGCGCCCCGGCTTGGGCGTTGATGGGCCCATGACATCGCTCCACCGCCTGATCACCCTGACGCCCCTTCGCGGCGGCCATCATCTCGTCCTGTTGTTGATCCGGCTGCTGGTGGGCGGTTTCCTGATCGTTTCGGCGGCGCCCTACGGCTTCCAGACCGGGAAGCTGGCCGAGTTCGCCGCCTTCATGAGCAAGCATGGCTTCGTCGCGGCGCACCTGCTGGCGCCGCTGTCCGTCTGGGCCATGCTGCTGGCCAGCCTGGCCCTGATCGCCGGCCTCGCCACGGGCTGGGCGGGCCTGGTCGTGGCGTTCAACTTCGTGGTGGCCATCGTCATGGTCGATCGCTTCCAGGGGATCGACGGGTCCTTCCCGTCGGCGAGCCTGGTCGCCATGGGCCTGTTGCTGGCCGCGGCCGGACCCGGCGGCTACGCCCTCGACGCCTGGATCGCCAGGCGCGCCTAGGCGGCGCGGGGCAGGATCAGGGCCACGCGCAGGCCGGGGCCCATCTCGCCGACCTTGCCCGGTCCCTCGGCCAGCTCCAGGCGGCCGCCGTGGGCCTCGGCCACTGCGGCCACCAGCGAGAGCCCCAGGCCCGAGCCCGGCTCGCTGCGGCTGTTCTCCAGGCGTACGAAGCGCTCGACCACCCGTTCGCGGTCCCCGTCGGGAACGCCCGGGCCGGTGTCGGTAACCGAATACTCCACCTCGCCCGAGGAGCGGCGGCGCACCCGCAGCATTATCGCCCCGCCCGAGGGCGTGTACTTCACCGCGTTGTCCAGGATGTTGGCTAGGGCCTGGGCCAGGAACTCACGGTTGCCGCGCACCTGCAGGTCGACGGCGAATTCGGCGGCGAAGTCGAGCCCCTTGTCCTCGCAGACCGGCTCATAGAGTTCGGCCATGTCGCCGCCCAGTTCGGCGGGGTCGAAAACGTTCTGGTCGGGAGCCTGGCCTGCCGCCTGCAACCGGGCGATGGAGAGCACCGCCCCGAAGGTCTTCAGCACGCCGTCGGTGTCCTCCAGGGCCTGGGCCAGGGCTTCCTCGGCGTTGCCCTTGCCGGCCTCCACGTCGAGATAGGCGGTCTCCAGCCGCGCCCGCAGGCGGGTGAGCGGGGAGCGCAGGTCGTGGGCGATGGCGTCGCCGGCGTGGCGGTGGCCGGCCATGGAGCGCTCCAACCGGTCCAGCATCTCGTTGAGCCCCTCGGCCAGTTCGTCGAACTCGTCGCGGGTTCCCCGAACTTGGGCGCGGGCCTCCAGGTCGCCATTGCGCACGGCGGTCACCACGTCGGCGAGGCCGGCCATGCTGCGGCTGACATTGCGGCTGACCAGCAGGCCGCCCAGCAGGCCCAGCACGATGACCAGGGCGCCAGCCCCCCACAGCGCCCGGACGATCTTCAGGACATAGGCCTGGTCCTCGCTGATGTCGGCGCCGACGAACAGGATCTCGCCGTCGCGCAGCTGCTCCTGGAAGCCGCGCGCCGGATGCTTACGCTCACGGCCGTTCACATCGATGTCGGTGACCGAGAAGCTGGCTCGCGCAGGCGCGCCGGTGAACTCCTCGACCGGCGACTCCTCGATGGAGCCGGAGATCCGCTTCCCGTCCTTGGTCATCAGCAGATAGAGGAACGGCCGCTCGCTGGCCGCCCGCTCGATCAGCGATTGGTTCAGCACATTGGCCCCGCCGCGCTCATAGGCGGCCTGCAGGGCGCGCATCTCGCGGCCGATGTCCTCGTCCGTGCGCCGCGTCGCCTCCCCGGCGGTGGCCAGGTAGATATAGGCTAGGAAGGCGCTGGCCGCCGCGGCGAACAGCGCCAAGAACAGCAGAGTCAGCCGGAACGGCGTGGTGCGGAAAAGCCTGGGCAGGCGCATGGGCCCGGCCGGCCCTTAGGGGTCGAGGCGGTAGCCCGCCCCGCGCACCGTCTGCAGCATCGGCTTGTCGAAGCCCTTGTCGATCTTCGAGCGCAGGCGGGAGATGTGCACATCGATGACATTGGTCTGGGGATCGAAGTGGTACTCCCAGACCTTCTCCAGCAGCATGGTGCGGGTCACCGACTGGCCGGCGTGGCGCATCATGAATTCCAGCAGCTGGAACTCGCGCGGCTGCAGATCGATCTCCTTGCCCTGGCGGTGCACGGCACGGCCGATCAGGTCCATCTCCAGCTCGCCGACCCGCAGCAGGGTCTGGACCGAGCCGGTCTCGCGGCGCCGCGACAGCGCCTCGACCCGCGCGATCAGCTCGGCGAAGGCGTAGGGCTTGACCAGGTAGTCGTCGCCGCCGGCCTTCAGGCCATCGACACGGTCGGTGATTTCGCCTAGCGCCGATAGGAACAGCACCGGGGTCTGGTCGCCCTCGCGGCGGATGGTCTGGACCATGGTGACCCCATCCATCCGCGGCATCATCCGGTCGACGATCATCACGTCGAACTCGCCGCCGCGGGTGGCGGCGAGGCCGTCCTCGCCGTCCGGAGCACGGACGCATTCGTGGCCCGCCTCAGTCAGGCCGCGATCCATGACTTCGGCCGCTTCGAGGTCGTCTTCGACAATCAGGATGCGCATCGACTCAGTCCCCCGAACCTCATCCCACCTAACCGGAAATCTTCAGCGGCAGGAAGGACGTGCGACCACCGCGATGGACGCCGACCAGCACGCTGGGACGGCCGGCCTTCTTGGCGATGTCGACCTGGGCCGAGAATTCCGAAGCGCTGCCCACCGGCAGGCCGCCGGCCTGGACGATGATGTCGTCCTTGCGCAGGCCGCGCTGGGCGGCGTCGGACGACTGGTCGACCCGGTCGATCAGCACGCCGCGCAGGCCCGGATCGAGGTTCAGGCGTTTGCGCGCGGCGTCGTCCAGGGGGGCGAGGGCGAGGCCCAGCACCACCGGACGCTGGACCTGGGGCGTGGCGCCGTCGGCCCCGCCGCGGTTGGCGCCGCCAGGGGTGTTGTCGTTGGCGGCCAGCTCGCGCTCAGTCGGCCGCACGCCGGAGCGGATCTCGACGATCTTGCGCTTTCCGCCGCGCAGGACGTCGAGGCGCAGGACGTCGCCGGCCTGGGCCTTAGCCACTTCGCGAGTCAGTTCCGAGGAGCTCTTCACATTGACGCCGTTCACCGCGGTGACGATGTCGCCCGACTGCAGGCCGCCCCGCTCGGACGGACCGCCCGGCGTGACATTGGCCACGATGGCGCCGCGCTGGGCCCCCAAACCTTGGGCCTCCGCCATCTCGGCGGTGAAATTCTGGATCGAGGCGCCGATATAGCCCCGGGTGATCTTGCCGCCGGCGATCAGCTGCTTGGTGATGGCGTCGGCCACCTCGGCGGGGATGGCGAAGCCAATGCCCACCGAACCGCCGGAGGGCGAGAAGATCGCGGTGTTGACCCCGATCACCCGGCCATAGACGTCGAAGGTCGGGCCGCCGGAATTGCCCCGGTTGATGGGGGCGTCGATCTGGATGTAGTCGACGAAGGTCTCGCCGATATCGCGGCCATAGGCCGAGATGATCCCGGCCGTGGCGGTGCCGCCCAGGCCGAAGGGGTTGCCCACCGTGATCACCCAGTCGCCGACCCGCGGCTTGGCGGCGTTCTCGAAGTTCACATAGGGGAAGCCCGCGCCCTTGACCTTGAGCACGGCCAGGTCGGTGCCCTCGTCGCGCCCGACCACCACGGCGTCCAGCTCGCGCTCATCCTTGAGCACGACCTTGATCTCCTTGGCGTTCTCCACGACGTGGTTGTTGGTGACGATGTAGCCGTCAGCCGAGATGAAGAATCCAGATCCTGAAGAGAGCTGCGGCGGCAGGCGCGGCTGGCCGCGGCCCGGTTGACCGGGTTGCGCCGGCTGGCCCGGCTGGGCGTCGTCATCATCTCCGCCCCCGCCGCCCGGCGGCTGGCCGCGCGGCACGACGTCGAAGGGGAAGTTCTCGAAGCCGGGGATGCGGCGCAGGGCGGCCGGATCGGCCTCCGAGGTCACGTTGATCGAGACCACCGCCGGCGAGACCTTGTCGAAAATGTCCGCGAACGAGATCGGCGCGCCCGGCGGCGGGGCGAAGATCGGAGCTGTGGAGGCGCGGATCAGCAGGCCCTCGTTCCCCGCGCCCGGAGCACGGTCGCTGAAGCCCGCGCCGGCCAGGGCGGCGGTGGCGACGCCGACGCCGGCCAGGGCGCCGATGAGGTAGCCGGTCTTCTTCGAGGTCATAAGCCTTCAATTTCCCTGTGGGAGCGAGCCGCACATATTATGCGCCCGTCCCGAACAACCTAGGTTCGATGCCAAAGAGCGCAACGTCTCTCAAGTTACGTTTAGGTCACGCTCCAAGCTTCATAGCGTCCGATGTTGGGCGCAACTTTGTCATGCCGGCTCGTCGTCAGACAGGCGCGCCAGGCGCGCGGCCTCATCCTGCGACAGTTCGGCCTCGGCCCCGCGGGTCCGAAACCCCCGGACCAGCAGCAGCAAACCCAAGCCCACCACCAGGAACGGCGCGCCCCACAGCGCCGCGTTGCCCCAGGAGAAGGCCGGTTTCAGCAGCACGAACTCGCCATAGCGGCCGGTGAGATGATCGCGAACCTCCTCGTCGCTCATCCCCGCCTTCACCTCGTCGCGCACCAGGCGGCGCAGGTCGGCGGCCAGTTCGGAGTTGGAATCGTCGATGGACTCGTTCTGGCAGACCAGGCAGCGGACTTCGCGGAAGATGGCGCGGGCCCGGGCCTCCTGGGCCGGATCGGCCAGCCGCTCGGCCGGGTCGGAAGCCGCGGCCAGGCAGAACACCGCCGCCACGATGGCCAGGGCCCGTCTCACGCCCTCGCCTCCTTCGCGCCGACCGCCATCCGCAGACGGCGGTCAGACAGCGAGACCAGGCCGCCCAGGGCCATGATCGCCGGGCCGATGAAGATCAGCAGCGCCCAGGGGTTCCAATAGGCCCGCACCAGCCAGACCGGACCATCGGGGCCGGGCCGGCGCTCGCCCAGGACCACATAGAGATGGCTGACCCCGCGAGTGCAGATAGCCACTTCCGAGGTGGTCTGGCCGCCCGTGGGATAGAAGCGCCGCTCCGGGCGCGGCTCGCAGACCAGGGCGTCGGCCTTGGTCGCGCGCAGATAGCCGCGCTCGGCGTCGTAGTTGGGGCCTTCGACTCCGCGGACCCCGTCCAGCACCAGCTGATAGGCGCCCACGTCGAGGCGACCGCCGATGGGGATGGCCTCGGCCGACTCCAGCTTCCAACCCGTCTCGAAACAGGCCCCCAGCACAAAAACGCCCAGGCCGAGGTGGGCGAGGGTCATGCCCCAGGCGCCGCGCGGCAGGCCGATGAGGCGCCGCCAGGTCTCGGTCATCGGTCCCCGGAACGCCCGGGTGCGCTCGGCGAGCTCGACGAAGGCGCCGACCACCAGCCAGGCGCCCATGGCGATCCCCGCCGAGGCGAAGGCCTTGTGCGGGCTGACCAGGGCGAAGGCCGCAAGGCCGCAGGCGAAAGCGATCAGCACGGCGACCCACAGGCGCTGGGCCACGCCGCGCGCGTCGCCCCGCTTCCAGGCCAGCAGCGGGCCGGCCGGCAGCAGGATGACTAGGGCCGCCATCAGCGGCGTGAAGGTCAGGTTGAAGAACGGCGGGCCAACCGAGATCGCCTCTCCGGTCGCCGCCTCGCGGATCAGCGGATAGAGAGTGCCCAGCAGCACGGTCGCGGTGGCCGCCGCCAGCAGGATGTTGTTGAGGACCAGGGCGCTCTCGCGACTGACCGGGGCGAACACGCCGCCGGGACTGAGCGCCGGAGCCCGCCAGGCGAACAGGGCGAAGGCCGCCCCGGCGGTGACGCCGAGTATGATCAGCAGCAGGGCGCCGCGCGTCGGGTCGACGGCGAAGGCGTGGACCGAGGTCAGGACGCCGGAGCGCACCAGGAAGGCGCCCAGCATGGAGAAGGTGAAGGCCGCGAGCGCCAGAAACACCGACCAGCCGGCCAGGGCGCCGCGCTTCTCGGTGACGATGGCCGAATGCAGCAGTGCCGTGGCCACCAGCCAGGGCATGAAGGAGGCGTTCTCCACCGGGTCCCAGAACCACCAGCCGCCCCAGCCCAGCTCATAATAGGCCCAGAAGGCGCCCAGCGTGATGCCGACGGTGAGCGCGCTCCAGGCCACGAGCGTCCAGGGCCGCACCCAGCGGGCCCAGGCCGCGTCGACCCGGCCCTCGATCAGGGCGGCCACGGCGAAGGAGAACACCACCGAGAGCCCGACATAGCCGAGGTAGAGCATGGGCGGGTGGAAGGCGAGCGCCGGGTCCTGCAGCAGCGGATTGAGCGAGCGGCCCTCGATGGGAGGCGCGTCCAGCCGGGCGAAGGGGTTGGAGGCCAGGACGGTATAGGCCAGGAACACCACGCCCAGCACGCCCTGAACCGCCACGGTCAGGGTCTTCAGCCCATCCGGCAGACCGCGGCCGAGCCCGGCCACCGCCGCGCCGCATCCGGTCAGCGCCAGGCACCACAGCAGCATGGAGCCCTCGTGGCTGCCCCAGGTCCCGGCGATCCGGTAGAGCAGCGGCTTGTCGCTATGGGAGTTGGCCGCGACATTGGCCACCGAGAAGTCCGAGGTCACGAAGGCGTACATCAGGGCCGCGAAGGCCAGGGCCAGCCCCGCGAAGGCGGCCAGCGCCGCGCCCTCCCCCGCCCCGGCCAGGACCCGCGAGCGCTTCACGCGCGCGGCGGCCGACAGCATGGCCTGGACCAGCGAGAGCGCCAGGGCCAGCACGAGGGAGAAAGCCCCGATCTCGACGATCATTCGCCGTCCTTGGCGTAGGCCGGCGGCGGCGCGCCCTCGCCGCGCCACTCGCCCTGTTCCTTCAGGGCCTTGGAGATCTCGCGCGGCATGTATTTCTCGTCGTGCTTGGCCAGAACCTGCTTGGCCTCGAAGCCGCCGTCGGCGCGGAAGGCGCCGGTGGCCACGATCCCCTGGCCCTCGCGGAACAGATCGGGCAGGTCGCCGGAATAGGTCACGCGGGTGGTCGCGGTGCGATCGGAGACGGTGAACTCCACCCGCCCGTCGGGATGCTTGACCACGCTGCCGGTCTGGACGAGGCCGCCCAGCTGGATCGAACGGCCCGGCGGCGGCTTGGCCTCGATGGCCTGGGAAGGGGTGTAGAAATAGGAGATCGAGTCCCGCAGGCCCCAGAGGGTCAGGCCCACGGCGAGCGCCAGCACCGGAGCGATGGCCGCCACCAGGGTCAGGCGACGCCGCGCCTTGGGCGACTTGGGCAGCCAGCCGCTCATGGCGCGACCTTACCCATGGGCGCGGTCTTCGCGGCGATTTCCAGCGCCTTGACGATTTCCGGACGGTCGGCGTAGCGCGCGCGCGCCTTGGCGAGCGCGGTGTCGCGCTCGCTGTCCATGCCCAGCACGGCGTAGGAGCGGACCAGCCGCACCCAACCCTGCGGATCCTCCGGCGAGGCCTCCAACCGGGCCGCCAGCCCCTCAACCATGCCACGGATGGCGGCCATGTCGCCGGTGGCGGCGGGCGGCGCGCCCTGCGCCTGCGCGATGGCGGCCTCCACGGCGGCGCGACGGGGGTCGCTCTGGGGAAGCTCGGACGCCAGAGCCTTCCAGTCGGCGAGGCCGCCGTCGCGGTCGCCGGCGGCGATGCGACCGCGGGCCAGGTGAAAGCGCGAGATCACCGAGGCCGGATCGCGCTTCAGGGCCTCGGCGAAGGCGCGCTGCGCGGGGGGCGTGACCTCCCCGCCGGCCTCGATCATCAGCACCTCGCCCAGGCCCTCCCAGAGGTCGACCCGCTGGGGCGCGAGCTCGATGGCGCGGCGCAGGGCGCGGATGGCGCCGCTGGGATTTTCGGCGGCGATCTCCGCCTTGGCCAGGAAGCCGTAGGCCTCCGCGTCGGGGCCGCGCTCGGCGATCAGCGCCTTCAGCACGGCGGCCATCTGCGGCGCAGTCAGCATGGCCGGGTCCAGGGCGCGCCAGGCGGCGATCCGTCCACGGAACGGCTGGTCCGGCAGGCCGGGCGCGCCGACAGCCAGATAGAGGCCCAGCGCGGCGAAGGGCGCCAGCAGGGCGGCCACCAACACCGGCCGGCGATATTGCGTCTGGGCGGTCCAGGGCGGCGCGGCGGCGTCGGCGGCCGACAACAGACGCCGGGCGGCCTCGGCGTGGGCGCTTTTGCGCTCCTCGTCAGCGATCAGGCCACGCCCCGCCAAGTCGTCGATCTCGCGGAGCTGCCGCCGATAGACCGCGCTCGTCGGGTCCACGGACCCGGCGCGATGGGCCGCGCGGGCGGCGTTCTGCAGGATGAGGCCGGCCGCGGCGGCGGAAAGCACGCCGGCGACCACCCAGAAGGCGATCATCAGGCGCGTTTATCTGAAACGGCGGGCTTGTTCTAGGTAGCGGTGACCATTTAGCTATTTGAGCCACAGCATGATGGCGGCGAGGGTGACGAAGCCCATGAAGGTGGACGCGAGCTTGTCGTATCGGGTTGCGATGCGCCGGAAGTGCTTGATGCGGCTGAAGAAGCGTT
>NZ_JAUYOJ010000166.1 GCF_030697925.1 Phenylobacterium sp. | reverse complement strand
GAGCTGGCGGCGCAGCTCCACGTCCACCCCGGCGGTGGGCTCGTCCAGGATCAGCACCGGGGGATTGTGCACCATGGCCTTGGCCACCATCAGCCGGCGCTTCATGCCGCCGGAGAGCTGGCGGACATAGGCCTCGGCCTTATCGCCCAGGCCCAGCGCATTGAGCAGCTCCATGGTCCGGCGCTCCTTGGCCGGGACCCCGTACATGCCGGCCTGGACCTCCAGGCTTTCGCGCGGGGTGAAGAAGGGGTCTGCGGAGATCTCCTGCGGCACCACCCCGATGGCGGCCCGCGCGTCCCTGGGCCGGTCGTCGATGTCGCGGCCCCAGATGCGCACCGTCCCAGCGGTCTTCTTGGTCAGGCCCGCCAAGGTGTTGATGAAGGTCGACTTGCCCGCCCCGTTCGGCCCCAACAGGCCGAAGATCGAGCCGCGCGGGATCTTCAGGTCGAGGCCGCGCAGGGCATGCATCTCGGGCGTGGTCTTGGTGGCCGGATAGATCTTCACCAGGCCTTCGGCCTCGATCGCGTAGTCGGGAAGGGTCATTCAAAAGCGCCTAATTGACGGGCCGAGCCGTGGTCGCATACCTAGGCGCGCGCGGCGCATCCGCCAAGCTTCCGCCGCCGGAGATTCTATTGATGGCTCGCAAAGCCCCCGTCCCCAACCAAGGCCGCTCTTCCAAGCTCGAGCCCATGCCCGCCAAGCCGGCCCTAACCCCGAACCTGCCGGCGCCGGAGGTGATCGTGGTGCGTTCGGGCCGGGTCGCCTGCGACGGAGTCGGCGGCGCGCTGGGCCATCCGCGGGTCTGGCTGGAGATGGGCGAGGCGACCTTCGTCGAATGCCCCTATTGCGACCGCCGCTTCGTCCTGCCGGCGGGCTCCGAGGGGCCGGAGGACGAACGTTTCGCCCCCGGGGTCTATGAGGGTCCGCACGGGCACTGAGCTCTCTAGATCCTCCCCTTCTGGGGCAGGGCTATCGCATATGGCCGAGGAGTGAGAGGAGGAAGGCGTCGTCCCATCCGGCTCGCTTGATCTTGCCCTTGATTGAGCTTTTCTCGGGGTGCTGGCGCAGGATGTTGAGGGCGAGTTTCCGCAGGAGCGCGAGGTTCTGCGGGGCGTTGTCCTTGCGGCTTCGGGAGGCGTCCTCGTCGAAGGCGACGTCAAGCACCCAGTGCAGTTGGTTCTCGATGGTCCAGTGGGTTCTTGCGACCTGCAGCATGCGCTCGGCCGACAGGGGGGTTGAGAGCAGGTACCCGCGGACGATGGCGGTCTGGGGCTCGCCGGCGGGCTGGCGTAGGGTCTCGACGCGGGCGACGGCGGCCAAGCCGGGGAAGTCTATCTCCGAAGCGACCACCACGATGGCGGTGCGGTTCTCGAGGCGATCATGGGCGCGCCAGGGCCCGTCGGTGGCCGGCGGGCCGGCGTCGGCGGCCTGGATCAGCGCCTGGGCC
Source organism: Phenylobacterium sp. (assembly GCF_030697925.1). Lineage (GTDB taxonomy): Bacteria > Pseudomonadota > Alphaproteobacteria > Caulobacterales > Caulobacteraceae > Phenylobacterium. Next base: position 2,934 of record NZ_JAUYOJ010000166.1, on the reverse strand, counting down.
TTGGCCAGAAGCTGGGGTTGGTTGGCCTTCAGGGCCAGGGCGTAGTCGGCTCCGGTGTCCAAGATCGCCTGAGCGGTGTCGCGGCGACAGTGGAGGGCGTCGGCGGTGACGATGCAGCCCTCCAGATGCAGCAAGGCCAAGGCCTGCTGGGCGCCCAGAACCTCGTTGCGGCCTGGGGCGAGGCGCTGACCGATCACCAACCGGGCCTCGGCGGCCCAGATATTGACCAGATGCAGCGGCGTGGCCTTGCGCCCGCGCTCATAGGCTCCGCGCAGCGCCTTGCCGTCGATGGCCACGACGCCTTCCAACGCGCCGGCGAAGGCGCGGGTGAACCGGGCGAAGGCCGCCTCGAACGGCTCGGGCTCGATCAGCCGAAACACCCGGCTGAAGGTGTCATGGCTGGGCGCCCCATGCTCCAGCTTCAACACCTGACGCAGGCAGCCCAGCTTGGCGCGCGCGAACAGAGCCATGTCCGTGCAGTCCTCGGCCCCGCACAGCACCGCCGCCAGGGCCACGAACATCAGCTCCAGAAGATCGTGCCGCGCGTTGCCCGCCCGGGGATCGGCCACCCCCGAAAAATAACTCGAGAACGTCTCCATCCCGCCGCCTCCTCACACCAGGGAGACAACCTCAGAACCCGCTTCGAGCTAAAACTTCGACTCCAACGCCATATGCGATTCCCCTGCCTCGAGCGGGGAGAGGAATGATGTTGCGGCGCCCCGTCACGAGGACACCTTGTCCTTGCTCTTGTCCGCCTCGGGCGCTCGGCGGGACTCGGCGAGGTTCATGCGCTCCTCGTCCTCCTCGGCGGCCTTGCGCATCTCCGCGCCCAGCAGCTTGTCCATGGTGTCGCTGGAGTCGCGGGCGGCCAGGATGTAGTTCTCCTCCTCGCCCGAAAGCGGCTTGAGCTCCTCGAAGAGCTGCTTGTCCAGCTTGCGGAAGGCGGTGGCCGCCCGCGTCGCGCGGAATTCCGAGAAGCCCAGCTTGACAAGGGCCCGGCGGCCGATGGCCAGGCTGCCCTCGAAGGTCTCGCGCTCGACGTCGTCGGCGCCTTCCCGCAGCAGTTCGTAGGCGTGGCGGCGGTCCCAGGCCCGGGCGAGGATTTTGAGGTGGGGAAAGGTCTGGCGGGCGGCCTCCACCAGCTCCACGGCCTTGTCCTGGTCGTCGATGGCCACGATCAGCAGGGCGGCCTTCTCGATGCCAGCGGTGCGCAGCAGGTCGAGCCGCGCGGCGTCGCCATAGTGAACCTTGCGGCCGAAGCGGCGCAGGGTCTCGATCTGCTCGATGCTGGAGTCCAGGGTCACCACGTTGAAGTCGTTGGCCATCAGCAGGCGCGCGGCGATCTGGCCGAAACGGCCGAAGCCCGCGACGATGACGTGCGGCTCGCCCTCGTCGAAGGGCTGGTGCGCCGGCTTGGGACCGTCGGCGACGGGACGGTTCAGCACCAGGCGTTCGTGGGCGGCCATTGCCAGGGGCGTGGCCGCCATGGAAAGCGCCACGGTGGCGGTCATCAGCTTGGCGAGTTCGGCGTCGATCACCCCGGCCCCGACCGTGAAGGTGAGCAGCACGAAGGCGAACTCGCCGCCTTGGGCCAGGGCCACGGCGGTGGTCCCGGCCGGCAGCGGCGGAATGCGGAAGAGCCGCGCCGCGCCGTACATGGCCACGGTCTTGAGCACCATCAGCCCGATGACCAGTCCCGCCAGCAGCAGGGGCTGGGCCAGGATCAGCCCGAAGTCGAGCGCCGCGCCGACGGTGATGAAGAATAGCCCCAGCAGCAGGCCGCGGAAGGGCTCGATGTCGGTCTCCAGCTCGCGGCGGAACTCGCTCTCGGCCAGCACCACCCCGGCCAGGAAGGCGCCCAGGGCCGGGGACAGGCCGACCGTCTGCATCAAGGCCGCGACGCTGATCACCAGCAGCAGGGCGAAGGCGGTGAAGATCTCGCGCAGCCGCGCGGCGGCGATGAACCGGAAGATCGGCTGGGTCAGGTACTTGCCGCCGACCACGACCGCCCCGACCGCGCCCATGATCGCCAGCGCCCGCGCCCAGCCCGGCAGGTCACCCAGCAGGTCGCCGCCGTGTCCGCCGGCCTGGGCCGCGGCGTCGGGGGCGATGGTGGCCAGGAAGGGCAGCAGGGCGAACAGCGGGATCACCGCCAGGTCCTGGAACAGCAGGACGCCGAACGCCGCCTCGCCCACCGCGCCCTGGCGCAGGCCGCGCTCCTCAAGGCTGGCCAGCACGATGGCGGTGGAGGACATCGAGAGCGTGAGCCCGACCGCCAGGGCCATCTGCCACGGAAGCCCCAGGGCCAGGGCCGCTCCGCCGGTCAGGGCGGTGGTAAAGGTGAGTTGGCCGCCGCCCAGGCCGAAGATCGCCGTGCGCATCCGCCACAGCAGCGCCGGGCGGACCTCCAGCCCGATCAGAAACAGCAGGATGACCACGCCGAACTCGGCGAAGCGCATGACGTCGCCGGCCTCGCCGACAAGGTTGAGCACGAAGGGCCCGACCAGGACGCCGGCGATCAGATAGCCCAGCACCGAGCCCAGTCCCAGGCGCTTGGCGATCGGAACCGAGATCACGCCGGCCGCCAGATAGACCAGGGCCTGGATCAGAAGTCCGTCGCCATGCATGCTTGAATCTCGCCCTCGCCTAGGAGCCCCGACTATGCCCCGATGCGAGCGCATATGCGCACCGGAATCTAATTCACCAACTGTTGATATTCTCGACGTCGTGACCTAAGGGAACCGCATGGCGAACAAGGTTCAGAAAGACGCGGTCGAGGCCCTGGCGGGTCATCTGTTCGACGGCATGACCATCATGGCCGGCGGCTTCGGCCTCTGCGGCATCCCGGAAAACCTGATCGCGGCGATCCGCGAGACGGGGACCAAGGACCTGACCGTGGTCTCCAACAATTGCGGGATCGACGGCTTTGGCCTG
>NZ_JAUYOJ010000162.1 GCF_030697925.1 Phenylobacterium sp. | reverse complement strand
GGCTTGGTGAGCCTTTACCTCACCAACTACCTCATCCAACGCGGGCCGCTCCAATGGAGATAAATCTTTCCCCCGAAGGGCACATACGGTATTAGCTGAAGATTCCCTGCGTTGTTCCGTACCAAATGGCACGTTACCACGCGTTACTCACCCGTCCGCCACTGATCCCGAAGGATCCGTTCGACTTGCATGTAGTAGGCCTGCCGCCAGCGTTCGCTCTGAGCCAGGATCAAACTCTCAGGTTGAGATGACTCTGACTTCAATGTGTCAAACCCGGGCAGGGTTTGACTGGCATTGGTCTACTTAGTTCTTGACGAGTTCCCATTTACCTCGCGATCCGAAGATCGGTTGGTACATGGTATTGTCTTCAAGAGACCGCAGATTTAGTCAGCGTCGAGATAGTGTGGTTAGCACTATCGCCAGAGCGCCGCCGCCTGCGTTTCTCTTTCCAATTCAACGATGTCAAAGACCGAGACCGGCTTTCGCCCGCCCCACTGTTTAGCGCCGGTGGTCGGCGGAGGCGGCTATCTAGTGGCCGGCCTCTTTCGTGTCAATCGATCCTTTCGGACTTTTTCGCGCCGCCCAGGAAACCCGGAAATTTGGCGCAAAAATCACCGCGGGCCGCCGAGGGGCTTCCCTCATTTGTCCGTAGCGATTCGATTGAAGGCCGGAACCTAACGACCGAGGGAGAGAAAATCAAGGACTTTGTTCAAGTCCCTGGCTTGTCTCGCCGCCGGGGCGGTTCCGAAGAAGAGCGGCGTATCTAGTTGCCGGCCCCTCCCCTGTCAATCGGCTCTTTCGAGCTTTTCGAACCTGCCCGGAAAACTCCAGACCCGTCCGAAAAAACCTCCGCCAGTCTGCGCTGGAAGCTAGGCTGCCAGGCTCATGACGAAGATCCGATCGTCGCTCTTGGTTGGCCCGGTTCGGCTGCGATTTCAAGAGCTTGTGGCCCCGTCAGTCGCTTCCGTCCGGCCCGTCGTCCGAGCGAGGGGGGCTTCTACCCGCCACCCTTGGAGGGCGCAACCCCCTAGCGACAGAATGACGACATTTCCCGCTCTCAGCTTGTGGACAAGCCTGCGCCATCCTTTGTGGCGTAAGGCTGGGAGGCGTCCGGAGAATGTTGTCGCGAAAGGCCCGCTGCGGATTGCGCGGGCTCGTGCAGCTCGCCGGGGCGCAGGGGGCCCAGGTCAGTTCGGGCGAATTGGCCGCCCGAGAGGATGCTCCAGGCAAGTTCCTCGAGACGATTCTGCCGGAGCTGGCGCGCTACAAGGTGGTGATCAGCCGGCGCGGGAAGTTCGGCGGCCAAGTCCTGGCCCGCCCGGCCAGCGAGATCAGCTTCGCCGAGATCATCCGCATCATAGACTGCCCGCTGGCGCTCGCGCCCTGCGTCAGCCGCCTGTCGTTCCGCAAGTGCGACGACTGCCCCGACCTGGCGACATGTTCCCTACGCGAGGCCTTGCTGCGCGACGCGACGTCCGAGGTGTTGGAGGGCTATAGCCTGGAAGCCGCCGCCGCCTGCGAGGGCGCCGAGGTGTTCGGCGTTCCGGCCCGGCTGGTCTAGCCCGCCGCTATATAGGCCTTGAGACCGTCGGCCTCGGCCTCGACCTCGGTGATCTTCCACTTCACCAGGTCGCCGATGGAGACGATGCCCACCAGCCGCTCGCCTTCGCAGACAGGAAGGTGGCGGATCCGCCGGTCGGTCATCCGGCTCAACAGGGCGTTCACCGTCTCGTTCGGCTCGGCGAAATGCACGTCGCGGGTCATGCAGCTAGAGACCGGCTTGGCGAGCGCGCCAGCCCCCTCTTCCGCCAGGGCCCGGACCAGGTCGCGTTCGGAAACGATGCCGACCACCCGGTCGCTGTCCATCACCACCATCGCGCCCACCTTGCGCGAGTGCAGCAGGGCGCAGATCGCACCAACCGTCTCGCCAGGCGTGGCCGTGAAGACCAGATCACCCTTGGTCTTAAGGATCTGAGACACCAGCATCGGCGCGTACTCCCTATTCCCGAAGATCAGGGTCGCTCAGGACGCAGGCGAAATCAATGTTATCCGAGAGCTTCCTGAGTTGCGCGAGGCCCGCGCGCCAGCCGGCCGAACAGGTCGATGAGGAACAACCCAGCAAAATAGCCGAAGATGTGCGCTTCCCAGCCGACCTGAGCCGATCCCATGCCTGGGGCGAAGTTGATAAAGCCGAGGATCAGGTTCAGCACCACCCAGCTCAGGGTCATGCTGACCACCGGCGAACTGGTGAAGGGGCCGGGGGTCCCGCGCCCGCCCAGCAGCCGGGTCGCCCCGCCCACCAGGCCGGCCACCCCGCCTGACGCGCCTATAAGAAAGGTGCCGGGGCTCAGCCAGGCGTAGCCCAGGCACCCGATGGCGCCCGTCAGCAGATAGAAGAGCGCGAAGATCAGCACTCCGCGTGGCCGCATGCCGAAGTAGCGCGCCACGGGGGTCCCGAAGGCCAGGGCGAATCCGGCGTTCATCAGGGCGTGCGCCCAGTTGCCGTGCAGAAGCATGGAGGTGAACATCGTCTCCCAGCGTCCGCCGGCGAGCGCCATGGACGAGAAGGCGAAATAGCGGACCCCCAGGTCGCTCAGCAGCACGGACTGCAGCCCATAGCTCACCACGATCGACACGGTGACCAGCACGGCCGGCCATGGCGCGTTGAGAATCGGCTGGCGCGGCTCGTTCAATACGGATGCTCCCAACTCAGAATGGTGGCCGACACCAGTTTCCCTCATTGTTCTTAACCAAATCGCGAGGGTCTTGGCTTCTAGATGCCGGGTGACCGGATATGGCGCGCCCGCTTGCGCGCCGTCCGGCGCAGGTCTGTCGGTGCGGAGTCACTAGGTCAATGATCGAAGTTTTCCTCGCGGCTCAGCGTGGCGCATGGATCGCCGCGGGCCTCGCCGTCGGCCTGGCCGCGGCTCCGGCCTGCGCCCAATACATGTCCACCAACGCGGCGGACTTCAACGCCGGTTACGGCCGTGTCGCCGGATCGGAGAACCACCCGGTCGACTATGCGACCCGCGACGCCAACGGCAACCGGGTCATCGTCGACGGCATCATCATGACGGGCGAGGATCAGTCGAGCTTCGCCTTCGGCTCGGGCTCGGGCGCCGGCGGGTCCTATTCCGGCGTCGGTTCGCTGGGCGGCGGCTCCACGGCCATCGGCAATAACCTGGTGGTGGTCACCCAGGGCAACAACAACACGGTCATCGTCAATTCGAGCCAGACCAACAACGGCAATGTGACCGCGGGAACGCGCGTCAGCGGGGGCGTCGGCGACGATGATCAATAGGAGCAACCTCTTGCGTACGGTGGCGCTGCTTAGCGCCACGGCGCTCGGTCTCTCGGCGTGCGCCACGCCGATCGCTGGCCCCAGCGGCAACTACGCCCGCACGATCGGGACCGCGCCGGTGACGGTCAACCCGACTCCCTATTCCGCTGCCCTGGTCTGCATGGCCGGCTATGCGCGAAACGCCCGCATCGTCGCCCCGCGGATCGCCATCGGCCGCATCGCCGACTACACGGGCAAGTCCGAGTCCGACGGGTCGGGCCGCAAGATCACCCAGGGCGCCTCGCTGATGGCCATGTCGGCCTTCGCCAAGGCCGGCATGCCGCTGGTCGAACGCTTCGACACCTCGGTCTCCGAGCTGGAGCTGAAGTACGCCAACAACAAGCTGATCTCCGACGCTCCCAATCCCGCGCCGAACCAGGCGGCCGAGTATCGTCGGATCGTCGCCGGCCAGGTGCCCGGCTCCGACTTCTATGTGGCCGGCGGCGTCACCGAGCTGAACTACAACATCCGCTCGTCCGGCTTCGACGTGGCCGGCGGCGATGTCGACGCCACCGACGCCAAGGGCACGTTCCGCGGCCGCTTGTTCATCATGAACATCGGGCTCGACCTGAGGTTGATCAACACCCGCACGCTCGAGGTGGTCGACGTCATCTCCTATCAGAAGCAGGTCGTGGGCCGCGAAGTCGGCGTCGGTTTCTTCGACTTCCTCAATGGCAACGTCTTCGACATCTCGGCCGGCGCGGGCGCGCTGGAGCCGATGCAATTGGCCGTCCGTAGCCTGGTGGAACGCGCCGTGGTCGAGATGACCGCCAATCTCTACGGCATGCCCGGTCCGCAGGGCTGCCTGACCTCCGACCCGCTGGAAGGCTCCACCGTCGGCCTAACCGGCGGCTATGTGCCGGCCTACAACAACCTCGGGACCAACAATGGCCAGACTCGCGAAGACCCTTCTCGCTGGAGCTCTCGTCGCGATTCTGCCGTGCGGGGCCGCTACTAGTCAGACCCCGCCCAGCAGCGTCCTGAACAATCAGGTCCAGTTCGGCGACGTCTTTTCCCAGCAGACCATGAACGTCGTCGAGGTCACCGACTTCACGACGGCCGACACCAATGCGGTGGGCAACGCCTTCGAGGCGACCGCCGACGGCCAGGCCCTGGACGTCCGCTCCGACCAGGCCGCCAACGGCGATGTGGCCGCCGACACCCGGCTCAATGTCAGCGGCTATTCGGGCGACACGGTCACCGTGACCAACACCGCCACCGGCAACAGCGGCTTTGTCGGGTCCTATGACGGGACCGTGACCGCCGTCACCAACCAGAACACCGCCGCCACGGCGGCGATTTCCGGGAATAGCCGGATCAACGCCGCCGGCGGCTCGGCCGGCGATGTCGATTCCCTGAACCAGGCCACCGGCAACAGCCAGTCCTTCGGCCTCGAATACGCCTCGGCGGGCATCCGCGCCAACCAGACCAACGGCGCGACCGTCTCCACCGACGGCGGCGGCGACTACGCCTATGTCTCGGGCACGGCGAATTTCGCCGCCACCAGCACGGGCAACGATATCACCCTGGACGGCCAGGGCTCGGCCGCGGCCGTCATCGCCGGCCAGCTCAACGAGACCGACCGCATCCAGGCCAGTTCCTTCACCGGCTACGGCAGCGTCCAGACGGCCGCCACCCGCGCCACCGCCGCCGGCAACAACATCAACGCCGTCAACGAAGGCCCCCTGCTGGACGCCTATGCCGACCAACGCAACCAGGCCTATGTCCGCGCCGAGGCCCGCAACGCCGCCTCGGCCTACGGGACCAGCAGCGTCAACGCCTATGGCGTCGGCAACGCGCTCACCGCCGGCGATATCGGCGGCGAACTGATCCTCGACACGGTCCAGCTCAACGAGGGCGGCGGCATCGAGGCGGTGGCCAATTTCATCGGGACCGACGGCTACGACGCCACGGCCACCTCGACGGCCATGGGCAACTCGGTCACCGGCTACGCCTGCTCGGAATGCGAGGGCCGGATGAGCATCACCAACAGCCAGGTGAACCGCTCCGACGTCGGCGCCCAGAGCATCGTCAATGTGAGCGGCGGCGGTCGCTCGGCCAGCAGCGTCTCCACCGCCGTCGGCAACACCGCCACCTATTATGTAAGCCGCCCATCGGGCCAATGACGCCCTTATCGCGCCTTGCGAACGCCATATGGGGCGGCGCATGGTGAGCCTACCTTGCCCAAGCCGGATCCCTTGAACTTGATGATACGACCCACCGCGGTGACCGCGCTCGTCCTGGTCCTGGCCGCGCCCGGCTACGCTTCCGGCCTCCCCTTCCCTAAGTTCGGACTCGGCAAGGACCGTCCGGCCGCCGCCGCCAGCGCCAAGCCCAAGGCCGGCGAGTGGGCCCAGGCGCGCTCCGACATCGCTCCCGACCCGGACATCGCATTCGGCGCCCTGCCCAACGGCATGCGCTACGCGATCCGCAAGCAGCAGATCCCGCCCGGCCAGGCCGCCCTGCGGCTGCGCTTCGACGCTGGTTCCCTGATGGAGGGCGACAAGCAGCAGGGCATCGCCCACTTCCTGGAGCACATGGCCTTCAACGGCTCCAAGGCCGTGCCCGAAGGCGAAATGATCAAGATCCTGGAGCGGCTGGGCCTGGCCTTCGGCGCCGACACCAACGCCTCCACCGACTTCGACGAGACCACCTACAAGCTCGACCTGCCGCGCACCGATGACGAGACGGTCGACACCTCGCTGATGCTGCTGCGCGAGGCCGCCGGCAATCTGACCCTCGACCCCGCCGCCATCGACCGCGAACGCGGGGTGGTGCTGTCGGAAGAGCGCGCCCGGGATACGCCGTCCTACCGGGTCTACAAATCGCGCCTGGAATTCCTGCTGAAGGACCAGCGCCCGCCCACCCGCTACCCCATCGGTAAGGTTGAGGTCCTGCAGACCGCCCCGGCGGCCGAGTTCACAGACTTCTACAACCGCTACTATCGCCCTGAACGTGCGGTGCTTGTGGCGGTCGGCGACTTCGACGTCGCGGCCATGGAGGCCAAGATCAAGGCCCGATTCGGCGACTGGACCCCGGTGGGCCCCGCCGGCGCCGATCCCGACCTGGGCGCGCTCAAGTCTCGCAAAACCGAGGCGAAGCTGCTGGTCGAACCCGGCGCCCCGCTCCAGCTGCAGATGGCCTGGATGCGCCCCGATGACCGGGAAACCGACAATACCGCCAAGCGCAAGCGCGACCTGGTGCAGCAACTGGGCTTCTCGGTGCTGAACCGCCGCCTGCAGCGCCTGGCGCGTGGGACCCAGCCGCCATTCCTCGGCGCCGGCGCCTTCGAGAGCGACGAGTACGACGCCGCCGAGATAACCATGATGACGGTCAACGCCGAGCCGACCCGCTGGCGCGAGGCGCTCACCGCCGTCGAGCAGGAGCAGCGGCGCGGCGTGCAGTACGGCGTGCGCCAGGACGAGCTCGACCGCGAGATCGACGAATACCGGACCGCGCTCAAGGCTGACGCCGCCGGCGCGGCCACCCGGACCCCCGGCTCACTGGCTGGCGAGATCGTGGGTTCCCTGTCCGACGACGAGGTGGTGACCAATCCCGCCCAGGACCTCGCCCTGTTTGAGGCCACGGTGAAGGGGTTGAAGGCCGACGAGGTCTCCGCCGCGCTCAAGGCCGCCTTCAAGGGCGACGGTCCGCTGCTGTTCATGGCCTCGCCCAAGCCCGTCCAAGGCGGCGAGAGCGCCCTGGTCGCCGCGCTTGAGATCTCCCGCAAGGTGGCGGTGGCCGAGCCATCGATCCCGACCCAGGTCGCCTGGCCCTATGACAGCTTCGGAACCCCAGGCAAGGTCGCCGAGACCCGCGAGGCCGCCGATCTCGACACGGTCTTCGTGCGCTTCGAGAACGGCGTGCGCCTGACGGTCAAGCCGACCCGCTTCCAGGACGACGAGGTCCTGGTCCGGATCAATGTGGGGCGCGGCCGGATCGACCTGCCCAAGGATCGCCAGAACGTCGCCTGGGCCTCGGGGGCCTATGTCGAGGGCGGGCTCAAGCAGATCAGCGCCGAGGACATGGAGCAGGTGCTGGCCACCCGGGTCTATGGCGCCCAGTTCGGCATCGGCGACGACGCCTTCGTCTTTTCCGGCGCCACCCGGCCCGACGACCTCGACGTCCAGCTCCAGGTCCTGGCGGCCTACGCCTCCGAGCCCGGCTGGCGCGAACAGGCCTTCCAGCGGCTGAAGAGCAGCGGCAAGACCATCCACGACCAGTACGAGGCCACCGTTTCCGGCGTCGTCTCCCGCGACCTAGCCGGCCTGCTGCACGGCGGCGACGAGCGCTGGGTGTTCCCGTCCCGCGAGGAGATGGCCGACGCCAAGCTGGAAAGCTTCAAGGCCGAGGTCGCGCCTGCGCTGGCCAACGGCCAGATCGAGGTGGTGATCATCGGCGACACCACGGTGGAGAAGGCGACGGAGGCCGTGGCCCGCACCTTCGGCGCCATGCCCGCGCGCCCGGCGCCGGCTCCGCCGCCCACGGCCGAAATCGAGGTCGGTTTCCCGGCCGCCGTCGCTCAGCCGGTGATCCGCACCCACAAGGGCCGCGCTGACCAGGCCGTCGGCTATATCGCCTGGCGGACCAATGACTTCTTCGCCAATCCCCAGCGCGCCCGCGACACAGCGGTTCTGGGCGAGGTGCTGGAGCTGCGGCTGATCGAAGAGCTGCGCGAGGCCCAGGGCGCCACCTATTCTCCCAACGCCGCCTATAGCCACAGCTTCGTCTGGCCGGGCTGGGGCTATATCTCGGCCAGCGTCGAGGTGCCGCCCGACAAGCTGCCCGCCTTCTTCGCCGACGTGAAGAAGATCGCCACCGACCTGCGCACCAGGGAAATCAGTCCCGACGAACTGGCCCGAGCCAAGAAGCCGCGCCTGGAGCAAATCGATAAGGCCCGCGAGACCAACGGCTATTGGCTGCAGGAACTTTCCGGCGCCCAGGCCGATCCACGGCGCCTCGACGCCACGCGCGCCATGATACCCGGGACCGAGCGGGTCACCCCCGCCGACGTCAAGCGCGCCGCCGAGGCCGTTCTCAAGGACGAGACCATGTGGATGTTCGAGGTGAAGCCGGCGGGCGCCTAGCGCCCTGCCTCCCTCGAAATCGCGTCCAGGTCTTCGTCGAACTGGCGCGCGGCGATGATCGCCGTCCGCACCGACCGGGTGAAGAAGTCCCGCGGAACGGTGGCGAAGTCGTCGGTCGGCCGATGGTACTCGGCGTGGTCCTCCACGCCCAGATAGACCCACGGCACGCCAGCGTGGTGGAAGGCCGCGTGGTCCGACTGCTCGGTCCAGTCATCGTCGCCGGTCCAGGGCGGCCCGTCATGACCCTGTTTCAAGCTCACGGGGACCTTGCCCGCCAGTGCGGTCAATCGCGGTTTCAGCCAGGGGAAGTGATGGCCGCCCGAGGCATAGAGCTCGCCCTTGGCGTTCTTGCTCAGCATATCGAGATTGAGCGCCAGCGCGATCTTGGCCAGCGGAACCGGCGGCCTGGCCACGAAGGCGCCCGAGCCGCGATGCCCCACCTCCTCGGCGTCCACCACCGCGAAGATCACCCTATGCCGGGGCGGCGTCTCGGCGAGCGCCTCGGCGATGGCCAACAGGGCCGCAACCCCGGAGGCGTTGTCGTCCGCGCCATTATGTATCTCGCCCTTGCGGATGCCGAGGTGATCGTAGTGGGCGCTGATCACCAGCACCTGGTCGCTCTGCCCGGTTCCGGCGACCTGGCTGACCAGGTTCGTCCCCGTCCGGGTCTCGGTCCCGACCTGGAAGGCGAAGGGCTGTTCGAAGCTCCCATAGGCCGGCTTCAGCCCGATCTGCGCGAACCGCTTGAGGATGTGGGCCCGCGCCAGGGCCGAGCCCGGCGACCCCACGGCGCGACCGGCCATGGTGTCGGTCGACAGGATCTCGACATCCCGCAGCGCCTGTTCGCCGGCCGCCCAGGCCGGCGCGCCGACGAGCCCCGCCGCGGCCAGTGCGGCGGCCACCGCGATCTTGGAGAACCTGGACACGAAAACTCCCGGAAACGCCGTCTCCGGCCGACCATCGGGCGGTCGCGAAATATTCGCAAGCCGACGTTGAACCTCATGACTCGCGCTGCGTTCGGCTTTCGGGGGCGCCTCTTCCTTCAAGCCAGGAGCACAGCACCATGAGTCTCTTCGACTTTGCGCGTGAGGCGGGGGAAACCCTGCGCGAGAAGCTGTCCGGCAAGCCGGACGTCGACGCCCGGGAGCTGGCCACGGCCCTGCAGGAACACGGCGTCACCCTCAAAGACGGCCGCATCACCGTGGCGGACGAGACGGTCACCGTCACCGGCGAAGCCAACAACCAGCAGGAACGCGAACTCGCCGTGCTGGTGCTTGGCAACACCAAGGGCGTGGCCCGGGTCGACGACCAGATCACCCTGGCCGCCCAGCCTGCCGCCGCGGCGACGACCACAGCCGGCGAAGCGCCGCCAGCCCAGGCGACCTTCTATACGGTGAAGTCCGGCGACACCCTCTCGAAGATCGCACAGCAGCACTACGGCGACGCCAATCGCTATGGAGAGATCTTCGACGCCAATCGGCCGATGCTGAAGGATCCGGACAAGATCTATCCCGGCCAGGCCCTGCGCATCCCAGGTACGACGCGGCACTAGCCCAATGCGGGCGGGTGATTCACTGATGATCGGCCGCCCGCGACGGATTCAAGCCCATCGCCGGGGCGCTCGAACGATCGGCCAACTTCCGTAGCAACCTGTACGGAAGCACGACCATGCTCAACGCCACCGTCGCGGGATGCAGCACCAGCGGCGGCCATGGCTGCCTGCGCCTTCCGAAGCGGCCCAGGAGCCCGTCGAGCAGGCCCTCCCGCATCGACCTACGACCGTTGGAGTCACCTCGCCGCGCGCGCTGCAGCTCTTCATGGATCAGCGAGATCGGGCTCTCTCGCTCGCCGCTGATGGAAACGCGCCGTCGAAGCGCCAGAAAGCGATTCCGCGTCCTGTAGTATTTAGCGTTGTCGTTGCTGTCGGACGCGCTGCCTTCGTGCATGACGATGGAAGCCCCGTCGAGCACCAGGTTCCAGCCGCGCTGCCTGGCCGTGATGAACCAGTCCGCCTCTTCCCAGTAGAGAAAGTAGTCCTCGGGGAAAGGCCCCAGGGCGGCGAAGGCCTGCATCGACAGCGCGAAACCTGCGCCATGCAAGGTGCGCACGGGCCTGACGCCCGGCCGCACGACACTCGCCTGGCGCTCGGCGTGACTCTTGAAATGGAAATACTCGCCGTCAAACGTCACCCGCTTGCCGGCCTCCTGCAGGATGACGCTGCCGACGGCGGCGCAGTTCTCGCATGAGCGCAACGTCGCGACCGCCGATTCGACCGCGCCGGGCTGGGGGATGGCGTCATTGTTCAGGAGGTAGGCGGTGTCATAGCCCTCGCTCAGCACGACTCGAAGGGCGCGGTTGTAGCCGCTCGCCCATCCACCATTCTCCGGCAGCCGAAGCGTCCGGAGATGCGGGAATCGGGCCGCTGCCTCGGCGGTCCGATCGTCGTCGGAGCCGTTGTCCACAAGCCAGAGGTCGCTCAGGTACGGCTGCATCGTCTCGATGCCCGCGAACGTTTCGTCCCAGCGGTTGAAATTGAGGATCAACACGGGGACGCGCCGTGTTCGGGAGGAGGCGTCAGCCATCATCATGTCGCCGCTCCGTGGACGACCGGCTAGTAGACGGTCCCGCCGACCCCGCCGTCAAGGCTCATGCTGGTGGCGACCGAGGACTCGACGCGTTCTTCTTCCTCGCGATAGGCGGTGTAGCGCTCGACCTCGACGATGGTCAGGATCTTGATACCGGCGCCGAAGCGGCGCAGCAGCGAGCGCTCGTTGCAGTCGCGCGCGGGGGTCTGCCTGCGGCATTCCAGCTTGCCGTCGCGGCCGTGATAGAGGGCGTCGCCCTTGCGGCAGGCGAGCGTCTTGCCGCCCGAGAAATCGATCTTCTCGTTGTAGTCGGCGATGGTGGCCTGCAGCCAGGTGCCGGCGATGCAGCGATAAAGTTCGCCCTCGAAGCTCTGGTCGATCTCGCGATCGGGGCGGACCTGGGAGGCGGCGTGCGGGATTTGGCGCGCGTCGATGCAGACGGCCTGGATGACGACGCGGCGGATGCGCGTGCGGCTGGCCTCATAGGCCACCCGCTTCATGCGCTTGCCCTGTTCGACGTTCAGCTGGACCATGCCCGTGGCCATGGGCGGGGCGTAGCCGCCACCGCCTCCGCCGCCGCCGTAATAGACGGCCGCGCCGGCCAGGCCCGCGGCGCCGGCGCGCGAGCTGGCGTTGGCCACCGCGACATTCACGCTGGAGACATGGACATTGATATTGGGCGTGCGCGGGGTGTCGCAGCACGGGGTGACGGGCGGCGGGGCCGGCGGCGGCACGCAACAAGGCGGCTGGGGCGGCGGCGTGCAGCACGGCGGCGGGGCCGGCGGCTGGCAGCAGGGCGGCGGCGGGGCGCAGCATTGCGCCAGGGCGGTTTCCGGGGCGGCGGCGGTCAGCATCAACAGGCCGAAACCGAGCAGGAAGCCAAGAAGGGTCGTACGCGTCTTCATGGACGGCCCCTCCAAAGGCCCGCCGGAATCCCATCGTTGCGACGATTAGATCAGGCGCGGCTTAAGAATCTCTGAGTCCGTCAACCATGCCGCACCGGCCACGGCCGAGGTCTCGTTCCGGCACAGCAGGGCGTCTGGCGCCGATCTTCCTGCAAGCCCCATGCGGTCAATCCCGACCCCATTGGAGGCGCGTGATGTTCCATTCCAACACGCAGACCCTGATCGACTACTGGCGCGGCCAGGGCGGCTATCGCGGCCTGCCGACCCGCGCCCAGATCGATCCGGCCGCCTTCCCCAAGCTCCTGCCCCAGGTCTTCATCCTGGGCCGCGTCAATACGGGTTTCTATCCGATCCGCCTGGCCGGCGGGTTCGTGGCCGACCTGCATAAGCGCAATCTCAAGGGGCTGAACGGCCTGTCGCTGTTCTCCGAGCGCAATCGCCTCACCCTGCACACCGCGCTCGAGACCGCGCGCCGGCGTCCCGAGCCGGTGGTCGCCACGGTCGAGGCCTTCACCGACCAGGCCAGTCTGCCCATGGAGGTGCTGTTCGCGCCCCTGGCGGGCGCCGACGGCTCGCCCGAGCGGTTCCTGGGTCTCTATCAGCCCTTGTCGCTGGTCGCGCGCCTGGACGGGCGGGCGGTGCGCGAGATCGTCGCCCACAGCGTGCGCGGCGTCGGCCCCGCCAACGAGGAAACCCCGCGCCTGCGCCTGGCCACCCTCGACGGCCGCCGGGTGGCTTAGGCGGCCTGTGTCGACGGCGCGGACGCCGCATCGAGCGCCGCCAGGTCCGCCGCGTCCAGTTTTAGCCGCGCCGATCCCATCAACTCCTGGAGCTGCGTGACGCTAGTCGCCGAGGCGATCGGCCCGGTCAGGCCGGGCTGGGCCATGACCCAGGCCAGCGCCACCTGCGCCGGGCTCGCGCCCCTGCCCGCGGCGACCTTGTCCAGGGCGCTCAGGATCTTCAGCCCGCGGTCGTCCAGATAGCGCTTCACGCCGCGGCCCCGCGGGCTCTTGGCCAGGTCTTCCTCGCTACGGTACTTGCCGGTCAGGAAGCCCGAGGCCAGGCCGTAGTAGGGGATCACCCCCACCTCGTTGTCGATGCAGACCTGCTGCAGGCCGCTCTCGAAGCCCGTCCGGTCATAGAGGTTGTACAGCGGCTGCTCACTTTGATAGCGGGCGACGCCCTTCTTCTCGCTGATCTCGAGGGCCGACTTCAGCCGGGCCGGCTCGAAGTTCGACGAGCCGATGGCCCGGACCTTTCCGGCCTTGACCAGGCGCTCATAGGCCTCGGCAGTTTCCTCCTGCGGGGTGTCGGGGTCGTCGCGGTGGCTCTGATAGAGGTCGATGACGTCGGTCTGCAGCCGCTGCAAGGAGGCTTCGACGGCCTCGACCATATATTTGGCCGACAGCCCCTTCATCCCCTCGCCCATTTCCGAGCCGAGCTTGGTGGCCAGGACCACCTTGTCGCGCTTGCCGCTGGCCTTGAACCAGGCGCCGATCACCTTCTCGGAGGCTCCGCCGCCCGCCGGCGCCCAGCGGGAATAGACGTCAGCGGTGTCGACCATGTTGAAGCCGCCGTCGACGAAGGCGTCGAGGATGGCGAAGGAGGTCTTCTCGTCGGCCGTCCAGCCGAACACGTTGCCGCCCAGCACCAGCGGCGCGACCTTCAGTTCGGACTTGCCCAGTCTGCGCAGTTCCATGGAGATTCTCCCTAAGCCGCCTTCTGGCCGTCCTCGTAGACGGGCGCGTCGTCGGCCGGCAGGGCGGCCTTGCCGCGGATCATGTCGGCGGCCTTCTCGGCGATCATGATGGTGGGCGCGTTGGTGTTGCCCCCGACCAGGGTCGGCATGACCGAGGCGTCGATGACGCGCAGCCCCGCGATCCCGCGCACCTTCAGCTCGGCGTCGACCACCGCCATCTCGTCGGTCCCCATCTTACAGGTCCCCACCGGGTGGTAGATGGTCTCGGCGCTCTTGCGAATCCAGGCGTCGATCTCGGCGTCGGTCTGCACCGCCTTGCCGGGGAACAGCTCCTCGGTGCGGTAGGCGTCGAGCGCCGATTGCTCGGCCACCTTGCGCATCATCTTGACCCCCTCGCGCAGGGCGCGGCGGTCCTCGTCGGTGGCCAGGTAGTTGGCGAAGATGGCCGGATCGGCGAACGGATCAGCCGAGTTCAGCCCCACCCGGCCCCGGCTCTCGGGGCGAAGCTGGCAGACGTGGAAGGTGAAGCCGTCCTTGGCCACCTGCACCTTGCCGTGGTCCTGCATGACCGCCAGCACCGTGTGGATCTGCAGGTCCGGCCGGTCCAGGTCGGGCCGCGACTTCAGGAATGCGCCGGACTCCAGGAACTGCTGGCGGCCCAGGCCCTTGCCGAAGAAGGCGAAGTTCATCCCGATCAGCAGGGTCTTCACCAGTCCCTTGCGAAGGGAGAAGGCGGTGATCGGCTGCGGGCACTCCCAGGACATGGTGACGTCCAGGTGGTCCTGGAGGTTGGCGCCGACGCCCTTCAGGGCGTGGACCACGGGAATGCCGTGCTTGCCGAGCTCCTCCGGATCGCCGATCCCCGAGAGCTGCAGGATGTGCGGCGACTGCACGGCCCCGGCCGACAGCAGCACCTCCTTGTCGGCATGGACCATGTGCTTCTGCTTGGTCTTGGCGTCCATATATTCGACGCCGACCGCGCGGCCCTTCTCGACCACGATCCTGGTGGTCCGCGCCCCGGTCAGGCAGGTCAGGTTCGGCCGGCTCATGGCCGGGTGCAGATAGGCCCGCGCCGCGCTCCAGCGCTGGCCGTCGTGGATGGTCATCTGATACGGGCCCCAGCCTTCCTGCTGGAAGCCGTTGAAATCGCTGGTGACCGCGTGGCCCGCCTGACGCCCGGCCTCGACGGTGGCCTTGTAGATCGGGTTGGGCGAAGAGGCCTTGGAGATCTTCAGCGGGCCGTCGCCGCCGTGCCAGGCGTCGCCACCGCCCTCCAGGCTCTCCGAGCGTTTGAAATAGGGCAGCACGTCGCGATACGACCAGCCCGGCAGGCCCATCTGCCGCCAGTTGTCATAGTCCCGCGCGTGGCCGCGGATGTAGATCATGCCGTTGATCGAGGACGACCCGCCCCAGCCCTTGCCGCGCGGCCACCACAGCTTGCGGTTCTCGAGCTGCGGTTCCTCTTCCGTCCAGAAACCCCAGTTGTAGGTCCCGGCCTTGCCGATCAGGGCGCCGACCCCGGCCGGCATCTTGACCAGGATGGAATTGTCCTTGCCGCCGGCCTCCAGCAGCAGGACCCGCACGCTCGCGTCTTCGCTCAGCCGGTTGGCCAGGACGCACCCGGCCGAGCCGGCGCCGATGATCACGTAGTCGTAGCGGTCCATGGGCGGTCCGTCCCTAAACACTGTTAAGTTTGGCGCACACTTACCCAGACGCGCCGCCGAAACAAGGCCGGGAGGGACCGCTTTTTGGGTGTCGCAACGTCAAGCCGGGCGGCGGAATTCCATGATCCAGTTGGTCTCCCAGGTCTCGCCGACGACTGGAGGATGACGCGCTCTTGGGACTACCGCCCCTTCCAGGCCGGGGCGCGCTTTTGCGCGAAGGCCATGGGCCCTTCGACGAAGTCCTCGGACTTGAACAGGGCCGCGGCGGCCGGATAGCGCATCTGGCCCTTGATCGCGGCTTCCAGGCTAGGCTCGTCCAGGCCCTTGAACACCGCCTCCTTGGAGGCGCGGATCGACATCGGTGAGAGCTCGCAGATCTCTGCCGCCCACTTTCGCGCCGTGGCCATCAACTCCTGCGGCGGCGTCACCTCATTGACGAAGCCCAGCTCGTAGCCGTGCGCCGCCGAGACTCGCCGCCCGGTGAGGATCATGCCGAGCGCCCGCTTGGTCCCGATCGCGCGCGGCAGGCGGTGCAGGCCGCCGGCCAGGGCCGCCAGGCCCACGCGTGGCTCCGGCAGGGCGAAGGTCGCCGTCTCCGAGGCGATGATCAGGTCGCAGGCCAGCGCGATCTCGAACCCGCCGCCCATGGCCACCCCGTTCACCGCCGCGATCAGTGGCTTGGTGAGGTCGAACCGCGAGGTCAGGCCCGCGAACCCCGACGGCGGGCTCTTCATGTCCCCGCCCATGGCCTGATGCTTCAGGTCGTTGCCGGCCGAAAAGGCCCGCCCGCCCGCGCCGGTGACGATGCCCACCCACTGGTCCGGATCGGCGGCGAAGGCGTCGAAGGCTTCGTGCAGCTCGAAGTGGGCCGGCGAATGCAGGGCGTTCATGACGTCCGGCCGGTTCAGGGTGAAGACCGTCACCGGACCTTCGCGGTCCACATGGATGAACTCATAGGCCATGGGGCGTCCTCCTCATTTGGTTGGCGCGACCGTCGCCGGGCGCCGCTACGTACGTCAAGCGCGCCACCCCTGTTCCGAGCCGGTGACGATATCGGTCGCCGGCCCGCCGTCGCGGACGGTCTTGTTGCGGTAGATCACCGCTCCGATCAGGTTGGGCCGCTGGCGAACGGCAGCGCAGAACCCCGGCCATGCCTCGGAGGGAACCCACAGGCAGGGCGCCCGCGGGTCCTCGTCGATGGCGATGTCCACCAAGGTGCGGATCTCCATGATCAGGCCACGGGGGCGAGTCCGGCATAGTAGCGCTTCCAGTTGTGGACATAATGCATCGCACCGCCGGAGATCACGCGCGCCTGCTCGTCGCTGATCTCGCGGACAACCTTGCCCGGCGCGCCCATGACTAGCGAATTGTCGGGAATCTCCTTGCCCTCGGTGATCAGGCAATTGGCGCCGATGAGACAATTGCGCCCGATGCGCGCGCCGTTCAGCACGATGGAGCCGATACCGACCAGTGAGTTGTCGCCGATCGTGCAGCCGTGAAGCATGACCATATGGCCAACCGTCACATTGCTTCCGATGGTCAGGGGCGAGCCGGTGTCGGTGTGCAGGACGCTGCCGTCCTGGACGTTGGAGTTCTCCCCAATGATGATCGGGTCGTTGTCGCCGCGAATTGTCGCACCGAACCAGACGGAAGCGTTTTTCTTAAGAATCACCCGCCCCATCACCGCGGCGGTCGGCGCAATCCAGTATTCACCCTCATTGGGCAACTCCGGACCAACGTCGCCCAAGTTGTAGACACTCATCCGCATACCCCATTTCTTGAAACCGAAGCCTGTTTAACCATTCGTAAACCAAGCTAGCATCATCTTAGTCGTGCGATTCGAGAGGGTGAAACGCCTTCCCGCATCCCGCCGCGAGTCGGCCTTCGGCTCCCGGCCTTGCGTTTGGACGGAGTAAAGGGTGTCGCGTCTGCTTCGGCGGGTTCTCCCGCCCGGATCACAGATCGAAAGCGGGCCGCCAGGCCGCAGCGCACGACGCCGCCGTTCCAATTCCAATCTGACGATGACCAAGGGCGAGCCATTCCGGCTTCGCCCTTTTTTCTTGCCCCGATGGAGGCCTTGATGACCAAGCGAGCTCTCAAGCGACAACTGCGCGAAGGCGCGTTCGACGCCGGCCAGTTCGAGGATGACGGCAAAATTCGCCGCCTGCCGACGGCGGATCGCGCCTGGTCACCCCTCGCCCATCACAATGACGACCGTGATCAGGGCCGCGACCAGGGCTATGTGAAAACCATCAAGGCCAAGTCCCCGGGTCAGCAGGAACTGATCGACGCCATCGACGCCAAGAACCTGGTCATGGCCCTCGGCCCGGCTGGCACGGGCAAGACCTATCTGGCCATCGCCAAGGCCGTCGAGGCCCTGGAGGCCGGCAAGGTCGGGCGCATCGTGCTCTCCAGGCCCGCGGTGGAGGCCGGCGAATCCATCGGCTACCTGCCGGGCGACGCCGAGGACAAGCTCGCGCCCTACCTGCGCCCGCTCTACGACGCCCTTTCGGACCGGCTTTCCATGAAGCGGGTTCGGGCCCTGATGGCCGAGGGCGCCATCGAGATCGCCCCGGTCGGCTTCATGCGCGGCCGCACCTTGAACAACGCCTTCGTGGTGATCGACGAGGCGCAGAACTGCACCTACGGCCAACTCAAGATGCTGCTGACCCGTTTGGGTTGGCACTCGACCATGGTGGTGACGGGCGACCCGAACCAGTCGGACCTGCTGCCGGAACTCTCCGGCCTGGGCCCGGTCGCCGACAAGTTCGACGCCCTGGCCAACATCGCCGTCGTCCGTCTGAAGGACGTCGACATTGTACGCCACCCGCTGGTGGCCGAAATGCTGGGCGTGCTCTGACGGCCATAGATACGAACCGCAAGGGGGCCCCGGTCACGTGACCGGGGCCTTTTTTCTTTCCGGGCTGCGGGGCTTCACCTTAGGATTGCGGCGGGGTTCGACTCCCCATGCCGTTCTTCCTTCGCGCGACGCTTCACGGCGCGGTCAGCGAAAAGAGGCCCGGCGAGCGTGGTCGCACTTGTCTTGGAAACAATCCGAAGCCTCCCGGCGCCAGCCGCAAGGCAGCCGTCGTCGAGCCCTGCGAGTCTCGGACTCCCGCTCGACGACCGCGGCGCCGGGGAGCTGAGGTCTTGAGGTGGCGAACGATGTGGCAGGTTCAGACCGTCTATCCGTGGGAGCATGCGCTGCTCTACGTGAACGGCCGATTCGAACGCGATTTGCCGCCCGGGCGCCATCGCCTGCTGGAATTTGGAAGAACGATCTACGTCGCCCGGCTGCCGCGAGTCGCCTTCACCCAGACCGTCGGTCCGGTTGACGTGATCACCGCCGACCAATTCGCGCTCCGCCTTGGCGCCACCCTGACGGCGAAGATCACCGACGCCCGCGCGGCTGCTGAGAGCCAGTATCAATACATCACGCGGCTTCAATTGGCGGTGCAGGATGCCTTGGTCGCCCTGGCGACGGAACGTCCCCTGCAAGCCTTGCTCATCGAACGCAGCCAGCTCGGTGGAATCCTTCTCGAGCGCCTCGGCCTCGGCACGCCCGAACTCGCCATTGAGGGCGCGAGCCTTTCGTCGTTCGTCCTGCCGCCGGAAACACGGCGACTGATGACGGAGGTCGAACGCGCGAAACTCGAGGGCCAGGCGTCCCTGGAACGCGCCCGCAGCGAACACGCCGCCTTACGCTCATTGGCGAACGCCGCGCGGCTCCTGAAGGACAATCCGGATCTGATGAGACTCAGGACGCTTCAAGCGGTCTCGCCCACCGGCAAGGGCGCCACGCTCGTGTTTGGCTCGGACGCCTTGCTTGCGCCGGGGCCTCGCGCCTAGGGCAGGTCTTCCGCCAGGATCGCCATCTCGAACATGAACGAGCCGTCGCCGTCCTCGTCCTCGAACACCACGCCGATGAACTCCTCACCGACATAGACCTCGGCGGAATCCTTCTGCTTGGGGCGGGGCGTCAGGGTGATCCGCGCATTGGCGAAGGTGCCGCGCAGGTGGCCTTCGATCTTGCGGATAGTCTTTTCGTCCAGCACGCCGTGCTCCTGCGTCAATTTCGGCCGGAACCTAGCGCGCTTTGCGCGTGGCGTGAAAGCGTCTGGGCGGGAAAAAGCTGGGGACGCGGCGGCGGGCGCGTTTAGTCTGCCTGCAAATCAAGGCGGGGAGACAGGCGTGGCTGGCGTCGAACTGGGACTGATCGAAGGCTATTACGGCAAGCCCTGGTCCTGGGCGGCGCGGCGGGACGTGATCTCGAAGCTCTCCACGCACGGCTACGGCTTCCACATCTATGCGCCCAAGGCCGATCCCTTCCTGCGTCGCCGGTGGCAGGAACTCCATCCCGCCGAGGCAGCCGATGAGCTCGCCGCCTTCTCGGCCCATTGCCGCGGCCTGGGCGTCCGGTTCGGCGTGGGCCTCAGCCCCTACGAGATCTACCGGGACTTCGGGACGGAAGCCCAGGCCGCCCTCGCCGCCAAGCTCCAGCACCTGGAGAGCCTCGGCCTCGACGACCTAGCCATCCTGTTCGACGACATGCGGGGCGACCTGCCCGACCTGGCGCGGAACCAGAGCCGCATCGTCCACTGGATCGCCGAACGCACCACCGCCACGCGCCTCATCGTCTGCCCGTCCTACTATACGGACGACCCGATCCTGGACCGGGTGTTCGGCCAGCGGCCGGAGAACTACCTGGAGGATCTGGGCGCGGGACTCGATCCGGCGATCGAGGTGTTCTGGACCGGCGAGGAGGTCTGCTCGCGCGAATACAGCGTGGGCCACTTGGCGCGGGTAGAGCGGAAGCTGCGTCGCAAGCCCTTCCTTTGGGACAACTATCCCGTCAACGACGGCCCGCTGATGTCGCCCTTCCTGCACGTCCGCGCCTTCACCGGCCGGCCGGCTGAGATCGGGACCCGCCTCTCGGCCCACGCGGTCAATCCCGCCCTGCAGCCGATGCTGTCGCAGATTCCCGCCATCACCCTGGCCGAAAGCTATCTCGAGGGCGCAGCCTACGAATACGGCGCCGCCTTCGCGCGCGCCGCCGCGGAGGTGCTGGGCGAGGGTCTGGCCGCGGCCCTGCAGCTCAACCTCACCCAGGTCCAGGGTTTCGGCCTCGACCGGCTGACCGAAGAGAACGTGCGGCGCATGCGGGCCCGCTATGAGGGCTTCGACCATCCGGGCGCGCGCGAGGTCCTGGCCTGGCTGGACGGCGCCTATCGCGTCACCCAGGCCGAGATGGACGCCTCTTGAGGTTTCGCCTCCCCGGGGCCTAAGCTGTTCGCGGCGAAACACCTGAACCACGGAAGAACCCACTCAGTGGCCGGCTGATCAACACACAGGACTGGTCGTTCGCAGGCCTAGGCCCGCGAAGGCGCCTTTCGTTGATCTTCTCCTGGATATTCGGGCCCGAGCCACATGGCGTTCTTTCGCAACACGACAGTCAATCTCCTCAACCTGCACTACGGCGTCCACGCGCTGGCGCTCAGCGGCGGCGGCGCGTTCTTCGCCGTCTTCCTGTTGCGGGCCGGCGTGCCGGCGCCAGGCGTGCTCAGCGCCTTGGCCGCGATCCTGATTGGTCGGTTCTGCATCCGGCCGTTTGTCCTGCCGCTCGGCAAGCGTTTCGGGCTCAAGCCCCTGGTCATCGCCGGCACGATCCTGACAGCGCTGCAGTACCCACTACTGGCTGAGGTGGACGGAGTCGGCTGGGCGCTCGTGGCCCTGTGCGTCGTCTCGTCGGTGGGGGACACCTTCTACTGGACTTCCTACCACGCCTATTTCGCGTCGCTTGGGGACGCCGAGCACCGCGGCCACCAGATCGGGGCCCGCGAAGCCGTGGCCGCGCTCGTGGGGATCGTCGCACCTCTCCTCACCGGCTGGGCCCTGGTGACGCTCGGGCCCCGAACCACGTTCGGGGTGACCGCGCTGGTGCTGATGCTGTCGGCCCTGCCGCTGCTCAGGACGCCGAACGTCGCCGTCCTGGACGACGCGCCCGGATCCCTGCGCGCCGCCCTCCCCGGCACGCTGATGCTCGCCGCCGACGGGTGGGTCGCGTCCGGCTACCACTTCGTCTGGCAGATCGCGCTCTTCCTCTCGCTGGGCGAGAGCTTCACGGCGTTTGGCGGCGCGATGGCGATCGCCGCCGTGGCGGGCGCCATCACCGGCCTGTTGCTGGGTCGGTTCATCGACGCGGGCCATGGCCGCTGGATCGTCTGGCTGGCGGCCGGGACGGCTGCGGCGACCATACTGGCGCGCGCCGCGGGCTACGGCGATCCCGCCCTGGCGGTGGCGGCAAACGCCGCCGGCGCCCTGGTTGTGGCCATCTACACGCCCACCATCATGACTGCGGTCTACAATCAGGCCCAGGCCTCGCCCTGCACGCTGCGCTTCCACATCGCTACGGAAGCCGGTTGGGACGTTGGTGGGGCTGCCGGATGCCTTGTCGCCGCGGGACTGCTGGCCCTGGGCGCGCCGATGTCGGTGGCGATCCTGATCTCCCTGGCGGGGACCGCCGCGGCGCTCTTCCTGCTGCGGCGTTACTACCGGGCGACCGACCTCGCCGCGGCTCAGATCACGTAGTCGTAGACCGCCTCGGCCAGGGTGTGGTCCATGCTGCGCGCCGGCTCCTCGCAGGTCGGGCAGTTGACCAGGCGCGCAGGGACGCCCGCGGCCGTGCAGCCGGCGGGCACGGGCTTCAGCACCACCGAACCCGAGGCGATCTTGGCGTAGTCGCCGATGACGATATTGCCCAGCACCTTGGCGCCGGCGCCCAGCAGCACACCCTTGCCGATCTTCGGGTGGCGGTCGCCGCGCTCGGCGCCGGTGCCGCCCAAGGTCACGTCCTGCAGCAGCGAGACGTCGTCGCCGATCACCGCGGTCTCGCCGATGACGATCCCCGTGCCGTGGTCGATGAAGACACCGGAGCCGATCTTGGTGGCCGGATGGATGTCCACTTGGAACACCTCCGACATGCGGCTCTGCAGGTAGAGGGCGATGGTTTCGCGGCCCTGGTGCCAGAGCCAATGCGCCACGCGCTGGGTCTGTAGGGCCTGGAAGCCCTTGAAGAACAGGAACGGCTGGACATAGCCCTTGCAGGCCGGATCGCGCTCGAACACGGCGCGCAGATCAGCCTCGGCCGTGTCCACCAGTTCCGGCTGCTTGCGGTAGGCCGTGTCGGCCAGTTCGCGCAGGCTCATAGCCCGCAGTTCCTGATCGCCCAGCTTGCGGGCGAGCTGATAGGATAGGGCCGCGCCCAGGTCCTCGTGGCTCAGCACCACGGCGTTCAGCAGCGAGGCGAGCGCCGGCTCGGCCTTGGCGGCGCGCTCGGCTTCCATGCGCAGCGACGGCCAGACCGGCGGCGGCGCGCCGAACTCGATGACTTCCAGACGTTGGCTCAAAGGCTCCTCCCGTCCCATCGCGGCTCCCTATCCTATCATGGCGCGCGCGAGCGCGTCCGGCAAAAGCCCTTCCCGAGCCATATGGTAACCCCGAAGCAGCATCGCCACCGTCAGGGCGTCCTGAATGTGTCCCGCCATCGCGGCGTCGAGGATTTCGCGGAACGGGGCCCGGACCCGAGCGATGTCCTCGGTGGCGTCGCCCCGCGGCTCGGCCGCCACCCGGGTCAGGCCGGTGGCCAGATAGCCGATCGCCAGTTCGTCGGTGACCGAGTTGGAGAGCTGCATCCGCAGCACCTCCATCCAATCGGCGGCGGCCAGGCCCGTCTCCTCCAGCAGCTCGCGCTTGGCGCCTTCCAGCGGCGCCTCGTCGAGCGGCCCGCCGCCTTCCGGGATTTCCCAGCTGTAGTCGGCGAAGGGGAAGCGGTTCTGGCCCACCAGGGTCACCGTCCCGTCCTCGTGCAGCGGCAGGATGGCCAGGGCGCGGTTCTTGAAGGCCACCAACCCGTACAGCGCCGGCTGGCCGGTGGGCGCGATCGCCGTCTGCTCGGTGACGCTGATCCAGGGATTGTCGTAGACTCGCTTGGGCTCACCCCTCTTCCAGGGCGTTCCGTGCGCGACCAGCCAGTCGGGTTTTTGCGACATATTCTCAACTAGCCTTGCGAGACGACCGCCCAAAGCCCAATAGGGGATATCCCCTCTCGGTTTTCCTAACGAGGCGCCTGGACGTGACCGTCGCTCTCCCCCCCACGCCGCTCTTCGGGACCCCCGTCGAACAGCCGCCGCATCCGCAGGTCCTGGACTTCCTGGCCCGCCGCAGATCGTCCTCGGCCGTGACCCTGGCCGAGCCTGGTCCCAGCCCCGATGAGATCGCCGCCCTGATCGGCCTGGCCTGCCGGGTGCCCGATCACGGGAAGTTGTCGCCCTGGCGGTTCATTATCCTCGATTCAACCGGCAAGGCGGCCTTTGCGGCCAAGCTGGAGGCCTTGGCCGAGGGCCGCAACGACCCGCGCGCTGCGGCCAAACTGGCCAAACTCAAGCTCCCGCCGGCCGGAATCGCGGTGGTCTCGCGGGCCGTCGAACACGAGATCCCCATGTGGGAGCAGGAGCTCTCCGCCGGGGCGGCCTGCACCACATTGCTCTATGCCGCTCAAGCCCTGGGCTATGGCGCGAACTGGATCACCGACTGGTACGCTTATGACGCGCAAGCCAAGGCTCTGCTTGGCGTTGCGGAGGGCGAACGGGTCGCGGGGTTCATCCTGCTGGGCACGCCCAAGGAGCCGCCGCTGGAGCGTGAACGCCCCGATCCCACGGCGCTGACCACCCTCTGGCGGCCGTGAGCGCGCGCCAGATACACGACGGCCGGACGGCGATGGCGCGCCGCCCGGCCTGAAGTGTGACACGCCCGAGGAGAGATGGGCGATGTCGTAATAGCACACCGCACCCCTGTCGGCTAGTCGACGCCGACTCCGTCACAGCCAAGCTCGCCGCCTTAGCAACCGGCGCGCTTAGGTGGAGAGTGATCGAGGGTTGTATTCGGAAATGCGAATACTTCCGGCGACACGAATTTCGGGATCAAACTAACCGTTCGATCTCAAATCATTAACTCTTCCAAACGTCGAATTCTGAATCAGCCCCGTCCACGATAGGGCGCAACGCCCTGGTCGGGAATCCACAACCCGTCCGGCGCCGGTCCCGTCTGCCAGAAGACATCGATGGGGATGCCGCCGCGCGGGAACCAGTAGCCGCCGATCCGCAGCCATCGCGGCGCCGCCACTTCCACGATCCTTCGTCCGATGGCCACGGTGCAGTCTTCGTGGAACGCCCCGTGATCGCGGAAGGCGCCGAGATAGAGCTTCAGTGACTTCGATTCGATCAGCCAGTCGCCGGGCGCGTAGTCGATCACCAGGTGTGCGAAATCCGGCTGCCCGGTCACCGGGCATAGCGAGGTGAACTCCGGCGCGGTGAACCGCGCCAGGTACAGCACGTCGGCCTGCGGATTGGGCACGCGCTCCAGCACGGCGGCTTCGGGACTGTCGAAGCCGCGGACCTCGCGGCCCAGCTGGGTCAGATGCGTCTCGTCCATGGCGGCGATGTAGCCCTTGGGCTTGCGCCCGGCAACCAAGGCGGCCGACAGTGGGGCAAGACAGATACCGATAAGTCAAATTGGAGAAGCTGCGATGGCCGGCCAGGATTTCGAGAACTTCGTCGTGGTGGTGACGGGGGCCTCCACCGGGCTCGGCCGGGCGATCGCCTTGGAGACCGCCGGTCGCGGGGCCGCGGCCGTGGTCATCAACTATGCCCGTAGCGCCGATGAGGCGCAGGAAACCGGCCGGCTGGTGGAGACGCTGGGCGCCAGGGCGGTGCTGGTCCAGGGTGACGTGGCGCTAGACGCCGACTGCCGCAGGATCGCCGCGGCCGCCGAGCCCTTCGGCCGGATCGACGCGCTGTTCAACAATGCCGGCGTGACCAAGTTCGCCCCCAACCACGCCGATCTCGAGGCGGTCTCGGCCGAGGATTTCCTACACCTGTACGGGGTCAATGTGGTGGGCGCCTTCCAGATGGTGCGGGCCTGCCGCAGCCTGCTGGAGGCCGCCCCGCAGCCTGGCGCGGTGGTCAACACCTCGTCGATCGCCGGCGTCGCGGGGATCGGATCGTCGGTGCCCTACGCCGCGTCCAAGGGCGCGATGAACACCATGACCCTGTCCCTGGCCCGCGCCCTGGCGCCGAAGATCCGGGTCAACGCCATCTGTCCGGGCTTCATCGACACCCCGTGGTTCGGCAAGGGCGTCGGGGCCGAGCAGGCCGCCAAGGTCCGCGCCGGCGCCGCGGCCAACACCCCGCTCAAGGTCGCCTCCACCGCCGAGGACGTCGCCGCCGCCGCGGTGTTCCTGGCCTCGACCGCCTCGCGCCACGTCACCGGCGAGACCCTGCTGGTCGATGCGGGGACTCACCTGCACTTCGCGCCGCTCTCCATGCGTTAAGCCGTGATGCGTGAGCGACCTGTGACGGGAAAGTCACAGCATTTCGCCTAAAAGCGCGGCGCCACACTCTGTTAACGCTCAAAAATCGAACACGGCATAGGTAGAGCCATCCATCGGCTCTGCTCGCGTTGATCTGGAACTCGCTCGCGTGGCGATCTCCCTCGACGATTGGGCGGAGCTCGATCGAAAAATAAGGGGATAAACGAAATGAAACTCTTCAAGACCACGCTTCTGGCCGCCGTAGCCTCCGTCGCCATGGGCGGCGCGGCCTTCGCGCAAGACGACGCGAGCCCGTTCGACTTCTCGTTCAACATCGGCGCGAACACCGATTACGTGTTCCGGGGCGTCAGCCAGACCGACGAGAACTATTCCATCTTCGCGGGCGTCGACACGACCCTCTGGGGCATCGGCTACG
This sequence comes from Phenylobacterium sp., assembly GCF_030697925.1. Classification (GTDB taxonomy): domain Bacteria; phylum Pseudomonadota; class Alphaproteobacteria; order Caulobacterales; family Caulobacteraceae; genus Phenylobacterium. The sequence goes on along the minus strand of NZ_JAUYOJ010000162.1, from coordinate 9,041 downwards.
CCGGCGCCTGGGTTTCCAATGTCGACTTCGGCAACGGCACCGACGGTGAATTCGACCTCTATGCCGGCGTGAAGCCGGTGGTCGGCCCGGTCACCCTGGACGTGGGCGTCGTCTACTACGGCTACATGAACCAGCCCGACGGTTCGAACGAAGACTATGTCGAGTACAAGCTCGCCGGCTCCGGCGCCGTTGGCCCGGCCACCATTGGCGCGGCCTTCTACTATTCGGACGACTTCTTCGGCGGCACCGGCGAGGCGACCTACTACGAAGTGAACGGCTCGTTCCCGGTGGCCGAGAAGGTCACCATCTCGGGCGCGGTCGGCCATCAGAAGGTTGTCGGTCCGTTCGACTACACGACCTGGAACCTGGGCGCCGGCTTCGCGCTGAACGACACAGTCGGCTTCGACCTGCGCTACCACGACACCGACGAGCACGGCTTCGGCGACATCTACGACAGCCGGGTCGTCCTCGGCGTCAAGGCCGTCTTCTAGGGCATGACCATGGGTCGTGGTCGCCGTCGGCGGCCACGACACTCCGGCCCCGGAGGGTTGCGGCATGCTCGATTCGAAGATGTCGTGGGCTTTTCAGTAATTTAGGCCTATGAAAAGCCGCCCCGGTCCCGGGGCGGCTTTTCTGTCTCGGTGCGCACGCGTCAGGCGAAGAATGGTTCCCCTAGTGCGCGAAAAATGCTCCCACTGTGGGAGCTAAGCCTCAGTCCCCGAGTTTCATTGGACGGTCGCGTTCGCGCGTCTATGTTGCGGTTAAGGCGAGCGGAGCGCGACTCATGGAGCAGATGGCCAATCGGGCCCAGACCATTGTCGCGGACACCCTTATTGCCGCCGGGGCTTTCTTCCTGGCTTACATCCTCTCCTCCGCGCGAATTCTCGAACTGGGCGTCGCTGGCCTTCCCACGCTGAAGCTTCTTCAGCTGATTGGCATCTATGCCGCGCTCGCCGCGGTGTTCTCGACCATCTTCCGGCGCGAGCTCTCGCCGTGGCGCTATGTGTCGATTCCCGACGCCCTTGTGCTCACTCGCACGGCCTTCCTCACCGCCGGCGTCTTCCTGCTGGCTGTGTTCGTCATGGACCGCGCCGACGGCCTTCCGCGCTCGGCTCTGGCCATGGCGGTGATCTTCCAGATGGTCGGCTGCATGGGCGCGCGGATCGTGCGCCGCGCCCTGCATGAGCACGCGCTGGACTCCTTCGCCCCGCTCAAGACGGTGAAGGATCGCGCGCCCCAGGCCCCTTCCCTGCTGCTGATCGGACCGCCCTCCCTGGCCGACAGCTATCTGCGCGACGTGGCGCGTCGCCACGACCACGCCTGGACCCCGGTCGGCATCGTCGGCCCGGACGCCCGCGATGTGGGCCAGCAGGTCCGCGGCGTCTGCGTCATCGAGAGCCTCGACAACCTCGACGCGGCCATGACCGACCTGCGCCGCTGGAACCGCTATCCCCGCGCCATCCTGTTCCTGGACGAGCCCGGTCGCCTGCGCGGCCTGACCGCCGACCAGCTCGGCCAACTCAAGAACGACGGCATCCGCCTGCTGCGCCTGCCCTCCATCGTCGAGCTCGCCCACCAGGACGGCATGGCCCTGCTGCCCATGCGCGAGATCAGCGTCGAGGAGCTGCTGGCCCGCGATCCCATCGAACTGGACCGCGCCGCGGTCGGGGCCCTGATTCGCGGTCGCCGGGTGCTGATCACCGGCGCCGGCGGCTCCATCGGGGCCGAACTATGCCGCCAGGTGGCCGCCTTCCAGGCCGCCCACGTCACCATGATGGACTTCTCGGAGACCTCGCTGTTCGAGATCGACCGCGAAATGACCGAGACCTGGCCGGCCTTGTCGCACAGCGCCGTGCTCTGTGACGTGCGCAATGCGCGCCGCCTGGAGCAGGCCTTCAGGAAGGAAAAGCCGCACCTGGTCTTCCACGCCGCGGCGCTCAAGCACGTCTCCATGGTCGAGCGCCACCCCTGCGAGGGTGTGCTCACCAATGTGGTCGGCACCTGGAACGTGGCCGAGGCCGCCAAGTCCTGCGGCGCGGCCCAGATGGTGCTGATCTCCACGGACAAGGCCGTCGACCCGTCCAATGTCATGGGCGCCACCAAGCGCCTGGCCGAGGCCGTAATCCAGGCCCAGCAGGCCGGCCAGGGCACGCGGTTCTCCGCCGTGCGGTTCGGCAACGTCCTGGGCTCGGCGGGCTCCGTGGTGCCGATCTTCAAGTCGCAGATCGATCGCGGCGGGCCGGTGACGGTCACCCATGAAGAGATCGAGCGTTTCTTCATGACCATTCCGGAGGCCGCCCAGCTGGTCCTCCACGCCACGGCCACCTGCGCCGAGGACGAAGAGAGCGCCCACGCCCGCCTGTTCCTGCTGGAAATGGGCGAGCCGGTGCGGATCATGGACCTGGCCCGCCAGATGATCGCGCTCTCGGGCCGCATCCCGGGCAAGGACATCGACATCGAGATCACTGGCCTGCGTCCCGGCGAGAAGCTCACCGAGGCCCTGCTGGACGAGACCGAACGCTCGCTTCCCTGCGCCCCCAAGGTGATGGAGGTGGTCTCCTCTTCGGCCCTGCGGATCACCAGCAGCCACCTGGTGGAGATCGAGGGTCTGGCCGAGATGGGCGACGTCGAGGACGTCCGCCGCGCCCTGTTCGACCTGGTCGGCCAGATCCGTGGCGAGAAGGCCGGCGCCGCCCCCACCCTGCGGGTCGTCGCCAACGGGTGACGCCCGCGCCAAGACGGTCTAAGCGGGCTGCATGGCGCTTATCCTGGTCACCGGCACGGCCGGCTTCATCGGCTCCCACGTCGCCCACCGGCTGCTTGATCGCGGCGACACGGTGGTCGGGCTGGACAACCTCAACACCTATTACGACCCCGTCCTGAAACAGGCGCGCCTGGCCCGTCTGGAGGCCCGCGAGGGCTATCGCCACGCCGCAATCGATCTCGTGGACCGCGAGGCCGTCGCCGCCCTGTTCGCCGAGACCCGGCCCGAAGGCGTCATCAACCTCGCCGCCCAGGCCGGCGTCCGCTACAGCCTGGAAAAGCCGCAGGCCTATGTGGATTCAAACCTGGTGGGCTTCGGCAACATCCTGGAGGGCTGCCGCGCCGTGCAGCCCCGCCACCTGGTCTTCGCCTCCACCAGCTCGGTCTACGGCGCCAATGGCAAGCTGCCGTTCTCGGTGCACGATCCGGTGCACCACCCCATCACCCTCTACGCGGCCACCAAGCTCGCCAACGAGTCCATGGCCCATTCCTACGCCCACCTGTTCGGCGTCCCGGCCACGGGCTTCCGGTTCTTCACCGTCTACGGCCCCTGGGGCCGGCCGGACATGGCGCTGTTCAAGTTCACAGAGGCCATCCTGGCCGGCCGGCCCATCGAGGTGTTCGGCCAGGGCCAGATGCAGCGCGACTTCACCTATATCGACGACATCGTCACGGGCGTGGTCGCCGCCCTGGACCGCCCGCCCGCCGCCGATCCCGACTGGGCCCCCCAGGCCCCCGATCCGGCCACCAGCGGCGTCGCGCCCTGGCGGATCCTCAATCTCGGAAACAGCACCCGCGTGGAGCTGATGCGCTACATCGAGGTCCTGGAGGCGAAGCTCGGCCGCAAGGCGCAGATCAATTTCCTGCCCATGCAGCCCGGCGACGTGGCCCGCACCGAAGCCGACGTCACAGAGACCAGGGCGGCCCTCGACTACGTGCCGAAGACCCCCATCGAGGTCGGGGTCTCCAACTTCGTGGACTGGTACCGCGACTACTACCGGGTGGGCGCGAACTAGCCGGCTGCGGCTGACGGTCGATCCTAGAGCCGTAGGTCGGCCGAGCCCTTCGGGAACATGCCCTTGACGTCGTAGAGGATGGCGTTCGGTTTCCCCAGGGCGCGGATCGCCGCCAGCCCCATCTCGCGGAACTGGGAATGGGCCACGGCCAGGACGATGGCGTCATAGGCGCCGGGCTCCAGCTCCGCCACCGGCGCGACCCCGTACTCATGCTCGGCCTCCGCCGGGTCGGCCCAGGGCTCGTGGACGTCGACGGCCACCTCGTAGTCGGCCAGCTCGCGGACGATGTCGATCACCCGGGTGTTGCGCAGGTCCGGGCAGTTTTCCTTGAAGGTCAGGCCCATGACCAGCACGCGCGCGCCGCGCACCTGGATCTCGCGCCGGATCATGGTCTTGATCAGCTCCTGGGCGATGTAGCCGCCCATGCCGTCATTGATTCGCCGCCCGGCCAGGATCACCTGGGGATGGTAGCCCGCGTCCTCGGCCCGGTGGGTCAGGTAGTAGGGATCGACCCCGATGCAGTGGCCGCCCACCAGGCCCGGCCGGAAGGGCAGGAAGTTCCATTTGGTCCCCGCGGCGTCCAGCACCTCCTGGGTGTCGATGTTCAGCCGATTGAAGATCAGGGCGAACTCGTTGATCAGCGCGATATTGAGGTCGCGTTGGGTGTTCTCGATCACCTTGGCCGCCTCGGCCACCTTGATGGAGCTGGCCTTGTGGGTGCCCGCGGGCGCCACGGTGCGGTAGAGGGCGTCGACGAAGTCGGCGGCCTCCGGCGTCGAGCCGGCCGTGACCTTGATGATGGTCGACAGGCGGTGCTCGCGGTCGCCCGGATTGGCCCGCTCGGGGCTGTAGCCGGCGAAGAAATCCGTGTTGCAGGCCAGGCCCGAGATCCGCTCGATCACCGGCACGCAGTCCTCCTCGGTCGCGCCCGGATAGACGGTGGATTCGAAGATCGCCACCCCGCCCTTGGAGATCGACCGGCCCACTGTGGCGCTGGCCGCCAGCAGCGCCCTCAGGTCCGGCCGCTTATGGCGGTCGATCGGGGTCGGGACCGTGACGATGAAGACGTTGCATCCCGCGAGGTCTGCTTCGTCGGTGGAGAATCTCAGGCGTGTGGCGGCGGTGAGCTCCGCGGCCGTCACCTCCAGGGTCCGGTCGGTCCCCGCCCGCAGCTCGGCGATCCGTTCGGTCCCGATGTCGAAGCCCACGACCTCGAACCGGGCGGCCAGGGCCACGGCCAGCGGCAGGCCCACATATCCCAGCCCGATTACGCAGATCTTGGCGGGGGTCCGGGTGAAGGGGTTCTGCGGCATCTAGCGTCCCGTGGCCTTGAACAGCTCAAGGCATGCGCCGAGGATATGGTAGAACGACGTGGCCGGCGCGGGCTCCTCGATGAAGGCGCCGTCCGGCCGCAACTTGTCGCGCCAGGCGCCGGGCGTGGGCGTTTCCAGATAACGTCGCAGGCTCTGGGCCGCACTCAGCGCGTCGGCCTCGCCGCCCAGCAGCAGCGTCGCCTTCAGATGCTCGGTCTGCGGCCATAGGCGCGCGGTGGCGTCTCGCAGGCTGAAATCGTCCCACAATTCGTTGACCGCCACCTGGCGGACCGGATCGATCCCGCGCCGGCCCGCCGCATAGAGCCCAGACGCCGCCCCGGCGGCCCGCGCGTCGCCGCGCCGCTTGGCGTGGCGGTCCATCAGCCAGGCCCATTCGAACTGATGACCCGGCTCCACCAGCCGGCCGTCGTCGCCATCGGTCAGCCGCCAGTCGGCGTCGAAGAACTCGCGCAGGAACCCGCCCTTGGGGTCGATGAACACCTCGAGCGCCATCTCCACGATCTCGTCGACCATGGCTTCCCAGTCGCCGCCCTCCAGCTCGGCCCAGGCCATGGCGCCTTCCAGCAGGTGCATGTGGGCGTTGGCCTGGAACGGATAGGCGATGTTCTCGCGATAGCCGCCGGCCGGGTGACGCATGGCCTCCAGGCCCTGGCGGACACCGCGGGCCAACTCGACCATCTCCCCGCCGCGCGGATCGGCCTGATGCAGGGTGGCCGTGCCGAGCAGGGCGAAGGCCTGGTCGTACAGCATGGGAGTGTCGTCCAGCACCGCCCCGTCCAGTCCCACCAGGGTGCGGAACAGGCCATCGGGCCGCAGGAAGCTCTCCTGGAGGAAATCCATGCCGTGCCAGGCCGCCTCGCGCCACGGCCCGTCCCAGCCCAGCGCGCCGGCCGTGGCGTAAACGAACACCTGACGGCCCTGGACCCGGCAGCGCCTGGCCGCCGCGTGCGGTCGTCCGTCGACGCTCAGGCCCTCGAAGAACCCGCCGCGCGCGCGATCGGCGCCGATGTTCCACCACAGCGGCAGCGCCTCGCGCCGCAGCCAGCGATCATACCAATCGGCCGCCTGCGCCAGATCGGCGAACGCGCGGAAATGGGCGCCTTCGCCCCGCTCGGGGGCCTGCCCGACTATGGAATCAACTGCCAACTCGACGCGCCTTGTCTCGGTTGCGCTCTCGATAGCGCGTCGGCGGCCCGACGTCACATTTGAACTGGCGTGCGGACACGCCTCATCGCCGAACGCGACACCGCCGCGCTCGACGCGAAGAAATACGCCGGGAGCGCCTAGGCCTTGATGACCTTGGTCATGGGCAGCTCCAGGCGCGCGAAGACGTTGCGTGTGTCCAGGATCAGCCGGGCGTTGGCCGCGATCAGCGCGTAGTCGACGGCGTCGTGATCGGTGGAGACCAGCACCGCGTCATAGCCGGCGACCATCGCGGCCGTCAGGGCCGTCGACTTGCGTCCGGCCAGACCGGCGTGCTCCCGGGTCTCGGGGATCTCGGCGATGTGCGGGTCATGGAAGTCGCAAACCGCGCCGCGGTGCTCAATCTGCTCGATGAGCACGAGCGAGGGGCTCTCACGGGTGTCGTCGACGTTCTTCTTATAGGCCACGCCCATGAGCAGGATGCGCGAGCCCTTCAGCCCCTTGCCCGTGGCGTTGTTCAGCTCGTCGGCCAGGCGGTCGACGACCACGCGGGGCATGCCGGAATTGATCTGGCCGGCAAGCTCGATAAAGCGCGTCTCCATCCCGAACTCCCGGGCCTTCCAGGTCAGATAGAAGGGGTCGACCGGAATGCAGTGCCCGCCCAGGCCAGGGCCCGGATAGAACGGCATGAAGCCGAACGGCTTGGTCGCCGCCGCGGCGATCACTTCCCATACGTCGACGCCCATGGCGCCGTAGACGAGCTTCAGCTCATTGACGAGGGCGATGTTGACCGAGCGGAAGATGTTCTCGGTGAGCTTGGTCGCCTCCGCGGCCGCAGCGCTGGAGACCGCGACGACCTTCGAGATGATCTGCCCATAGAGCTTCACCGCCAGGTCTCGCGATTGGGCGTCATCGGCCCCGACGACCTTCGGGATGGTCTTGGTGCCGTAGTTCGGATTGCCTGGATCCTCGCGTTCCGGCGAGAAGGCCAGGAACACGTCTTCGCCGACCTTCAGGCCGGTGGCCTCCAGCAGCGGATGGACGATCTCGCGGGTCGTGCCCGGCCAGGTGGTCGATTCCAGGACCACGAGCTGGCCTGGACGCAGATGCTTGCTGATCGTGGCCGCGGTGTCGCTGACGAAGCTCAAGTCAGGATCGCGATGGCGGGTGATCGGTGTGGGCACGCAGATCAGGATCGCGTCGGCCTCGGCCAGCCGCGAAAAATCGGTCGTGTTGTCGAAAAGGCCGCTGTCGATGGCGGATTTCATGGTCTCGGCCGAAATGTACCGGATGACCTGCTCGGCGCTGTTGATCGACGCCACGCGCCTGGCGTTGATATCGAACCCCAGGACACGGAAACCGGCGTCTATGCAGGCCAGCGCCAGGGGCAGGCCGACATAGCCCAGGCCCACAATTCCGATGACCGCGTCGCGCGTTTCGAGGCGGCTGACGAGGGTCTCGAATTGGGAAGCAGGTTCAGACACGGTGTTTCCTTATGTGACAAGGCATGTGGGCATGGCGTTGCGAGGGCGGAAAGCTCGCGCGACTCCTACAGGGTAGAGCGCCGGCGCGCTCCCCCCGTAGTCTTCGCGATAGAGGCAAACCATTAAGTTGCGATGAGCGCAAAACTTGTACCGCTCTCACCTTGACGGCTTTGCGTGACGTTCGAGACGACGGGTCCTGGACTTGGCGCCGAGGCGAACCATCATCTGCATGTCTGGACGCGCCGGGGACCCCGGCGTGAGAATCGGCGCTTGATTCATCGCCGAGGATTGGATTGATCGACCATTCCGCCGCCCAGGATATCCAGGTGTCCATGACTGAGTCCCGCACCCCGCGCCCTGTGCGCTACTTCGTTCGCGACGATGATATTGGCGCGCTCACCCCCGCGGTGACGACGTTCGTCGAGGCCTTCGTCGCGCGCGGCATCCCGGTCAGCTACCAGATCATCCCCGCCCGGTTGAGCGCCGAATGCGCCGACTATCTGCTCGCCGTCGAACGCGACCATCCTGGCCTGATCGAATTCGGCCAGCACGGCCTGACCCATCAGATGATGCGGGGCGCCAAGCAGCTGAAGCGGGAGTTCGGCCCGGAAAAGAGCCTGGATGAGCAGACCGCCGACATCGCCGAGGGCCTGAGGCTGCTGCGGGCGCGTCTGGGCCAGGACCGGGACATCTCGCTCTTCACCCCGCCACAGCACAAATTCGATCGCAACACCCTGCTGGCCGCCGCCGCCGCCGGACACAGGGTGTTTTCCGCGGCCTGCTATCCCACGCCCCATCACCGCCTGGCCTATGCGTTGGGACGGCGGCTGGGCCTCTCCAGCATCCGCCACCACGGCATCTCCTATCATGGCCTGGACCGTCCCGAGGCCAGGCTGCGGGAGATCTCCATCGCCATCGCGGTCGACAATGGCCGCGCGATCACCTGCAAATCGGGCGATATACCCGCCGCCCTCGCCCGCGCCGCGGCCCGTACCGACACCGTGGGCCTGATGTTCCACCACGCGGTCTATGCCGACGCGCCGCAGGAACTCGCCGCCATCGTCCAGCGCCTGGCGGAGATCCCCCCGGCCCGGTTCCACAGGCTGGGCGATCTCGCGGAGGGCTAAGGTGCGACGGCCTGATGGGTATGAGAGGAAAACGCTCTAGGTAGCGGTGACCATTTAGCTATTTGAGCCACAGCATGATGGCGGCGAGGGTGACGAAGCCCATGAAGGTGGACGCGAGCTTGTCGTATCGGGTTGCGATGCGCCGGAAGTGCTTGATGCGGCTGAAGAAGCGTT
>NZ_JAUYOJ010000156.1 GCF_030697925.1 Phenylobacterium sp. | reverse complement strand
GCCTCGGCCAACCCGCGCCAGCCCGCCTTGGAGGTCAGGAACAGCGACAGGACGTTGGCGACCGCGAACATCGACCAGCCCGGCGTCCAGACGGCCATCAGGAACCGCCCGCCGGGTTTCAGCACCCGCAAGGTCTCGGCCAGGGCGCGCGCCTTCTGGTCGCCCAGGTGATCATAGACGTGGGTGCTGACCGCCGCGTCGAAACAGCCGTCCTCGAAGGGCATGGCCGTCAGATCGCCGGTTTCGATCGCCACCTGATCGCTCAGCCCCGCGATCCGCAGGTTGCGGTCCAGCAGGGTGCGGCCGCCACCGTCGATATAGCCTGCATCGAAGCGGTCGAGGCCGATCACCCGGCCGCCCTTCAGGATGCGGCTGAGCGCGATGGTGGTCCGCCCCGTTCCACAGCCAGCGTCGAGCACCAGGTCTTCGTCGCTCGACAGCAGGTCGACCATCGGCAGGACCACCTGATCTCGCCGTCGGAAGCCGCGCATGATCGTGTTGCCGACGATGAAGACCATGGCGGCGGCGACCAGCAGGAAAGCCATCGGCCAGGCGCCGGGCGCGGCGACCTCGATCACCACGGCGCCGGCCAGGGCGACCAGGGCCGCGATCGCCAGGCCGTTCATCCAGCCTGGTCCCCATCCGAAGTCGAACTCGGTTCCGCGCGCCGCGCGCGCCTCGGCGCCCGTCCATCGCCGCAACAGGCCTCTCAGGCCCGAGATGTAGAGCGAGGACAGGATCACGACCCCGCCCACCACGTGGACTCCGGCGAGCAGCAGCAGGGAGTTGGAGACGCCCCGCATCGAAGGGACATAGACCAGCAGCGCCAGGCCGGCGGCGATGCCGACCACCCCCATCACCCACATGTGGCTGTGGAGGTTGCGGCGTGGGGAGGGGGCGTCTGTGGTCATGGGGCGGACTCTGGGTGACGGCTGGCGGGACCGGCGGCGCGGGCTTTGCAGCGCCGTGGGCCGGGCCTAACCTCTAGCGGTCCGGGCGCACGGCGCGCCGGACATCGGCGGGGAGGTGTCCGGTTTCCGGACAAGGTGGCGCGAATGTCCCGATTGCGAGGGGCCACGGTCGACTTCACGGAGAGCCGGCCGGCGCAGCGCACCCGGGCCGCGCTGTTCGACGCCTTTGTCGAACTGGTCCTTGAGAGGCGTTACGACCGCCTGAAGGTCGGCGACATCATCGCCCGCGCCGGGGTTGGGCGCTCGACGTTCTACGAGCACTACCAGGGCAAGGACGAGCTTCTGACGGAGGGCCTCTCAGGCCCGTTCGGCGTGCTCGCGGACCTGGTCGCCGAGCGCCATGACCCAGCCCGGCTGCAGGCGACGGTGGAGCACTTCTGGGAAAACCGCCGGATCGGCAATGTGCTGTTCGCCGGGGCGACGCGGCGGCTGGTCACCGGAGCCCTGGCGAGTCTGATTGAGCAACGCCTGGCCGAGCGGGTGGGCGATCGCCCCGCGGCCGTGCCGCCGGTGCTGCTGGCCGCTCAACTGGCCGGCGGCCAGATCGCCCTGGTCTCGGCCTGGTTGGCGGGCCAGGCGCCGGCCTCCGCCGAGGCGATCGCGGGCGCGCTCCAGGCCTCGGCGACCGCGGCCCTGGTCTCGCTGGACGGACCCCAAGTCCGGCGGGAAGGCTAGAGCGTGACCGACTGAAGCGGACGCCGGTTCAGGCGGCCGTCACGCTCTAAACTTTTGAAGTTAGACCTTTTTCATCCGGGCAGATGATTCCATCTGACCCGGAAAGGGTCTAGGGGGGGCGAAGCCCGGTCAGGCCCTGGAGCGGATGCGATGGTGATCGGCCCGGAAGGTCAGCACCGCGCCCGCGGCGTAGACGCCCCTGCGGACGAGCGCCCCCACCGCCCTGGCCAGGATCGGTACGCGCTGGACGAGGGGCAGCCGTTTGAGGATCGGTTTGACGATCCCCTCCTCGTAGCGCCAGTACAGTTTTCGATCCCGCCGTTTCAGGTACGCCTGATCGGATTTCAACCCCCACTTGGTCTGGAAGCGTTCGAAGCTCCGCTGCTGCCGCGAGGGCGACCAGCGAACCAGGAAGAACGGCCAGTCTTGCGCCACCAGCGGGCGCACCCGGTTGGGCAGGAGGAAGGTCACGACAGAGCGCGGTTCCAGCAACACCTTGCCGCCCGTCGCGATGACACTCATGCTGAAATCGAGGTGGTCCTTGGTGTTGACCATCTGCTCATCGAACTCGCCGATACGCTCGAAAACGTCACGCCGCACCAGGGCGCAGTGGAACTCGCAGCATTGGGTCTCCACGCGCCCGGCGGGAACGGCGTCGACCGTGTCACCCTGATGATGGATCGCCTCGTCGATGATCCGCTCGCCCTGCGGCGCGGCGAAGAAGGCGGCGACATCGGACGTGAACAGGCCGCCTGCCTGGTGAACCTGGGTGTGGAGGGGAAGATGCTGGCAGGTCAGCGGCGCCACCACGTCGACCCCGGTCTCCTGCGCGCAGGCGAGCAATGGCTCGAGCCAGCCCGGCGAGCAGATCACGTCATTCTCGATGAAGACGACATACGGCGTGCGAGCCCGCCGCAAGCCGATGTTCCGCGCCTCGTTCGGCGTGAGGAAGCGCTCCGACGAGACCAGCTCGAAACCGCGCGCCTCGACCTGAGCCGCGATCCATTCCCTCAGCGCCCTCGGAGCCGCGCCATCGACATAGACCAGCCGGTATGGGGCGGTCGTATGCTCGAAGATGCCGAGCAGGGCCTCCTGCGCGACACTGAAACGATCACGCGGCGACACCACGATGGTCACCAGCGGTTCTTGATTGACGTTCGCCCCGGTCATCGCCCTACCCGTTACTCTTCGCGCTATTGTTGCAGTTCCTGACAGCCTCTTCGTAGACCTTCAGCAGTTGATCACTGATCACCGGAAAGCTGAAGCGGCGCTCCACGGTCTGTCGCCCCGCCGCGCTGAACTTCAGCGCCAGCGCCGGGTCGTCCGCGAGGATCTCCAGGCGTTCGGCCAGCGCCGGCGCGTCGCGCTCCGGCGCCAGCAGTCCGGAGACGCCGTCCTCCACCAGTTCGGGGATGCCGCCGTGCCAGGTGGACACCACCGGCACGCCGCAGGCCATGGCTTCCTTGAGCGTATTGATCGCCGAGTCCTCCGACCCGTCGCGGGCGCGCACGGACGGCGCCAGAAAGATATGCGCCTGGGCCAGTTCGGCCGCGATGCCCTCCTGGGACATCTCCCCCAGCATCGACACCGCGCCGTCGAGGCCAAGCTCGCCGGTCAGACGCTCGAGGGCCGAGCGTTCCTGGCCCTCGCCGACGATCCGGTATTCCACCGGCCGGCCGCTCTCGCGCAGGCTGGCCACGGCCTGGATGGCGTAGGCGACCCCCTTCTTCTCCACCAGCCGCCCCACCGTCACGATCCGGACCGGTTCTCCGGGTCGCAGGGCCCGGGGCGCATAGGGGAACAGGCCGATATTGATCGGCGACTCCACGATGGTTATCCGCTCGGGCGGGCACCCCAGCGAGACCACGCGATCCCGAAAGAACACCGAGTTGGTGACGAAGGCGTCGGCCTGGGCGAACACGGCCTCATAGCAATCCTCGCCCCGCCTCTCGACGTGCGAGGTGATGTCGTAGCCGCGGAAATGCACCACTACCGCGCCGGACAGCGCGCCCGCGCGCCGATGCCGAAGGACCGGTTCGGCGAGCGTTCCAAAGTGGCAGTGCAGCACGTCGTAGCGCCCGCGTCCCTGAAAGGTCTCCGCCTCGTGTATCGCCCGCATCCCGACCCCGCGGCGCCGATGAGCGCTCAGATTCAGGCCGCTGAAGGCCATGTCCGCGCCGGAATTCCGGACCGTCCTCAGGAAGGCGCCGGGGGCCTCCGCCCACCGACGCGCGCTGCCGTGATCGGCGAAGGCCGTGGGATAGGATCGCGCCAGCAGGCCATATTGCTCGATCAGGGCGTGGCGCGCGCCGGACGCGTTCTCGCCGTGCAGGCCGTAAAGGTCGACCTCGTGCCCGGCGTCCAACAGGCCCGCCGCCGTGTTCACGATGAAGGCTTCGGAGGCCATCGGGAACTTGTTCAGGAAGAAGGCTGTTCGGAGCAAGAGATCGTTCCGCGATGGGAATGTTGATGGGCGCTGGCCCCGGAGAGGCAAGAACAGGGCCAGCAAGTTGTATTCTGTTCCAGCCAGATTGCGCCGCAATCTTTCTTTGGCGCCGAACACAGGCCGGGAGATTTCGCCACACGCTCCCTTGCCGGGTATTCGGAGGCGAATTTCAGGGGACACAATACTTAATTGCACCGCCCCCGCGGCCGCGCGGCCCTTCGTCGCGCAAGCCGCTATTCGTGCGGCCCATCGCCGCCTTGGCGCGCACTATGGCTTGCCGGTCAGAACGACGGGCGGGGTGCACATGGCGACTTACCAGATCTTCCTGATCGACCACCTCGGGAGCGTCGAAGGCGAGACCTCCTTCGACACCACGAGCGATGAACGCGCCGTCGCGGTCTGCTCGCGCGCCAACCCCGGTTCCCGGCGCCTGGAAGTCTGGGCGGAACGGCGGTTCGTCGCCCTGTTCCCGCAAACGCGGATGGACGCCCAGACAGCGGCGCGAGCCGCCGCCCTGCGGCTGGCGGGCCCCTAGCCGGCCGCCCGCGCCCCCTTGGCCGTCAGCCTATAGTCGTAGCGCAGCTCGCCGTCGGACGCGTATCGGTCGCCCTGCACGCTGTCCTGCTCCAGCAGTCCCTCGTTGCACAGCCGGTTGAGGCGCCGATGCTCGATGACGCCCGCGGCAAGCGCCTCGCGGCGCCGGTGGGTGACGACGCTCAGCCCCCCATCGCGCAGCGCCCTGGCCAGGAGTTCCCGATCTCGGTCGTTAACCTTTCCCATCTTGGCGAGTCCAACGACTCTTACACCCCAGGGTTCCGCCCAGGGCTCGCCGCCGCGCGCAAGTCGGCCTGAACCCGGTCGCACCTCTACCCGCTCGTCATCCCGGTTTGCGAAGCAAGGCCGGGACCCATGAACGCCGACTGGCGGGGGATAGGCGGCTGCGACGCAGCTCCCGGCCCCAATTCGTCGCCCCGCATCCCCCGGATGCTGAAAACGGCCATGGCGGCCCTGGAGCTTCGCCGCCCGGCTTGGTCAAGGACCCGCGGCCGCGCCAGCGGCGGCGCCCAGCGCCGTCCTTGAGGAGGCCGGGCGGCGGAGGTCAGCTCGGCGCGTGGTCCTGGAACTAGCTGCTGCGTCCCCGAAATTCCGCCGAGGCCGAGCGCCATGCCCATCGCGGCCCTATTTTCTTGTCACCGCCGCGATCGTGCCGCATCTGGTGGGCGCGCTAGACGCGATAGCAGGCTGGCCGCCAAGGGGCCGCGCCACCGGGGAGGGACAACGCGATGTTCTCGCACATCATGATCGGCACCAACGACCTGCAGAAGGCCAAGTCGTTCTACGACTCGCTGCTTGGCGCCCTGGGCGTTCCACCGGCCCGGGTCGACGGCCATCGCATCTTCTACATGACCCCGACCGGGATCTTCTCGGTGTCGGAACCGATCAACGGCGAACCGGCCACCTTCGCCAATGGCGGCACGATCGGCTTCGCGTGCGACTCCCCGGAACAGGCCGACGCCTGGCACGCCGCCGGCGTCGCCAGCGGCGGGACCACCTGCGAGGAGCCGCCCGGTGTGCGCCTCGGCGGCATGGGCAAGCTCTATCTGGCCTACCTGCGCGACCCCGACGGCAACAAGCTCTGCGCCCTCCACCGCATGGGCTGACGGGCGACCGCAGGCGACCGAACCTGGAGGCGAAGGGGAGGATTTCGGGTGGGCTTGAATCCCGGCCCCTTCGCCCTGCATCTCTCGGATGCTGAAAAGCCGAAAGGCCATGGCGGCCCTGGAGCTTCGTCGACCGGCTTGGTCAAGGAGCGCCGCAGGCGACCTCGCCAGCGGCGGCGCCCAGCGCCGTCCTAGAGGAAGACGGGCGGCGGAGGCCGGCTGGGTTGCGCGCCCTAAAGCGGATCAGCAGGCCGTGGCAGATACGCGTCCAACTGGATAGGTTTGTCCGATGCGAACTTCGTGCAGCGGAAGTTGTTGAACGCTCGCGCGCCAAACACCTGGACACACCCTGGGACGCGCCAGGCCGGCATTCGCCCCTTTTGCTGCAGCCATGTGCATTGCGCGACCGAACCTATCAAATAGCTCCCGACCGCAGTGCGGTGATTGCTCCGCCCGGCAATCGCATCTTCGTTCCCCTTGGTGTCATCGAACGCCATCTTGAAGAGGTACGGGGACAGCGAGATGGTATGGGCCAGTTCGTGCGCCATGGTGTTGACCGCACAGGACCGCTCGACGATGTCGGCGCCTTCAAATTCCTTCAGGATGCCGCGACCAAGGTCGATGGACGCCGGTTGGCCTGGCATGAGCGGCGCGCCTGCCCCCGCCCATTGATAGTCTTGGTCTTCGGGGCCACTGCGACCGACCAAGGTGATGGTCACCGGAGTGTAGCGTGACGCCCCGCTCGCGCCGCCGACGATCCGGGCGACCTGCTCGAGCACCACGTCAGGTTCGCCTCGCCTCATGAAGACCTCAGGGTACTCGGCCTCGAGCGCCAGCAGGTTCGCTCGGAACTCCGCCGAACGCAGGATGGTCGACGCCTCGTCGGCGAGTTGATTCAAAAGAGCGCGCTCGGCTTCGCTCTCCGCACCCTCGATGGTGATGCGAACGATCACGGGCGTCGAATGATTAGGCCCCCCGCTCACCGGACCGCACGCGGCGGCCACGAGACCCGCGAACGCTATGGCGGTAAGAACTCGAACAGCCTTCGCCCGTCTGTGCATCGGTCCCCCTTGGATCTGGGTGTTAGCGCGCGGACGCGGTGTCCAGAGGCCGCGCAAGAATTGCGACGTCACCCTGCAGCCCCCGGATGCTGAAAACCCTTGAAGGCCATGGCAGCCCTGGAGCTTCGTCGACCGGCTTGGTCAAGGACCGCCGCAGGCGGCCGCCCCAGCGGCGGCGCTCAGCGCCGTCCTTGAGGAAGCCGGGCGGCGGAGGTCGGCTCGGCGGGCGGCCTACGAGTTAAGTATTGTGTCTTCGAAGTTCACTTCAAAAGAACAAGAGACACACTGGCAAGCGTTCCCTCAAGTTCCTCTAAGGATGATATCCTTCAATTCAATCAAAGTTTCGATTCGATATCTTGCCTGTGAAAAGTCCTGGTCTTTTGCAAAGTCGTTATAGACAACGGCGCAGTCAATACCGGCCGCCAAGGATGAGCTTAACCCTCTGGATGAATCCTCTACAACCAGCGTCTCTTCTTTGGTGGGTCCGAAGCGCTTCAAGCCGGTCAGGTATGGTTCCGGGTGCGGCTTGGCGAGTTTGTAGTCTTCGCGAACAAGGACAAAATCCATGAATTGTCTAATTTGGCGCCCTTCATGGATAAGTTCAAAATCTACACGTTTTGCAGTCGTCACGATGGCCATGCGGACGTATTTTGCCAGTTCAGCGAGCGCATCAACAACACCTTCAATCTCAATTGCTTCTGTTCTTAGATATTCCTGATAATATGCGTCACGAACCTCACGCTGCCTGTTGCTGATCTCCTCATCAACACCCGCCGCTTTGGCTTGAGCCCAAGTACCCAATCCCTGGTTCATATCTCGCAGGTATTGATCCTTGTCCAAAGTCAGACCAATGTCCGACAGGGCGCGCTCTCCAGCTCTGTAATACCAAAATTCGGTATCCACCAGAACGCCGTCATGGTCAAAGAGTACGCACCTTTTCACTCTACTTGATCCTTTCTGGAATCTGCGGCTACCAGGTGGAAATTTCGAGAACCGACGACTTAATCCCCCCTACCCCGCCAACCAATCCCCCAACACCGCCTGGCTCACCCCCACCAGCACCATCCTGTGCCCGCCGGTCAGGGTGATCACCGTGTCCCCGCCCTCGAAACTCAGCGCGTAGCTCATCCCCGGATACTCGAACGCCACCCGGTCGCCCTGGGCGCTGGAGAAGTCGAGCACCCGGTCGGTGCCCGCCTCGGGGATCAGGCTGAAGGTGTCGGCGCCCGCGCCGCCGCTCATGGTGTCGTTGCCGCGGTCGCCGGAGAGCCAGTCGTCCCCGTCGCCGCCCTCCATCGTGTCATTGTCCTGGCCGCCGCGCAGGATGTCGCGGTCGACCCCGCCATAGAGGGTGTCGTCGCCCATATTGCCGTAGACCACGTCGATCCCGGCGTCGGCGTACAGCAGGTCGCTGCCCTGGCCGCCCACCACCCAGTCGTCGCCGGCTTCACCGTGCAGGGTGTCGCGGCCCTTGTTGCCGTGCATGTCGTCGAAATCGGCGCCGCCCCACATCTGGTCGTCGCCGTCCTCGCCGCGCAGGAAGTCGCGGCCCCAGGCCCCGCTCATATTGTCGTCGCCCACCCCGCCCCAGACGGAGTCGGCGCCATCCTCGCCGTGCAGGTTGTCGTTTCCGTCGTCGCCCATCAGCAGGTCGTCACCCATCCCGCCGAGCAAGTCGTCGGCCCCGCCACCGCCCATCATGCTGTCGACGCCGTTGGCGCCCATGACCCAGTCATCCCTGGCCCCGCCATGCACGATCAGGCCGAGGTTGGGCGCGAAGATCGACTCGACGTTGTCGATCCGAATCTGGCCGGGCGCCGCCGGCTGGTCCAGCCAGATCTCGACCCGTCCCGTCGCCTCGTCGAAATAGACCTCGTCGGAACCTCCGCCGCCGTCGATCTGGTCGGCGCCGTCACCGGTGAAGAAGACGTCTATGCCCCCCTGCCCGATCATGGTGTCGGCGCCTGGCCCGCCATAGACATTGGGGCCGAAATAGTTGTCGCCGGTGCGCAGCAGGTCGTCGCCGGCCCCGCCCCTGATGAACGCAAAGCTCTCGTTGCCGCCCGTCAGGGTGTCGCCGCCCGATGAGCCGGTCAGGTGGTTCTGGCCCGCCTGCTTCAGCAGGTCGAGGCTGCGCCCGCCGATGACGGCGCTCCCGATCAGCGCTCCGCCCGGCGCCAGCAGGTCCGCCGACTCGACGCTGCTCGAAAACAGCGCCCCGTTCTGGAAGTTGAAGGTCCCGGTCAGCACCACGGTGTAGCCGGCGAAACCGGAACTCGCGGCAGCCACCACCGTCATCGCGCTCGCCGAGCTCGACTGGACCGTATAGCGGCTCGCGTCGTTGAAGATCGCGCCCAGCCAGGAATTCGTCGCGCCGTCATGGTTGAACGGCTGGAAATAGGTGAAGGCGGCCATAGGCTGAACTCAACTTACCCTAGTGGAGGCGGCACTAGCGCCACCCAAGGTCAAGCTGTCAAGCCGAGCTAGGTCGGTCTTCCGAGACGCTGTCCGGCGGGCGAACCCGCCGGCCCCGCCGCCCCTACCCCACCCCCATCCGCGCATACATCGCCGCCGCCTGGGCCCCGTCCACGTACACGTCCTTGCGCGTCACCAGCCCCGCGGCGTTGACGTTGACCACATCGACCATGTCCACCTTGGCGGTGAAGGCCTCGCCGTTCGTGTCGGTCAGGTTGGCGACCATGGTCCACTCGAACACCCAGAAGTCCTCGCCGAACATCGTGCGGTGCATCTCCCAGCCGAAGTGCGGGAACCGCGCGAACACCCCGGCATAGTGCTTGGCGAGCGCCTCGCGGCCGCGCACCGGCGCGCTGCCGTCGCGCATCCAGAACATCGCGTCGGGCGAATTGAGCGCCACGATCCGCTGCGGATCGTTGGACTCCCAGGCGGCGTGGCAGGCGTCGAACACTTTCTGCAGCGGATGGGCGGTGGCGGGGCGCTCGGGGGCGGCGACGGCTCGCGACATTGGCGGCTCCATTTGCAAACTCATAGTCCGTAAATGCAGACTCGGAGTTTGTAAGTCAAGCGCGTCCGGCGTCTCCGGAGCTCGGGCACAGGCCCGACAACAGCAATTCCAGCGTGGCGCAATGGGCCCGCGCGGCCGCCGCCGGATCGTCCGCCGTCCCGCTGGCCAGGGCAGCTTCCATGATCGCTCCCAGCAGCAGCCGGGTCGCCGACTCGATCTGCGCCGCCTTGGCGTCACGCCCCATCAGCCCGGTCACGCTGGCGCGCACGATGCCGGCGAAGTGCTTGTCGTCGATCTCCCGCCACCGCTGCCAGCCCAGCACCACGGGGCCGTCGATCAGCAGGATGCGCCGCGCGTCCGGCTGAATGGCGCTCTCCACATAGGCCTGGATGCTCTGGGCCACCGCCCGGGGCGAGGCGCCCTTCGGCGCGCCGGCCGCGCGCTCCATCAGCCGGGCGGCCAGCCCCGCCTGGACGCCGTCCAGCACCTGCTCGAACACGTCCCGCTTGGACGGGAACTGGTGGTAGAAGGCGCCCTTCTTGTAGCCGGCCGCCTGGGCGATCTCGTCGATGCTGACCGCCTCATAGCCCCTCGTCTTGAAGAGCTCCTGGGCGGCGGCCAGGATCGCCTTGGTTGTCGCCGCGCTCCGCGCCGCCTGCCGCACCGTCTCGCGCCCCCTAGACCGGCTCGTAGTTGAGGATCGGCGCTAACCACCGCTCGGCCGTCTTCAGGTCCCAGCCCTTGCGCCGGGCATAGTCCTCGACCTGGTCCTTCTCGATCCGGCCGACCCCGAAATAGTGGCTCTCCGGGTGCGAGAAATAGACTCCCGAGACGCTGGCCGGCGGGTTCATGGCGAAGCTCTCGGTGAGCTGCATGCCCGTCTGCGCCTCGGCGTCCAGTATCCGGAACAGTTCGGCCTTTTCCGTATGGTCGGGCTGGGCCGGATAGCCGGCCGCCGGACGGATGCCGCGGTACTTCTCGGCGATCAGGGCGTCGATGTCGAAAGGCTCGTCCGGCGCGTAGCCCCACAGCTTGGTGCGGACCTTGCGGTGCAGGGCTTCCGCGAAGGCCTCGGCCAGCCGGTCGGCCAGGGCCGCGGCCAGGATGGCGTTGTAGTCGTCGCCGGCCGCCTTGAACTTGGCGGCGATCTCCAGCTCACCGTGGCCCGCGGTGACGGCGAAGCCGCCCATCCAGTCGGGCTTGACGCCCAAGGGCGCCACGAAGTCGCTGAGCGCCACATTGGCCCGGCCGCCGTCGGCCTGGGTCTGAGATTTCGGCATCTGCTGGCGCAGGGTGTGGAGCCGCGTCAGCTCCGTCGTGCGGCTCTCGTCGGTATAGAGCACCACGTCGTCGCCGTCCGCCTGGGCCGGCCAGAAGCCGACCACGCCGCGCGCCTCGAACCACTTCTCGGCGATGATCTTCTCCAGCATCGCCTGGGCGTCCTTGTAGAGGTCGCGGGCGGCCTCGCCCACCACGTCGTCCTCCAGGATCTGCGGGAAGCGGCCCACCAGCTCCCAGCTCGCGAAGAAGGGCGACCAGTCGATGTGCTTGGCGAGCTCGGCCAGGTCGTAGGCGACGAACGCTCTCGTTCCAATAAAGCTCGGCTTGGGCGGCTCATAGGCGCTCCAGTCCGGCGCGAAGGCGTTGGCGCGGGCCTCGGCGATGGAGGAGCGGGCGCGGTTGCCCTGCCCCCGGGCGAACTGCTCGCGCACCTTGACATATTCGGCCCGGGTCTCGGCCTGCAGCCGCACCTTCTCGCTGGGCGAGAGGAGCCCTGAGACCACGCCCACCGCGCGGCTGGCGTCCAGCACATAGGTGGTGGAGCCGGCCTTGTACTGCGGCTCGATCTTCACCGCCGTGTGGGTCTTGGAGGTGGTGGCGCCGCCGATCAGCAGCGGGATGTTGAAGCCCCGGCGCTCCATCTCGCTGGCCACATAGACCATCTCGTCCAGGCTGGGGGTGATCAGGCCGCTGAGGCCCACGATGTCGACCTTGTGGGCGATGGCCTCGTCCAGGATCCGGTCGGCCGGGACCATGACGCCTAGGTCGATGACCTCGTAATTGTTGCACTGCAGGACCACGCCGACGATGTTCTTGCCGATGTCGTGGACGTCGCCCTTGACCGTGGCCATCAGGATCTTGCCCGCCGCCTCGCGCGGCTTGCCCTCCTTCTCGGCCTCCATGAA
>NZ_JAUYOJ010000152.1 GCF_030697925.1 Phenylobacterium sp. | reverse complement strand
GCCCAAGGCCGCCGCGCCGAGGCCCGCAGCGCCGCGCCGCGCCGCGCCCGCGACCCCGCCGCCGGCCGCCGCCCCGACGCCCGAGCCCACGCCGCCTCCGCCGGAGGTGCCGTTTTGAGCCTGGCCGGCGCGCGTCCCCTGAACCCGGTGATGTGGCTGGGCCTGCCCATGCTGCAGGCCCTGGCGCTCACGGTGCTGTTCGGCATCCCCTTCCGGGTGTTCGGGCTGCAGCTGCCGGAACCGATCTTCGCGCTTGCCCCGGCCTTCGCCTGGGCGGTGATCCGGCCTTCGATCCTGGCCCCCTTCGGAATCCTGGCCATGGGGCTGTTCCTGGACCTGTTCTGGGGCGGGCCGGTCGGCCTGTGGGCCCTGTCGCTGCTGACCGGGTACGGCGCGGTGCTGGCCGGACGCACCCTGATCGTGGGGCAGAGCCGGTTGATGATGTGGGTCTGGTTCGGCGCCTGCTGCGCCATCACCCAGCTCGCCGCCTACCTGTTCACCATGGCCGACGCCGGGGGCATGGCCAGCATGGTCTCGGTCGGCTGGCAGTTCCTGGCCACTGTAGTCCTCTTTCCGTTCGCCGATCGCCTGATCGACCGGTTCGAGGACGCCGACGTGCGATTCCGCTAGGATCGGACCCATGAGCGAACCGTCGATCTTCTTCTCCGAGGTGAACGAACGGCAGGGGGTCTTCCATCGCCGGACGTTCCTGCTGGGCGGCTTCGCGGGGCTGGGTCTGGCGGCGCTCGGCGGACGGCTCGCCCACCTGCAACTCGTCGAGACCCAGCGTTACGAGAAGCTCTCGGCCTCCAACCAGTTCAACTTCCGCCTGGTGGCCGCGCCGCGCGGCCTGATCGTCGACCGCAACGGCGCGATCCTCGCGTCCAACCGCCCCAACTTCCGGCTGCTGGTCAGCCGCGAGGAGGACCTCGACCCCAAGACGACGCTCAAGACCCTGGCGGCCTTCGTGCCGCTGGACGAGGCGCGTCAGGCGCGCCTGGCCAAGGACATCGCCCGGGCGCCCAAGCGCTCGCCGGTCTCGGTCATGGAAGACATGAGCTGGGAGGAGTTCTCGGCGATCAATGTCCGCGCGCCGGAACTGCCCGGGGTGACCGCCGACATGGGCGAGGTGCGGGTCTATCCGCACGGTGGCGCCTTCGCCCACGTGATCGGTTACGTGGCCAAGGTCAACAAGGAGGACCTAGCGCCCACCGGACCGAACTCCGATCCCATCCTGCTGCATCCGGGCTTCAGGATCGGCCGCCAAGGTGTTGAAAAGGCGTTCGATCTTGACCTGAGGGGCAAGCCTGGAGCCCGCAAGGTGGAGGTGGACGCCAACGGCCGCGAGGTCCGCCAGGACGAGGGCGGCGACATCGCCGCCATTCCCGGCAAGGAGATCCAGCTCACCCTCGACGTCGATGTCCAGAACCGCGCACTGGAGGTGATGGGCGACGAGAGCGGCGCGATCGTCGTCATGGACTGCCGCACCGGCGACTTACTGTGCATGGCCTCTTCGCCCAGCTTCGACGCCAACCGGTTCGTGCGTGGCCTGTCGGGTCCGGAGTACCGGGCGCTCGCCCTCTACGACCGCAAACCGCTGCTCGACAAGGTCATGAACGGCACCTATCCGCCCGGCTCGACTTTCAAGCCGACGGTGGCCCTGGCGGCCCTGGGGGCCGGTATCGATCCCGAGGCGCGGGTGAACTGCTCGGGCGGCTGGTACTATGGCGGGCGCACCTGGCGGTGCTGGAAGCGTGGCGGACATGGTTCGCAGAACATGCACGACGCCATCAAGAACTCCTGCGACGTCTATTTCTACCAGACGGCGCTGAAGATCGGCCCCGACCACATCGCCAAGGCCGCCCATGCCATGGGCTTCGGCCAGACCTTCGACATCGGCGTTCCGGGTAACCAGAAGAAGGGCGTGGTCGGATCCACCGAGTGGAAGCGCAAGGCGGTGAAGCGCGAACCGGTCTGGCAGCCGGGCGACTCCGTCAGCTACGGGATCGGCCAAGGCTATGTGGCGGTGAACGCCCTGCAGCTGGCGGTGATGACCGCGCGCCTGGCCAACAGCAAGAAGGCGCTCAATCCGCGGCTCATCAAGTCGGTGGGCGGGGTGGAGATGCCCCGCGGCGACGCCGCGATCGATCTGCCGTTCGCCGCCGAGCACCTGAAATATGTCCGCGGCGGCATGGAGGCCGTGGCCAACGACACGAGTGGCACCGCCTTCCGCCAGAGCCAGCTGGGCCTCGGCGACATAAAGATGGCGGGCAAGACCGGGACGGCCCAGGTCCGCAGCTTCGACAAACTGGCCTCGCGCAGCAGTGTCGGCGTGACCTGGAAGCTCAAGGACCACAACCTGTTCATCGCCTTCGCGCCATATGACGATCCGCGCTACGCCCTGTCGGTGATCATCGAGCACGGTGGAATGGGCGGCGCCACCGCCGCCGCGCCCCGCGCCCGCGAGGTGATGCGCGTGGCCTTGCTGAAGGACCCCGAACTACGGGCCCGGATCGAGAAGCCGCTGCCCCTGCCCGAGGTCCCCGAAAGCGTGATCATGGAGGGCGCGGCGCCCGAAGCCCCGATTGTCACCCCACCACCTCCGGCCCCGCCGGGAGAGCCCACATGACCGTCAGCGCCCTGACCCGGCCCGGCGAACGTGACCGGGCCATCGTCAAGTTCAGCGAGATCGACTGGCTGTTCGCCCTCGCGCTCTGCCTGATCGCCGGGACCGGCGCCCTGATGATGTTCTCCATCGCCGGGTCGTCCTGGGAGCCGTGGGCCGGCAACCACCTGATCCGCTTCGGCCTGTGCTTCCTGGCGATGGTCATGCTGGCCATGGTGGACCTGCGGGTCTGGTCGGCCCTGGCCTATCCCATCTATGGCGTAGGACTGCTGCTGCTGGTGGCCGTCGAGGCGGTTGGCGACGTGCGGATGGGCGCCCAGCGGTGGCTGGCGCTCGGCCCGTTCAGTTTCCAGCCGTCGGAGGTGATGAAGCTGGGCATCGTGCTGGCGCTCGCCCGATTCTATCACGGCATGTCGGCCGACAGCGCCCGGCTCTCCTGGTGGCTGCTGATCCCGCTGGCGATGATCGCCGCGCCCGTGGTGCTGGTGGCCCACCAGCCCGACCTCGGCACAGCCATGCTGATCGCCATGACCGGGCTCTCCATGGTCGTCCTGGCGGGGTTGTCCTGGAAGGTGATCGCCGCGGGCGTGATCAGCGTGGTCGCCGCTGTGCCGCCGATGGTGATGTTCGTGCTGCACGACTATCAGCGCAAGCGGGTGCTGACCTTCCTCGATCCCGAGAGCGACCCTTCGGGCTCCGGCTATCACATCATGCAGTCGAAGATCGCGCTCGGTTCGGGCGGCTTCTTCGGCAAGGGCTACGGCCTGGGTTCGCAGAGCCAGCTCAACTTCCTGCCCGAGAAGCAGACCGATTTCATCTTCGCCACCCTGGCCGAGGAGTTCGGATTCCTGGGCTGCATCTCGGTGCTGTTCCTCTACGGGGCGGTGATCTTCATGGCCCTGCGCATCGCCTCCATCTCCCACTCCCACTTCGGGCGGCTGGCGGCGGCCGGCACGACGGCCACCTTCGCACTCTATGTGCTGATCAACGGCGCCATGGTGATGGGCCTGGCGCCGGTGGTGGGCGTGCCGATGCCGATGCTGTCCTATGGCGGCACGGTCATGGTGACGGTGATGATCGGCTTCGGCCTGGTCCAGGCCGTGCGCGTGCACCGCTATTCCGAGGTCACCAGCGGCAGCGGCGCGCTGCTCTAGACCCGCAGCGCTTGGTCCGTCGCCCGGACCAGGCCGTCGACGATGCCGGGCTCGGTCGAGGCGTGGCCGGCGTCCCAGACGATGTCGAACCGCGCCTCCGGCCAGGCGCTCTTGAGCGCCCAGGCGCTTTCCATCGGCGTGACCACATCGAAGCGTCCCTGAACGATCCAGCCAGGGATATTCCGTATCTTTTCGATGTTCTTCAGGATCCAGCCGTCCCCATCGAAGAAGCCGTGGTTGGCGAAGAAGTGGCACTCGATCCGGGCGAAGGCGATGGCGAAGTCGATCTCGTTGAACTTCGAGGGCCGAGCCTCCGGTCCACGGATGGAGATGGTGTCGCCCTCCCACTGGCTCCAGGCGGCGGCGGCCTCGGCCTGGACGGCGCGGTCGGTGGAGGTCAGGCGGCGGTGATAGGCGCCCATTAGGTCGCCGCGCTCGGCGGCCGGGATCGGGGCGGTGAAGCGGGCCCAGGCGTCGGGGAACAGGATCGAGGCGCCATCCTGGTAGAACCACTTCAGCTCGCGCGCGGTGAGCAGGAAGATGCCGCGCAGGACCAGGCCGTCGACCCGCTCGGGATGGGTGATGGCGTAGGCCAGGGCGAGGGTGGAGCCCCAGGAGCCGCCGAACACGGTCCATTTCTCGACGCCCAGATGGACGCGCAGGCGCTCGATGTCCTCGATCAGCGACCAGGTGGTGTTGTCGTCCAGGCTGGCGTTGGGGCGCGACTTGCCGCAGCCGCGCTGGTCGAATAGCGCCATGCGCCATTTCGACGGATCGAAGAACCGCCGCATGGTCGGGTTGATCGCTCCGCCCGGGCCGCCGTGCAGGATGACGCAGGGCTTACCGTCGGGGGTTCCGCACTCCTCGTAGAAGATCTCGTGCGGGCCGCCGGTGGCCAGCCAGCCCTGGGCGTAGGGCTCATTCTCCCGGAAGAGACCCCGCCTGTGCGCGGACGACGAGACGACGGGCGAGGGCGTGTTGCGTTCCATGCCCCCTGTTTACTGCGGGAAGCGGCGATCCATCCAGTCCAGGATGAGGCGATTGACCTCGTCCGGCTTCTCCTGCTGCGTCCAGTGGCCGGATTCCCTGACCAGGACCTTTTCCAGGTCGCCGATCACCTCCTCCATGCCGTCGGCCATCGCGGGGGAGAGCACCACGTCCTTCTCGGCCATGATCATCAGGCAGGGGATGCCGTCGACTCGAGTCGGGAGGGTCGCCGACTTCTCCCAGTTGCGGGTGAAGTTGCGGTACCAGTTGATCGCGCCGGTGAAGCCGGTGCGTTCGAAGGACTCCACGAAGGCCGCCAGTTCGTCGGGGCTGAGCAGCTGGTGGGCTGTGTCGGACTTGTCCCAGGCCTTGAGCGCGTCGCCGAACGCGAAGGTCGGGGTTTCGGGCGTCGGCTGCCCGGAGAGGGTCAGGCCGGATCCTGCCCCGTCGCCGATCGCGGCCTCCACGGCCGCCGGGGTGCGCATGAAGAAACGCATGGTCTTGTCGACGTCGGCGCCAAGCGCCGCGTCGGCCACGCCCGGCTTCTGGAACCAGACGATGTACATGTCCTCCCCGAACATCATCCGCATGCCGGCGATGGGATCCATGGGCGGGCGGCGCATGAAGGGGGTGTTGAGCCCGACGATCCCGGCGACCCGGTCGGGATGCATCAGGGGCATGGCCCAGACCACGATGCCGCCCCAGTCGTGGCCGACGAATACCGCCTTCTCGACCCCCAGGTGGTCCAGCAGACCCACGAGATCGCCGGTCAGGTGCTCCATATCGTAGTCCGTGATCGCCTCCGGCGCCGAGGTCAGGCCATAGCCGCGCTGGTCGGGGGCGATGGCCCAGCGGCCGGCGGCCTCGCAGGCCTTGAGCTGGTGGCGCCAGGAGAAGGCCACTTCCGGGAAGCCGTGGCAGAAGACGATGGGCACGCCTTTTCCTCGCGGCCCCACCTCGTAATAGGCCATGTCGACGCCGTTGACGGCGGCATGCTGGACGGGGGGCATCTGGCGGGCGAGGGCGGACATGGGCGGCTCCCTGACGGTTCTCGGGCAGACTGGCAGGCTTCCTCGCGCGGAAGGCAAGCGCCGCTTGGCTGTGACGAGAACCGCGCTAGAAGGACGCCATGACCGACCCGCGCCCCGCCGAAGAACCCACGCCCTGGGGGCTGGTGATCCTGCTGGGAGCGCTGACCGCCTTCGCGCCGATGTCCATCGACATGTACTTGCCCAGCCTGCCGGCCATCGGCGTTGCGCTGGGCGCCAGCGCGTCGCAGACCCAGGCGACGGTGGCCGCCTTCTTCGCCGGCATGGCTATCGGCCAGTTCATCTATGGCCCGGCGTCCGACCGTTTTGGCCGGCGCGCCCCAATCATGGTGGGCATCGCGATCTTCATCGCCGCCTCGATCGTCTGCGCGCTCGCGACCTCGCCGGAGATGCTGATCGTCGCGCGGTTCGTCCAGGCCCTGGGCGGCTGCGCCGGCGGGGTGGTGTCGCGCGCCATCGTCCGCGACCAGTTCAACCACACCGAGACGGCCCGGATGCTGTCGCTGATGATGCTGATCATGGGCCTGGCGCCGATCCTCGCCCCGCTGCTGGGCGGGGTGCTGCTGGCGCTCGGCGGCTGGCGGTGGAATTTCTGGGTGCTGGCCCTGTTCGGCCTGGCCTGCGCCGCCGCCGCCTTCTTCCGGTTGAAGGAGTCCCGCTCGGATGAGACCGCGGCCCAGGCCGCTTCGGAGAATCCCCTCCAGGCCTATCTCGCCCTGCTGCGTCAGCCGCGGCTGGTGGGATACGTCCTGGCCGGCAGCCTGAACGGCGCCACCCTGTTCACCTACATCTCGGCCTCGCCGGAACTGCTGATGGTGACCTACGGCATCTCGCCCTCGGCCTTCGGCTGGGTGTTCGGTCTCAACGCCGCGGCGGTGATCGGGGCCAGCCAGGTCAATCGCTACGTCCTGCGGCGCTGGACGCCGGACGAGGTGCTGGCGCGGGCTAGCGTGGTCGCCGTCGCCGCGGCCCTGGCCCTCGCCGCCGCGGTGCTCACCGGCTTCGGCGAGCGCTGGAGCGTGCTGCCGCTGCTGTTCGTGCTGCTGGGCAGCTACGGCTTCATGCAGGGAAACACCGTGGCCGGGGCGCTCAATGTCGATCCGAAGCGGGCCGGATCGATCTCGGCCCTGACCGGCGGGGCCTCGTTCGGGGTCGGCGCCCTGGCCGCGAGCCTGGCGGGCGCCTTGCACGACGGGACGCCGCGGCCGATGGCCCTGGTGATGCTGGCGGCCCTGGTGGGATCGGCGCTGACGCTGCGGTTCCTGGCGCTGCCGAAGCGGGCCTAGGCTCGGTCCACGTCCCGGGCGGCCCAGGCCAAGGTCGCCCAGCCGATCAGGAACAGCAGGCCTCCGATGGGCGTCACCGCGCCCAGCCAGCGCGGCCCGCCCAGGGCCATCACGTAGAGCGAGCCTGAGAACACCACCATGCCGGCGAGGAAGAAGGCCGGAGCGCGCCGGGCCTCCTTCGCACCGATGTTCATGAAGGTGGCGCAGGCGAAGGTGGCCATGGTGTGCATGAAGCCATAGGTCGAGCCGGTGCGCAGCCACTCCTGGGCCTTGGGATCGGAGACCCCGTGGGCGGCGAAAGCCCCGATGGCGACGGCGACGAACCCGCCGACCGCGGCCAGCGTCATCCAGGTGCGGCGGGTCCAGATCATCTCAGCCCCATACCTGGGGCCGGCGATCCTTCCAAGGCGCTTCCTTCTCCAGTTGGGCGGCGAGGCGAAAGAGGGTCGCCTCGTCTGCGAAACGGGCAGTGAACATCATGCCAATGGGCAATCCGTTGGCGGACATCTCGAGCGGCAGGGACATGGACGGCTGGCCCGAAAAGTTGAACGGCGGGGTGTAGGGGAAGGCCGCGCCCTGGCGGCGGTTCACCTCGCGCGGCTCCAGGTTCACCGGATCGATGTGGCCGACCTCGGGAACGGTCGTGCCCAGGACGGGGCAGAGATAGACGTCCCAGTCCTCGAAGAAGGCCAGGGTCTTGCGGTTCAGCACCCGCAGGTCCTGCCAGCCGCGCCAGGCCTGTTCCCCAGTCACCTTGCGCCCGCCCTTCAGCGAGGCCCAGGTCAGGGGCTCCAGCTCGTCGGGCTCGGGCTCGCGGCCGATCTGCTCGATCAGCCGCGCCATGTCGGCGGCGAAATTGGCGCCCGAGACCGGTCCGCGCGCGGCGTAGAGGGCGCGGTAGTCGATGCCGAGGCCCTTCTCCACCACCTCGTGGCCCAGGCGCTTCAGCAGGTCGGCGGTGCGTTCGAGGGCGGCCTGGATCTCCGGGTCGATGGGCCGACCCGAGGCGGTCTCGGACGACCAGGCGATGCGCAGCTTGCCGGGGCTTCGCTCGACCTCCTGGACATAGGGCCGCTCCTTGGGCGGGGCGGCGAAGGGGGCGTCGGCTCGGGGCGTGCCGGTGGCGTCCAGCATGGCGGCGCTGTCGCGCACGGTGCGGGTCACCACATGGTCGACGGTGAAGCCCATGGCGTAGGCGGTGTCGTCCGGACCGTTGGGATTGCGGTCGCGGGTGACCTTCAGGCCCACGAGGCCGCAGCAGGCCGCGGGGATGCGGATCGAGCCCAGGCCGTCGCTGGCGTGGGCCAAAGGCACAATGCCGGCGGCCACCGACGAGGCCGCGCCGCCCGAGGATCCGCCCGAGATGTGATTGGGGTTCCAGGGATTGCGGCAGGCGCCGAGGTGGGCGCCCTCGGTCGTGCCGGTGATGCCGTATTCCGGGGTGTTGGTCTTGCCCAGCGGCACGACCCCGGCGGCCCGATAGCGCGCCGTGAGGTCGCCATCGTCCGTGTCCACCACACTGGCGGCGAACTTGCTGCCATAGCTGCGCGGCCAGCCGGCCACCGGCATGCCCAGGTCCTTGATCAGGAACGGCACGCCCCGGAACGGCCCGTCCGGCAGGGGGCCTTTCGCCACGTCGCGGGCCTCGTCATAGGCCTTGTAGACCACGGCGTTGAGCGTCGGGTTGTGGCGCTCGATCCGCTCGATGGCGGCGTCGACGAGCTCCAGCGGCGTCACATCGCCCTTGGCCACCAGGGCGGCGAGCGAGAGCCCGTCGTGTTCGGAATAGTCGCTGATCGGCATGTCGCTCTACCTCTGGCCGGCGGAAAGGAATGCGAGCTTCTCGACGGGCGCCAGGCCCGCCGCCTCGCGTTTCAGCACCGCGAAGGCGCCCTCGGCGGCCTCCAGGGCCTGGTCGATGTCGGCCTCTGTCATCGCCGCGCAGAGGAACATGTTGTGCCAGGGATGCATGTAGACCCCGCGCGCCAGCATCTGGCTGACGAAGCAGAAGCCTTTCCGCAGGTCCGGGTCGTCGTCGAACAGGTAGAGCGGCATCTGGGTCGGACCCGAGCAGCGCAGGCCAAAGCCCGCGGCGGCGGCGCGTTCGACCAGGCCGCTGGCCAGCCGGTCGCCGAGGGCCTCAATGCGCTCCAGATAGTCGGTGTCGCGGACCAGGCGCAAGGTCTCCAGCGCCGCGGCCATGGGGGCGGCCTGGAACCAGAAGGAGCCGGTGACATAGATCGAGGCCGCGGCCGTGCGGGCCTTCTCCGAGCCGAGCAGGGCCGAGATCGGGTGGCCGTTGGCGATGCACTTGCCCCAGGTGGAGAGGTCGGGCTCGATTCCTAGCAGCGACCAGGAGCAGTCCCGCGCCATGCGCAGTCCCGCGCGGACGTCGTCGACGATCAGCAGGGCGCCGGTCTGGTCGCACAGCTCCCGCGCGCGCCGGGCATAGGCCGGATCCGGCGCGGCCTGGTCGATGAAGGCGTCGTGCTTGAAGGGGGCGGCGAAGATGGCGGCCAGGTCGTCGCCGGCCCGGGCCACGGCGTCCTCGAGGCTGGCCACGTCGTTGTAGTCGCAGAACAGCTGGTGGGCGCGGTCGCTGTCCACCGTCCCGGCGGGCCTGGGCGTGCACCAGGGCGCGGCCCCGTGATAGGCGCCACGGGCCCGGATGATGGTCTTGCGCCGGGTGTGGGCGCGGGCGGTGACCAGGGCCATCGAGGTGGCGTCGGTGCCGTTCTTGCAGAACATGGCCCAGGACGCGTGGGTGACCATGGCGGTCAGCTCCTCGGCCAGCCGTACCATCAGCTCGGTGGGGCCGGTGAGGGTGTCGCCCAGGCTGAGCTGGCGGACATAGGCCGCGTCGATCTCGGGATTGGCGTAGCCGAACAGGTTCGGCCCATAGGCGCACATCAGGTCCAGATAGCGATTGCCGTCGACGTCCCAGATGTGGGCGCCCTCGGCCTTGGCGAAGAACTGCGGATAGTCGTCGGGCAGCAGGCCCACGGCCT
Source organism: Phenylobacterium sp. (assembly GCF_030697925.1). Classification (GTDB taxonomy): domain Bacteria; phylum Pseudomonadota; class Alphaproteobacteria; order Caulobacterales; family Caulobacteraceae; genus Phenylobacterium. Next base: position 30,758 of record NZ_JAUYOJ010000152.1, on the reverse strand, counting down.
GGTGGCCGTACATGCCGCCGGGGATCACCGCGCGGGCGCGTTCCCGCAGGGCTCGGTCACGGCTGTTGGTGCGGTCCATCGCAGTCTCCCTCCGCCCACACATTGTCGAGCGAACGAGACCTTACCCCGACCCCGCGCCTCGGCAACCATGAGGCGCGGGATAGGAGCACATCAGACCGGCTGGGCGCCGGCCAGGAAGTCCATCTTGCCTAGCGGCACGCCCTGATTGCGCAGGACGCCGTAGGCGGTCGTGACGTGGAACAGGAAGTTGGGCAGCGAAAAGCGCAACAGGAAATCGGTCGCCGTGAAGGTCATGGTCCGGCCGGGGGATTTCAGTTCGATGGTGCGGTCCTCGCCGCCGTCGATCTGCTCGCGCTTGATGGTTTCCAGGAAAGTGATGGTCTTGGCGACCCGCTCCTTGAGCTGCGGATAGCTCGTTTCCTCATCTCGGAAGCTGGGCGGGGTGATGGCCGCCAAGCGGGCGCCGCCACCCTTGGCCGCGTCGCTGGCGAGCTGGATCTGGCCGATCAGCGAATGCATGTCGGGCGCCAGCCGAGCCTCGGCGAGGGTTGAGAGAGCAACGCCGTTGGCTTCGGCGTGGGCCTGCGCCTTGTCGAGCATGGCCGACAGGTTGCGCAGCATGTGCAGGTAGCCGGGGATCGAGGCGTCGTAGAGGGACAGGGACAAGGCGTTCTCCAGTGGCAGAGGTTGTGCAGGCCACATAGGGGCTCGCGACCTCCGCCGCCACGCTCGCCTAGAACATCCCGACCAGGGTGGTGAAGAAGGCGATCACCGCGGCCAGGATCGCCTTGGAGAAGATCCACAGCACCGCGATCGAGATGATCGCGAAGATCCAGCCGATGATCGCCGCCAGGCCGTCGCGCTCGGCCCCGCCGATGGCGAAGGCGGCGATGGCGAATGAGGGCAGCATGTTGCCAAACGGGATCGGCAGGAAGACGATCAGCGACAGCCCGAAGCAGAGAAGTCCCACCAGCCGGTCGCCGACGGGATTGTACATGAAGGTCAGCCGGGGCCGCAGACCGCGCTCGATCCGCGCCAGATAGGGCGCCATCTTGGCGGCGAGCGCGCGGAAGTCGGTCATGCTCATCTCCCGCTCCAGCAGCGCCTTGGGCAGCCACAGGGTGCGGCGGCCCAGCATCCACTGGGCGGTGATGAAGATCAGCGGCGCGCCGAGCACGGCCGAGACCCCGGGGGGCATGGGCAGGACCAGAGGGGCGGCGAAGATGAACATCAGGGCGCCGAAGGCCCGGTCCCCGAAGGTCTCCACCACGTGGGCGACCTTGATCTTGCGCGCCGAACGCTTGCCGACCTCCTCGAGGAGTTCGGAAACGCGCGCGGCTCTGGAGGGTTCGGACATCGCAGCTTGGCGCTAGCACGCGTCGAGGGCGTTGCGGAAGACAATGCGCGCGAGTCTTTGGAGATGTCGCAAGAATGGCGCAGACGACTCGCGGTAGCTCACGTGCGACATGAACCAGCCCGTGCGCCTTGGTCTGTTCTACGCCGCCCTGTTCGTCGGCACCGGGGCAAGTTCGCCCTATATCCCGGTATGGTTCGCCAGCCGTGGCCTGTCGGGGGCGGAGATCGGGCTGATCCTCTCGGCGCCCATGCTGGCGCGCGCGGTGACCGCGCCGGCCATGGCCATGTGGGCCGACAGCTTCAAGCTGCGGCGTACGCCCCTGATCCTGATGGCCCTGGCCTCGGCGGGCGCCTACGGCCTGCTGGCCGCGCCGTTCGGCTTCGCCTGGTGGTTCGGCGTCTGGTTCTTCGCCTCCAGCGTGTTCGCCACCGTCGCGCCGCTGACCGATGTCATCGCCTTCGCCCGAGCGCGGCTGGACGGGTTCAATTTCGGCTGGCCGCGTGGGATCGGCTCGGTGGCCTTCGTCATCGCAAACATCGTGGTGGGCGCGCTGCTCGTCCGGTTCTCGCCTGAGCTGGTGGTGGTCTGGATCACCGCGGCGGCGATGCTGGCGGCGCTGGGCGCCCGTGCGCTGTTGCCGCCCGATCCCGTGCGCGAGGGCGGGGCTGTGAGCCGGCTCTCCGAGCGGTTCGCGGGCCTCAAGGATCTGCTGCGCGACAGCGACTTCATGCTGGCGGTGATCTCGGCGGGCCTGATCCAGTCGGCCCACGCCTTCTACTATTCGTTCTCCACGCTCGCCTGGAAACAGCAGGCCATCCCCGAGAGCCTGACGGGGATCTTGTGGGGGGTGGCGGTGACGGCCGAAGTCGCCTTCCTCTGGTTCCTGGAGCCGTGGCGCCGCCGCGTGGGACCGCGACACCTGCTGGTCATGGGGGGCGTCGCGGCGCTGGCGCGGTGGACGATCCTGTCGCTGTCGCCCCCGCTCTGGCTGGTGTTCCCGCTGCAGGCCCTGCACGTCTTCACCTACGCGGCGACCTTCCTGGCCTCGCTGCAGATCGTGGAGCGGCTGTCGAGCCCGGCCAACGCCTCCGCCGCCCAGACGATCAATTCGGCCCTGTCCGGCGGCCTGCTGATGGGGGCGGCCACCATCGGCTCAGGCTGGCTGTTCGACGCGGTCGGGGCCAAGGGCTATCTCGCCATGGCCGTCATGTCGGGCCTGGGCCTGATCGGCGCCCTGCGGCTCTACGGCGTTCGGCGACTGGACGCCTGAGCTTACGCGGGGACAGTCTTGCGGGCGCCGGCGAAGGCGCGACTATGACCCAGCGAACATGCTGGGAGACGAACCATGCGGGCCTTGCAAGCCGCCGCGCCGTGGGGCGCGGACAATCTGAAGGTCGCCGAGCTGCCCGATCCGACGCCAGGGGCGGGCCAGGTCCTGGTCCGTATGAAGACGGTGTCGCTGAACTTCCGTGACCTGCTGATGATCAACGGCATGTACGGCCGCGGATCCACCGACACGAAGGACGTGATCACGCCCTTCTCCGACGGCTGCGGGATCGTCGAGGCGATCGGTCCCGGGGTGAACCGGGTTGCGGTCGGAGACCGGGTGGCCAGCCTGTTCTTCCAGAACTGGACCTCGGGGCGTCCGACGCTGGAAAAGCTGTCGTCGGCCCTGGGCTTTCCGATCCCCGGAGCGGGCCGCGAACTGGCGGTATTCAGCCAGGAGGGGGTCTCCAAGGTTCCCGACTTCCTGACGGACCAGCAGGTGGCGACCCTACCATGCGCGGCCCTGACCGCCTGGCGCGGGCTCTTCGAGGACGCCGATCTGGAGCCGGGCGACACGGTGGTGCTGCAGGGGACGGGCGGGGTGTCGATCTTCGGCCTGCAGTTCGCCAAGGCGGCCGGCTACCGGACGATCATCACCTCGTCCTCCGACGAGAAGCTCGAGCGGGCGCGGGCGCTCGGCGCCGACCACCTGATCAACTACAAGACCACGCCGGAATGGGGCCGGGCGGTCCGCGAGATCGCGCCCGACGGCGCCGATTTCATCATGGAGGTCGGCGGCGGCGGCACCATCCAACAGAGCCTGCGCGCCGTCCGCATCGGCGGCCACATCGCTGTCATCGGTGTTGTCGCCGGGGCGGGGGACATCAATCCCGCCGTCCTTATCGGCAATTCGGCGAGGCTGCAGGGCCTGTCGGTCGGCTCGCGCGAGATGTTCGAGGCCATGTGCCGGGCGATCGAGCTGCACCGCATCTCGCCCGTGGTGGACAAGGTCTTTCCCTGGACCGAGGCGAAGACGGCCTTCGCGGCCATGGCCGCCGGCGAGCACTTCGGCAAGATCGTGTTGGAGTTCTGACCGGCCGCGCCAGACGGTTTAGTTGTTGCTACAGTGATCTTGCCTGCGAGCGCGGGGGGCGTTAGTGAAGTCGTCCCTTAAGCAAAGGAGCGTGACATGACCCTTCGCCTGCACCAGCACCCGTTCGCCTCGTACTGCCAAAAGGCGATCATGGCCTTCTACGAGAACGAGACGCCGTTCGAGGCGGTCCCCGTCGACCTGGGCGACGAGGCCGGGCGGGCGGCGTTCTACGCCCTGTGGCCGATGGGCAAGATGCCGGTCCTGGAGGACACGGCGCGGGGCGTCGTCCTGCCCGAGGCCAGCATCGTCATCGAGCACCTGGACACCTTCTATCCAGGCAAGGTCAGGCTGCTGCCGGAGGATCCGGCCCTGCGGCTGCGCGCGCGGCTGCTCGACCGGCTGTTCGACAACTATGTTCAGGACCCTCTGCAGCGGATCGTCGGCGACCGGCTGAGGCCGGAGGGCGCGAAGGACCCGGCCGGCGTCGTCCTGTGGCGCGGCATGCTGCGCACCGCATACGGCGTCCTCGACGACCAGATCGGCGAGGGCCCCTGGGCACTGGGCGGGGTGTTCAGCTTCGCCGACTGCGCGGCCGCGCCGGCGCTGTTCTATGCGGACGCCCTGGAGCCCATCGCCCAGACCCACCCGCGGCTGGCGGCCTACTACAAGCGCCTGCGCGCCCGCCCGTCGTTCGCGCGCGTGGTCGAGGAGGCGCGGCCGTTCCGGGGGTTCTTCCCCGGCCCGGAGCTGGCTCAGATCGAGTAGTCGAGTTCGCCCTCCAGCCAGGCGACGATGCGCTCGGCCGCCTCGGTCGGCGACATGGCGGTGGTGTCGACCACGATCTCCGGGTGCTCCGGGGCTTCATAGGGACTGTCGATGCCGGTGAAGTTCTTCAGCTCCCCCGCGCGGGCCTTCTTGTAGAGGCCCTTGACGTCGCGCTGCTCGGCGACCTCCAGCGGGGTGTTCACATAGACCTCGACGAAGTCGCCCTCGGCCTGCAGCTCCCGCGCCATGCGCCGCTCGGCGCGGAAGGGCGAGATGAACGAGACCAGCACGATCAGGCCGGCGTCGACCATCAGTTTGGACACTTCGGCCACCCGGCGGATGTTCTCCACCCGATCCTCGTCGGTGAAGCCCAGGTCCTTGTTCAGGCCATGGCGGACATTGTCGCCGTCCAGCAGGGAGGTGTGGCGGCCGTTGGCGTGCAGGCGCTTCTCGACCAGGTTGGCGATGGTCGATTTGCCCGAGCCCGAGAGGCCGGTCAGCCAGACTACGCGCCCGCGCTGGCCCTTCTGCGCCGCGCGGGAGGTCTTGTCGACGTCGAGCGCCTGCCAGTGGATGTTCTGGCTGCGGCGCAGGGCGAAATGCAGCATGCCCGCCCCGACCGTGCGGTTGGAGATCCGGTCGATCAGGATGAAGCCGCCCAGATCGTGGTTGTCGGCATAGGCGTCGAAGGCGATGGGGGCGTCGAGGGAGAGGTTGCAGACCCCGATCTCGTTGAGCTCCAGCCGCTTGGCGGCCAGGTGCTCAAGGGTGTTCACATTGACCTTGTACTTGGGCTCCGTGATCTGGGCGGCGACCGTACGGGCGCCCAGCTTCATGAGATAGGGACGGCCCGGCAGCATGGCCTCATCGTCCATCCAGACCACCGTGGCCTCGAACTGGTCGGCGACCGGCGGCGGCGAGGCGGTGGCGGCGATGACGTCGCCGCGGGAGATGTCGATCTCGTCGGTGAGGGTGAGCGTCACCGACTGGCCGGCTACCGCCTCGGGCAGATCGCCGTCCTTGGTGACGATGCGGTCGATGAGGCTCTCGCGACCGGAGGGCAGGGCCTTGATCTTGTCGCCCGGCCGGATGACGCCGGCCGAGACGAAGCCCGAGAAGCCGCGGAAGTCGAGATTGGGCCGGTTGACCCATTGGACCGGCATGCGGAAGGGCTTCCCCCGCTGGTCGTCCTCGACGGGCAGGCTCTCCAGCAGTGGCAGCAGGGCCGGGCCATCGTACCAGGGGGCGGCGTCGCTCTGGGCGGTGATGTTGTCGCCCTTCAGCGCCGACATGGGGATGGCGGTGAAGTCCTTGATGCCGATCTGGGCCGCGAACGCCCGATACTCGGCCAGGATCGTGTCGTAGGTCTCCTGGCTCCAGCCGACCAGGTCCATCTTGTTGATCGCCAGGACCACGTGGCGGATGCCGAGCAGGCTGACGAGATAGGAGTGGCGCCGCGTCTGGGTCAGCACCCCGCGGCGCGCATCGATCAGGATGACGGCGGCGTCGGCGGTCGAGGCGCCGGTGACCATGTTGCGGGTGTACTGTTCGTGGCCGGGGGTGTCGGCGACGATGAACTTGCGCTTGTCGGTGGAGAAGAACCGGTAGGCGACGTCAATGGTGATGCCTTGCTCGCGCTCGGCGGCCAGGCCGTCGACCAGCAGGGCGAAATCGATCTCGCCGCCCTGGGTGCCGACCTTCTTGCTGTCGGCTTCCAGAGCCGCGAGCTGGTCCTCGAAGATCATCTTGGAGTCGTAGAGGAGGCGGCCGATCAGGGTCGACTTGCCGTCGTCCACCGAGCCGCAAGTGAGGAAGCGCAGCAGGCTCTTGTGCTGGTGGGCCAGCAGATAGGCCTCGATGTCGGCGGCGATGAGATCGGACTGGTGAGCCATCAGAAATAGCCCTCCTGCTTCTTCTTCTCCATGGAGGCCGCCTGGTCGTGGTCGATCATGCGGCCCTGGCGCTCGCTTGTGGTGGTGAGCAGCATCTCCTGGATGATCTCGGGCAGGGTGGCCGCCGTGCTCTCGACGGCGCCGGTGAGCGGGTAGCAGCCCAGGGTGCGGAACCGCACCGACTTCATCGCCGGGGTCTCGTCGGGACGCAGGGGCATGCGCTCGTCATCGACCATGATCAGGGCGCCGTCGCGCTCCACCACCGGCCGGACTTCGGAGAAGTAGAGCGGCACGATGGGGATGTTCTCCAGGTGGATGTATTGCCAGATGTCCAGCTCGGTCCAGTTGGAGATCGGGAACACCCGGACGCTCTCGCCGGGGTTCTTGCGGGCGTTGTAGAGCTTCCACAGTTCCGGCCGCTGGTTCTTGGGATCCCAGCGGTGCTGGGCCGAGCGGAACGAGAAGATGCGTTCCTTGGCGCGGGACTTCTCCTCATCGCGCCGTGCGCCGCCGAAGGCCGCGTCGAAGCCGTACTTGTCGAGCGCCTGCTTCAGGCCCTCGGTCTTCCAGATGTCGGTGTGCAGCGCGCTGCCGTGGTCGAACGGGTTGATGTTCCGCTCGACGGCCTCGGGGTTCTTGTGGACCAGCAGCTCGAAGCCCAGCTCCTTGGCCATGCGCTCGCGCATCTCGTACATGGCCCGGAACTTCCAGGTCGTGTCCACGTGCAGCAGGGGAAAAGGCGGCTTGGAGGGATAGAAGGCTTTGGCCGCCAGATGCAGCATCACGGCCGAGTCCTTGCCGATGGAATAGAGCATCACCGGGCGTTCGGCCTCAGCCGCCACCTCGCGCATGATGTGGATGCTCTCGGCCTCCAGGCGCTGGAGATGGGTCAGGGTCTCGGTGGAGATCGCCGGCGCCTGCGCCTGCATCAGGGCTGAACCTTGCACATGAACCTCGGGCGGATATCCGCCGCTAATCGCGAAACGTCCGCGCGCCACCTGGCGCTCGGATTGGCCCTGGCGGTGGATTAGGGGACCCGACCCACCGTGACGATAGAGATTTACTGACAGCGTCCCAAGGAAATTGCTGCGGAGCGGTCACGTGGCCCGCGACCACGGTGATGTCCGAAAACCGCGAAACCTCGGCGGGCAATGTCCGAAAACCGCGAGACTTTCGTGTCCGCCGACCCCATCTTCCCGGCATGGATATGGATGACGACGCCTGCTACCGCGCCTTTCAGACCCGCGACGCCCGGTTCGACGGACGGATCTTCTGCGGCGTGAAGACCACGGGGATTTACTGCCGGCCGATCTGCCCGGCGCGGACCCCCAAGCGCGAGAACATGACCTTCCACCGCTCGGCCGCGGCGGCCCAGGAGGCGGGGTTCCGACCCTGCCTGCGCTGTCGGCCCGAGACCTCGCCCGACCTGGGATCGTGGCGCGGAACTTCCAACACCGTCTCGCGGGCCCTGGCCTTGATCGAGGCCGGGGCGATGGACATCGGCGACGTCGACGCCCTGGCCGGGCGGCTGGGGGTAGGCGAGCGTCAGCTTCGCCGGCTGTTCCAGCAGCATGTGGGCGCCTCGCCCGTGGCGGTGGCCCAGACACGGCGGGTGCTGCTGGCCAAGCAGCTGCTGCACGAGACCCGCCTGCCCATGGCCGAGGTGGCCCTGGCCGCTGGCTTCGGCAGCGTGCGGCGGTTCAACGAGACCTTCCAGCAGCTCTTCCGACGTCCGCCCGGCGCCCTGCGGCGGCTGGGCGGGGCCGAGATCGCCGCGGGCGAGGGAGGGGCCGCGACGATCAAGCTGCCCTATCGCGCGCCATATGACTGGCAAGCCATGCTGGCCTTCCTCACCGCCCGGGCCATTCCCGGGGTCGAGGTGGTCGCCAATGGACGCTACGCCCGCACGCTGACTGTGGGAGATGCGCGCGGAGTGGTCATGGTCGAGCCCGGCGAGGGGGCCTATTTGAAGGTCACACTGCGGTTCCCGAAGGTCCAGGCTTGGCCCACCATCATCGCCAAGGTGCGCCGGGTGTTCGACTTGGCCGCCGACCCGGCGATCATCGAGGCGCATCTCTCCGAGGATCCCGACCTAGCGCCGCTGGTGGCGGCGCGGCCGGGCCTGCGGGCCCCGGGCGCGTGGGACGGGTTCGAGTTGTCGGTCCGCGCGGTGCTGGGCCAACAGATCACGGTCCATGCGGCGCGCCAGTTGGCGGGCAAGATCTCCGCGGCCTATGGCGAGCCCTTGCTGGATGAGGCGGCCAACCAGATGGGCCTCACACAGTTCTTCCCGACGCCGGAATGCCTGGCCACGGTGGATGTCGAGACCCTGGCCATGCCGCGCGCCCGCGGTCGGGCCCTGGTGGGTCTGGCGGCGGCCGCCGCGGCCGACCCGGACCTGTTCGGAACCCGCCGTAGCCTGGACGAGGCCGTGGCGGCCTTGCGCGCCTTGCCGGGCATCGGCGAATGGACGGCTCAGTACATCGCCATGCGCGCCCTGCGCGAACCCGACGCCTTCCCCAGCGCCGACATCGGCCTGATGCGGGCGCTGGAGACCCCCGACGGCGTGCGGCCAACCCCGGCCGAACTGCTCATCCGGGCCGAGCGCTGGCGACCCTGGCGGGCCTATGCGGCTTCGCATCTCTGGGCGGCCGATCCTAAGAATCCCTCGGAGACCAAGCATGCCCAAGCCGCCTGAATCCCTGTTCCTCGATCGTATCGACACCCCGGTCGGGGTCGGGCTGGTGGTGTTCGACGCCGATGGCGCGCTGCGCGTCTTCGACTGGGTCAGCCATGAGGCGCGGATGCACCTGCTGCTGCGCCGGCAGAACGGCCCGGTGACCCTGACGGACCGCGCCGCGCCCAAGGCGATCACCGAGGCTTTCGCGGCCTATTTCGGCGGCGACCTGGGCGAGATCGACCGACTGGTCTGCCGCACGGGCGGCACGGTGTTTCAGAAGAGCGTTTGGGCCGCCCTGCGCGCGATTCCGGCCGGCGAGACCGTGAGCTACAAGATCCTGGCCGAGCGGATCGGCAGGCCGGCCGCCGTCCGGGCGGTGGGCCTGGCCAATGGGGCCAACCCGATCGGGATCGTCGTGCCCTGCCATCGGGTTATCGGCAGCGACGGCAGCCTGACGGGCTATGGTGGCGGTGTCGAGCGCAAGCGCTGGCTGTTGGGACACGAGGGCGCCGCCTTCCGCGATCTCGCCGCCTGAGGAGCGGCGAGGCGCCAAGGTCACATGACCGAAATTTCATGTTACCCCGGATCGTCCAACGGCGGCGCTTATCGTATAACGCCGCTCGCCGGAATCGTGTCGGACGACCGGGGAGAGCTCCGATGCAGACCTTGACCGAGATCGTCGCTGCCGTGGTGGTGCATTCCTCCGCCGTCGCCTATGCGCATTTCGGAGTTCCGCTCGAGGCTCACCAGGTCGAGAAGCCCGTGCCCGCAGAGCGGACGATCGCGCGCACCACCGCGCCGAAGCCGGCCGCCAAGGCCTCGGTGAAGCTCACCGCAAAACCCGCGAAGACCGCGACGGGCGCTATCAAGGACTGCCCCGAACAACGCGCCATGGTGATCAAGACCTAGGCCCGCGGCGTTCCGCGACAATCCGACCCTTCCGCCAAGATTCCCACCGATGCCGCTTTGCGCCGACGAGGTTCGCCGGTAATCCTTTCGTCGAGGCGCGAACTCGGGGTGACGCGCAGTGTGGGAAGGCCGCCGAAGTCGGACCATGAAGATTAAAAAGCGGCACCAACCTGTTGATTTTCAAACACTAGATGACGAGGCTCCGGCCCCGTCCAGAGCCTTCGCCGAAATGCCTGAACTGGACATCTCCGCCGAGGAGGAGCTGTTCGCCATGCCGCCCCTGCCGCCGACTCGGGACCCCGAGCCGCAGGCCGCCGCGCCGCTGTCGCCGATTCCGCCGCAGGCCGAGGTCGCCGTCGCCTCGCCGCAGACCTTGGCGCGTCGACCGCAGGCGCCCGAGGCCGCGGCGACCGACGCGCCGTCGGGCTGGCCGATCTACCTGGCCGCCTTCGTGGTCTCGGTGCTGTGGGCCGCGGCGCCCATCGCCTTCGCCTGGGGCTATCGGCGCGCGGTCGCGCCCTTCGACTATGACCCCTTCGCCCTGACCGTCTTCGCCCTGATGGCGGTTGGCCCGGCCCTGTTCGTCTGGCTGGCCGCCTACATGGTCCGCCAGGGTCAGAAGTTGAGCGCCGAGACCCACCGCGCCAAGCAGCTGGCCGACGAGATGGTGACGCCGGTCCTGGCCGCCGGCGCCCAGACCTATGACGTCGTGACCAATATCCGCGAGGAGATCGCCCGGGCCGGCGTGGCCGCGCACGAGGCGCGCGAGACCCTCGTGGCCCTGCGCGACGCCCTGGCTGTGGAGACCGAGCATCTGGTGGTGGCCGCCGCCAACTCCGCCCGCACCGCGGCCGAGCTCGCCGAGATCCTGGGCCGTGAGCGCGACGAGATGGGCGGCCTGTCCAAGACCCTCGACGCCCAGGCCACCGCGGTCTCCGACACTATCACCCAGCAGGCGCGCATGGTGGCCGAGGCCTCCGACCTGGCCGAGACCCAGCTACGCGAGGCCGAGGCGGCGCTCGCCGCCCGCGCCGCCGACCTGGCCGCCGCCGCGGGCGAGACTAGCGACGCCGCACGGACCGCCGCCGAGGATCTCACTCGCCACATCGCGCGCCTGGAGACCGCGGGCCTGGGTGTGGCCGAGCAGATCAGCGCCGTGGAGACCGGGCTCACCGAACAGCGGGCCGGCCTGGTCACCGCGGCGCACGCCCTGCGCGGCGACCAGGAAACCTTCGCGGTCCAGGCCGAGGGCCACGCCGCGCAACTGGCGGAATTCATCAGCCAGGCGCGGCTGTCGACCGTGGAGATGGGCGACCGGGCGGTGAAGGGCGGCGAGAGCCTCCGCCAGATGATCACCGAGGCGGCGGAGCAGTTTCGAGAGCTGGCCGAGCAGGCCAGGGCCGAGCGCGACGAATTCGGCCAGTCGACCCTGCATGCCATGGAGGCGGTCTCCCAAGCCGCGGCCGCCGAGCGCGCGCGGCTGGAGGAGCAGACCCGGGTGACCATCGAGGCCCTGGGTCGCGCCGCCGAGGAGACCCGTCAGGCCGCCGAGCGCCACGCCGAAACCGCCCGCAACCAGGTGGACCAGCTATCTGAGGCCGCCTTCACCGCGGGCCAGCAGGCCAACAAGGTGTTCGAGACCCGGCTGGCCGAGGCCCGCGCCCTGATCGAACAGTCGACCCAGATGGTGGAACAGGCCGGTGCGGCGACTGCCGGTAAGCTGGAGGAGGGCGCCAGAACCGCTCGCGCCACGCTGGACGAGCTCGCCGCCATGCTGGTGGAGGTGGAGGCCCGCGCGGCCCAGATGCCGGCCACGGCGCGCGGCCAGGCCGAGCAGGTCCGCAAGGCGGTGGCCGAGAGCATCGACGACATGATGGACCACGCTCGGCGCACGGCCGACGAGACCCAGGCCATCGACGAGGTGTTCCAGGAGCGCGTCCGGCGGAATTACGAGATGCTGAGCGAAGCCGTCCGGATGATGGGCGCGGTGGCCAGCACCAGCGCCATGCCTCCGCCGGTCGCGACCCTGCGCGAACGGCTCGCGCGCCCCGAACCCAAGGCCGCGCCGGCTCCCGTGCCGGAACCGGAGCCGGTCGCGGTCGCCCCGCCCGTGACCGAACCCGCGCCCGTGGTGGAAGTGGTCGCGGAGGCGGAGCCCGACCTGGAATTGACCGAGCCGGTGAAGGCGGCGGACACCCAGGCCAGCCTGCGTCAACGCCTGCGCCTCACCCCAACCGCCACCGACTCGGAGTTCAGCCAGGTCTTCGGACAGGCCGGCGGGCGGACCGGGGACGGCCAGGGCGGCGATGGCTGGACCTGGAAGGACCTGCTCTCGGCCATCGATGAGCAAGATGTCGAGACGCCCCAGCAGCATGCGCCGCTCGAGGACATCCTGGCCGGCGAGATCGGGGCCATGGGCATCGATCCTGCGGCCCTGCTGCCGCGCAGCCGCGTCGACGAACTGGCCGCCGCCATCCAGGCCCGCGACCTGGACGGCGCCCGCGAGGTCGTACGCCGCCTGGCGCCGGCCGCCACCCGCCGCCTGGCGCGGCGACTGGCCACCGACGAGGCTTTGAAGGGCCAGGTGGTGACCTATCTGGCGCGCTACCATGGCTTGCTCGACGACGCGGCGAGCCGTGACCATGAGGGCTTCCAGGTGGCGAGCCTGCTCAGTTCCGAGGCTGGCCGGACCTATCTGCTGTTCGACGCCGCGGTCGGCGACCTGGCTTGAGGCGACGGCTCAGCCTTCGCGACGAGCGTTGGCCGACCCGCGACGCCTTCGTCATCGCCCGTGGGGCGAAGACCGAGGCCCATGTGCTGCTGGCGCAGATCGAGCAGGATGGCGTCGTGGGCCGCGGCGAGGCGGTGCCCTATGCCCGTTACGGCGAGACCATGGCCGGCGAACTGGCCAGCGCGGAGACCCTGCGCGACGCCATGGAGCGAGGCGCGAGTCGGCAGGACCTGCAGGATCTCGCGCCGGCCGGCGCCGCGCGCAACGCCCTGGACTGCGCTCTATGGGACCTGGAGGCCAAGCTGACGGGGACGCCCGCCTGGGCGCTGGCGGGGCTCCGGGGGCTGGAGCCGGTCACGACGTGCTTCACCCTCAGCCTGGACGAGCCCGCCGCCATGGCCGCGGCGGCGCGGGCGGCGGCTCACCGGCCGTTGCTGAAGCTGAAGATCGGCGGCGCGGGGGACTTCGACCGGGTCGCGGCGGTCCGCGAGGCCGCGCCTGCGAGCCGGCTGGTGGTCGACGCCAACGAGGCGCTGGGGTTCGAGGATCTGCGGCGGCTTGCGCCGGAGCTGGCGAAACTGGGGGTCGAGCTGATCGAGCAGCCCCTGCAGGCCGGCGAGGACGCGGCGCTGGAAGGCTACGACTGCCCGGTCCTGCTGTGCGCCGACGAGAGCCTGCACACCCGCGCCGAGCTGGCCGACTGCGCGCGGCGCTACGGGGCGGTGAACATCAAGCTCGACAAGTGCGGCGGCCTGACCGAGGCCCTGGCCTTGGCGGCCGGGGCCCGCGCCATGGGCCTGCAGGTGATGGCTGGCTGCATGGTCGCCACCTCGCTCGCCATGGCGCCCGCCATGATCCTGGCCCAGGGCGCCGAGGTGGTGGACCTGGACGGTCCCTTGCTGCTAGCCCGCGACCGGGAGCCGGGACTGGTGTTCACCGGTTCGGAAATCGCCCCGCCCTCGCGGGACCTCTGGGGGTAGCGTCGGACGGCGTCCCAGGCGCAAGGTGGAGCCTCACGCGGAGCTCGGCGTTCTCGCACCATGGAAGTCTCCAAGGACAGGGCTCATCGAGCCTGGCGGCACGCCGAACGCATCAAACGCCTCTCCGACCGGCTGGTGAGCGTCGGGCCGATCGGCGTCGGCCTGGACGGCGTCCTGGCCTGGGTTCCCGTGGCGGGGACGGTCTATAGCCTCGGCGCCGGGGCGCTGCTGATCGCGGAGGGGATCGCGGTCGGCGCCAAGCCCGTCACCCTTGCCCGGATGGCCGCATATATCGCGCTCGACTCGGCCAGCTCCGTGCCGCCGGTGGTGGGCTGGATCGTCGACACCCTGTTCCCCGGTCACCTGATGGCGGCCAACGCGTTGCAAAAGGACATCGAGGCCCGCCACGGGCCGTCCGAGTTGGCTGAAGACTGGCGGCGGGGGACGAAGGGGCGGCGCGGCTGGCGGGCGCTCTCGCCGAAGCTCTAGTTTTCAGGCGTCACGATTTGCGGCAGGTCAAGGCCCGTTGACCCGCCACGGCGATGCTTGCCTACTGGCTGGCGACACTCAGGAGACAGGGATGGCCGATATCGCGGCGTCGCGCGGAGCGAAGCTGTTCACCCCGAAACTGGCGGACATGCTGCGCGAGGGCTATAGCGGCGCCCAACTGCGGGCCGACGCCATCGCCGGCCTGACCGTGGCCATCGTGGCCCTGCCTCTGTCCATGGCCATCGCCATCGCTTCGGGCGTGTCGCCGGATCGCGGGCTCTATACCGCCATCGTCGGCGGGTTCCTGGTGTCGGCGCTGGGAGGAAGCCGGTTCCAGATCGGCGGTCCGGCCGGGGCGTTCATCGTGCTGATCGCCGCCACCGTGCACCAGCATGGGGTCGAAGGCCTGGTCCTAGCGACCTTCCTCTCCGGGCTGATGATCGCCACCGTCGGCGCACTGAGGCTGGGCGCCTTCATCCAATACATCCCCTATCCCGTGACGGTGGGCTTCACCGCCGGCATCGCGGTGATCATCCTGGCCAGCCAGATCAAGGACCTGCTGGGTCTGCGCCTGGGCGGACCCGAGCCCGGGCCCTTGCCGGACAAGCTTGGCGCGCTGGCCCAGGCCCTGCCAACGGTCAGCCTGCCGGCGGTCCTGGTCGCTGGCGGGGTCATCGCCACGATCCTGGCGGCTCGGCGCTGGCGGCCCCATTGGCCCGGCATGTTGATCGCGGTGACGCTTGCGGCGGCGGGCGCGGCGCTGTTGGGCCTTTCGGTCGAGACCATCGCCACGCGGTTCGGCGGCATCCCCCGGGGGCTGCCGCTTCCGGGCCTGCCGGAGATCACCCTGGCAAAGGTCCAGGCGGTGCTGCCAGCGGCGTTGTCCTTCACCCTGCTGGGCTCCATCGAGAGCCTGCTCTCGGCGGTGGTCGCCGACAGCATGACAGGACGGCGGCACCGTTCCAACATGGAGCTGGTGGCGCAGGGCGTGGCCAATGTCGGGGCCTCGATGTTCGGCGGCATCCCGGTCACGGGAACCATCGCGCGGACCGCAACCAATGTGCGCTCAGGCGCGGCCGGACCGATCTCGGGCATCCTGCACGCTCTCTACCTGCTGGTCTTCATGATCGTCGCCGCGCCGCTGGCCGGCTACATCCCGCTCGCCGCCCTGGCCGGCGTACTGGTGGTGGTGGCCTGGACCATGGCGGAGAAGCACGAGTTCGTGGGCCTGCTGCGGGCGTCGCGGGGCGACGCCGCGGTGCTGCTTATCACCTTCTTCCTGACCATCTTCCGCGACCTCACGACCGGCATCGTGGCCGGGTTCTCGGTGGGCGCGCTGCTGTTCCTGCATCGGCTGGCGACGGCGGTCGAGGTGGGGCGGGCGGCCTCGCAGGGGCGCGATGAGGACGACGGCTATGACACCGCCCTGACCCACGACCCCGACGTGGCGCTGATCCGGATCTCCGGCGCCTTCTTCTTCGGGGCCGCGGCGGCGGTGGGCACGGCTCTGGACGAGATCGGAGAGCAACCCAAGGCGTATGTGCTGGACCTGACCGACGCGCCGATCCTGGACTCGACGGCCGCCGCGGCGGTGGCCAACTTCGCCCGGCGGGCCAAGGGGCGAGGCGCCTTCGTCTACCTGGCTGGCGCCCGCAAGGCGGTTGTGCGGACCCTGCTGGCCAACGGGGTGCGACCGCCTTTGGCGCGGTTCAAGGCCGAGGTGGCCCAGGCGGTGGTTTCCGCGCGGCGATCCATCGCAGAGGGACGGCTGGTCGCCTGAGGAGCTACTGAGGGGTCTCGACCTGGGCGTAGCCCATCTGTTCGTTGAGCCGCTCCATGACCTCGATGGCGGCCTCGGGCACCACCGTTCCGGGGGTGAATATGGCGGCGACGCCGGCGTCCTTGAGGGCCTGGAAGTCCTCGGGCGGGACGACCCCGCCGACCACCACCAGGATGTCGGCGCGGCCCAGCTTGGCCAGCTCTTCCTTCAGTTCGGGGACCAGGGTCAGGTGGCCGGCGGCGAGCGAACTGGCGCCCACCACATGCGCGCCCTCGGCCACGGCCTGGGCGGCGGCCTCGGCCGGGGTCTGGAACAGGTTGCCGATATCGACCTCGAAGCCCAGGTCGGCGAAGCCCGAGGCGATGACCTTCTGGCCGCGGTCGTGGCCGTCCTGGCCCATCTTGGCGATCAGCACGCGAGGTTTGCGCCCGTCCGCCTGGGCGAAGGCCCCCGTCATCGCCTTGGCGCGTTCGGCCTGGGGCGTGGATCCCGCCTCGCGCAGGTAGACGCCGGTGACAGCGGAGGCCTCCGCGGAATGGCGGTTGAACACCTTCTCCAGGGCCAGGCTGATCTCGCCGACCGTGGCCTTGGCGCGGGCGGCGTTGACCGAGAGTTCCAGCAGGTTACCGTTCCCGCGCGCGCCGTCGGTGAGCGCCGCGAGCGCGGCCTCGACCTGCGCCGGATCGCGCTCGGCGCGCAGGCGGGCGAGCTTTTCGAGTTGGCGCTCGCGCACCGCGCTGTTGTCGACCTTGAGCATCGGGATGACCTCGGCGCCATCGGGACGATAGCGATTCACCCCCACCACGCTCTGGCGACCGCTATCGATGCGGGCCTGGGTGCGGGCGCTGGCCTCCTCGATACGGCGCTTGGGCAGGCCGTCCTCGATGGCCTTGGCCATGCCGCCCAGGGCCTCGACCTCGGCGATGTGTTCGAGCGCGCGGGCGGCGAGATCGGCAGTCAGGCGCTCGACGTAGTAGGAGCCGCCCCAGGGGTCGATAACCCGGGTCTGGCCGCTCTCGAGCTGCAGGAAGAGCTGGGTGTTGCGGGCGATCCGGGCGGAGAAGTCGGTGGGAAGCGCCAGGGCCTCATCCAGCGAATTGGTGTGGAGGCTCTGGGTCTGGCCGCCGACCGCGGCCATGGCCTCGACCAGGGTGCGCGGCACGTTGTTGTAAACGTCGTGGGCCGCGAGGCTCCAGCCGCTGGTCTGGGTGTGGGCGCGCAGGGCGAGCGAGCGGGGATCCTTGGGATCGAACTCGTCCCGCATCAGCTTGGCCCAGAGCAGGCGGGCGGCGCGCTGCTTGGCGATCTCCATGAAGGCGTTCATGCCGGCGTTCCAGAAGAACGACAGGCGGGGCGCGAACTGGTCGACGCTCATCCCGGCGGCGACCCCGGCGCGGACATATTCGATCCCGTCGGCCAAGGTATAGGCCAGCTCCAGGTCCAGCGTCGCCCCGGCTTCCTGGATGTGATAGCCGCTGATCGAGATCGAGTTGAACTTCGGCATTTCGCGCGAAGTGTATGAAAAGATGTCCGAAATGATCCGCATCGAGGGGCCGGGCGGATAGATGTAGGTGTTGCGGACCAGGAACTCCTTGAGGATGTCGTTCTGGATGGTGCCCGACAGTTTCTCGTGGGGAACGCCCTGTTCCTCGGCGGCGACGATATAGAGCGCCAGGATCGGCAGGACCGCGCCGTTCATGGTCATAGACACGCTCATCTTGTCGAGCGGGATGCCGTCGAACAGGGTCCGCATGTCCAGGATGGAGTCGATGGCGACGCCGGCCATGCCGACATCGCCCTTCACCCGGGGATGGTCGCTGTCATAGCCGCGGTGCGTGGCCAGGTCGAAGGCCACCGACAGGCCCATCTGACCGGCCGCCAGGTTGCGCCGGTAGAAGGCGTTGGAGTCCTCGGCCGTGGAGAAGCCCGCATACTGGCGGATGGTCCACGGGTTGGTCAGGTACATGGTCGGATAGGGGCCGCGCACATAGGGCGCGAGGCCGGGGAAGCCGGAATCCAGGCCCTCGATGTCGGCCGGGCTGTAGGCGGGTTTCACCGCGATGCCTTCCGGCGTCTCCCAGACCGGGCCGGCCAGCAGCGGCGACGCGGCGCGGGGACGGTCGAAGGGCAGGGCGGCGAAGTCGGGGAACGGGCTCATCGGGCGGCCTCATGGGGCTCGGCGAGACGGATGGGGGCCAGCGACGGGCAAGCGCCGTCGGGACCCGGCAGGCGGACGGACGGCGCCTCGGCGGCGCGCGGCGCGGCGGACGCGACCTCGACAGCCGCGGCCTGGGTCGGGGGAAAGGCGGTGACGCCGACGATCTTGGGCAAGCCGGCGGCCTGGCGGGCCTCGCGGACCTTGGCGACCTCGGCGGCGATGTGGCCGCCGGTGAGCGCGCCGATCAGGCCGCCCTGGGCCTCGATGGCCTGGAACTCCGCCCAGGCGGCGCGGGCCATTTCATCGGTCAGGGCCTCGACATAGCCGGACCCGGCGGCGGGATCGGCGACACGCCCAAGGTGGGCCTCTTCCATCAGCACGAACTGGGTGTTGCGGCTCTGGCGCCGCGCGAAGGCGATGGGCAGGCCGATGGCGTCGGTGAAGGTCCCGAGCACCACCGCGTCGGCGCCCCCGACACTGGCTCCGAAGGCGGCGGCGGCTAGACGCAGCATGTTGGTCCAGGGATCCTGCACCGTGAGCATGCGGCCCGATGAGCGGCTTTCGATGCGGGCTGGGACGGTCACACCGCAGGCCTGGGTGACGCGGGTCCAGAGGACACGGGCGGCGCGGTGCTTGGCCAGGGTGGCGAAGTAGTCGGTGTCGGCCGAGAGGCCCAGGACGATCCCGGCGAAGGCTTCGGCCATCGGAACGCCGGCGCGGACCAGGGCCTTGGCGTAGGCGACAGCGGCGGCGATCGCGAAGGCCAGTTCGCCGGCCTCGCCGCCGCCAGCCTCGTGGACGACCCGGCCGGAGGCCAGGAAGAGGCTCGCCTTGGGGTGGGCCTGGGTCAGCCGCGCGGCGACCGTGGCGGCCGAGATCAGATGGCTCTCGATGGGGCCAGGGCTCACGCCGGTCCGCGCGAAGGCGCTCAGCGGATCGAGGTGGAGGGCGAGCAGGGCGGTGGGCGAGCCCTTGGCGGCGGCGGCCAGCCAGTCGGCGGCCTTGGGGCCTAGGAACCCGGCGTCGAGCGCGATCGGCGCCATCTCAAGCAGGACGCCGTCGAGGACCCGAGCGAGGTCGCCGGCCGATCCCACGGCGATTCCGGCCTGGCCGGTCGGGTCGAGGGAAACGACCGCCGAGGTCGCGCCGCCCGCTAGGTCGGCCAGCAGGTCGGCGTTGGCGCGGGCCGGCTCCGGATGGGCGACGGCGGCGCGGACGTCCCAGGGCTGTTCGGGATCGTGGGCGCGGGGCGTGAACGCCGCCTGGGTCAGGGCCGCCGGATAGAGCGGCTCGATGGCCAGGCCCTCGGCCGTGGTCCGGCGCAGGGTCTCGAAGGAGGCGTCCTTGAGGGTCTTGGCCACCAGCGCGCGCCAGTCGGCGTCGCTGGCGGACGGAAGGGCGTCGGCGAGTTGCGTCATCGTGCGCCATTGGGCCGCGTGGGTCGCGTGCGTCAAGTTCACGCGGCGTGAGCGGTGACGGCGGCTTGCGCGTCGGCTATTCTTGTATATACGTTGTAAAAATTAGATCGACGCCCATTCAACCAAGGATGCGATTCCCATGGCCCTGCCTCCCGTCCTCGCCGAGCGCCTGCGTATTCCGGTCATCGGTTCGCCCCTGTTCATCATCTCGGGTCCCGAATTGGTCATCGCCCAGTGCAAGGCCGGCGTGGTGGGTTCGTTCCCGGCGCTGAACGCCCGGCCGGTGAGCCAGCTGGACGAATGGCTGGCCCAGATCACCGAGGAGCTGGCCGACTGGGACCGCAAGAACCCCGATCGCCCCTCGGCCCCCTTCGCGGTCAACCAGATCGTCCACAAGACCAATGACCGGCTCGAGCAGGACGTCGAGCTGGCCGTGAAATACAAGGCGCCGATCACCATCACCTCGCTGGGCGCCCGGGAAGACGTGAACAACGCGATCCACTCCTATGGCGGGATCGTGCTGCACGACGTGATCAACGACCGCTTCGCGCGCAAGGCGGTGGAGAAGGGCGCCGACGGCCTGATCCCCGTGGCGGCTGGAGCTGGCGGCCATGCAGGCCACCTGTCGCCCTTCGCCCTGGTCCAGGAACTGCGCGAGTGGTTCGACGGGCCGATCGCGCTCTCGGGCTCCATCGCCAACGGCGCCGCGGTGCTGGGCGCCCAGGCCATGGGCGCCGATCTGGCCTATATCGGCTCGGCCTTCATCGCGACCCAGGAAGCGCGCGCCATGGAGGGCTACAAGGATATGATCGTGGCCTCGCGCGGCGACGACATCGTTTATTCCAACCTGTTCACGGGGGTGCACGGCAACTATCTGCGCCCGTCCATCGAGGCCGCCGGCCTGGATCCGGACAACCTGCCGGAAGCCGATCCCTCTAAGATGAACTTCGGCTCGGGCGGCAACCAGAAGGCCAAGGCCTGGAAGGATATCTGGGGCTGCGGCCAGGGCATCGGCGCCATCAAGGACATCCCCACCGCCGGCCAGCTGGTCGACCGCCTGGCGGCCGAGTACGAGGCGGCCAAGGCCTCGCTGGCCCGCAAGACCTCGCTCACCCGCGGGAGCGCGCTCGCCATGGCGGCGGAGTAGGGCTCAGCTCCCGGTCGAGGTGTATTTCGACACCCCGAACCTCCAGGCCAGGAACGAGACGGCCAGGAAGATCAGTCCTGCCGCTGGGGTCAGCGGCAGGAGCCAGGCCGGCGCGCCCAGGGGGTCGGGCTTGTCCAGGATGGCCAGGACCGGGAAATAGGCGACGCAGCCCAAGGGCACGATGAAGATCAGCAGGTTCCTGAACCAGCCGGCATAGAGGCTGAGCGGGAACTGGGCGGCCTGGACGCCGCCATAGGTGAGCACGTTCATGACCTCCAGGCTCTCGACGGTCCAGAAGGCCAGGGTGGCCTGGAAGACCATCAGGCCCACGAACAACGCCACCCCGCCGACGATGGTCCACAGCGCCAGGCCAACCTTGGCCGCATCCCATTCCAGCGAGAGGCTGGCGGTGGCCAGGCCGATGACGATCAGGCCCTGAGCCAGCCGCCCGATCCGGGCCAGGCGGAAGTCGTAGCCGATGAGCTGCAGGGCGGCCGAACGCGGCCGCAACAGGACGCGGTCGAAGTCGCCGGTCTTGATGAAATGGGCGCCGAACATGTCGAAGCCGCGGCTGAGGAAGTCGGCGATGGCGAACGAGACGCTGATCATGCCGAAGAACATGGCGATGTCGCCGAAGGTCCAGCCCTGGACAGGGCCGAAACGGGCGAACAAGGCCCAGGCCGCGACGATGTCGATGATGGTCGTGAAGAACTGGCCCGCCGCCAGCAGGATGGTCGAGCCAGGGTACTGAAGCTGGCCGCGGACCGAGGCGGAGAAGTAGCGAGTGAGCAGGAAGAGCGCGGTCATCGCACTAGCCACCCTGCATCTGGAGGCGCGCCATGACCCGGACCATCCAGGCGCGGCCGATCACGATCATCACCACGGTCCAGAAGGCCTGCAGGGCCAGGCCCGCGGCGGCGCCCCAGCCGGTCAGGCCGCCGAAATAGATGCGGAACGGGATGTCCAGGAAGCTGGCGAAGGGCTGGATCAACAGGAAGGTCTGCATCCAGTCCGGATAGAGCGCCAGGGGCAGGAGGTTGCCCGAGAACGCGATGAGCAGCGAGGCGACCAGGGTGTTGATCCCCCGCTCGTCCAGGGTCACCACCGCACTGATGTTCAGCAGCATGACGAAGGCCGAGGAGACCAGGACCACCAGCACCATCGAGAGGGCGAAGAGCGCGAAGGCCAGGGCGTCGGCGGGCGGTCGCCAGGACCAGGCCTCCAGGCCCAGCAGGGGAAAGGCCACGCCGGCCACGGCCAGCATCAGCAGGGCGCGGGGCAGGGCCCGGGCGGTCATCCAGGCCGCGGCGCGGACGTACCACCAGTTATAGGTGTCGATGGGGCGCAGGCGCTCATAGCCGATGGCGCCGGTGCGGACGGCCTGGCTGATCTCCGGATCGCCGCTCCAGGGCGAGAGCACGAGAAGGGCTTGGGCCAGCCAGGTGTAGGTGATCACCTGCGACAGGGTGATCGGCGTTTCCCCTGGGGCCGCATTGGCGAAGAAGGCCGCATAGACCATGACCTTGATCCCGCCCCACCAGCATTGGGTCGCGAAGCCGGCCACGGCGGCGGCGCGGTACTGCAGCATGAGCTGGAACCGAGCGGCGAAGGCGGCGGCGTAGGGGCGGATGGCGTCGGGCACGGCTCAGGCCTCCGCCGCGCCGTGCAGGTCGTAGAACTTGGCGATCACCTCTTCGATCGCCGGCTGCTCGACGTGGATGTCCTCAACCGCATAGTCGGCGGTGATGGCGGCGATCAGCCGGGGCGCGCCGACGACGGCGGGATCGAAGGCCAACTCCAGGGATCGGCCGTCGCGGGCGCGGACCTCCACCCCGGGCAGGTCGATTTCGGGCGCCTGGTCGACGAAGTCGATGAACAGCCAGCGTTCGCGCAGGACATCGCGCCGCAGAGCCTCGAACGGGCTGTCGGCCAGCACCTGGCCATGGCCGATGACGATGACCCGCTCGGCCAGGGCCTCGATGTCGTGCATGTCGTGGGTGGTGAGCAGGACGGTCACGCCGCGCTCGCGGTTCAGGCGCTTGACGAACTCGCGCACCGCCAGCTTCGAGGGGGCGTCCAGGCCGATGGTCGGTTCGTCCAGGAACAGGACATCGGGCTCGTGCAGCAGGGCCGCGGCGATCTCGGCGCGCATCCTCTGGCCCAGGGAGAGCTGGCGGACAGGCTGGTCGAGCAGGCGCTCCAGGCGTAGCAGGGCCACCAGTTCGTCGCGGGTCCGAGCGTAGCAAACCGGGTCGATGCGATAGATGTCGCGCAGCAGGTCGAAGCCGTCGATCACCGGCAAGTCCCACCAGAGCTGGGTGCGCTGGCCGAACACCACGCCGATCCTGGCTACGTGCTTGATCCGCTCCTGGTAGGGCACGAGGCCGCCCACCTCCACCCGGCCGCTGTCGGGACGGAGGATGCCTGAAAGGATCTTGATGGTGGTCGACTTGCCGGCCCCGTTCGGGCCGATGAAGCCCAGCAACTCGCCGGCTTCCAGGGAGAAGGAGACGTCCTTAAGCGCCTCCACCGTGCGCCAGCGGCGATGGACGAGCCCCTTCAGCGCGCCCAGCACGCCGGGATCGCGTTCGGCGACGCGATAGGTCTTCGCCAGGTCCTGAACCAGGATCTGGGGCATGGGACACCGCCGCGATTTCAAAGAGAGAGGGAGGCGGACGCTAGGCGGCGCGAAGGCGAGGGTCAATTGCGGAGCTTGGCCCGGACGCATCCATTCGGCCCGTCGCGACTTTAGGGAGACACGGACAACCGGGAGCCGCGACATGTGGAAGACTTTTTGCGGCCTCGCCCTGGCGGGGTTGCTAGCCAGCGCCTGCGACGATCCCGCCACCCATCCGCCGGAAGTCTATGTCCCGCCCATCCCGGCCCCGCCGACCGATGTCGCGCTCGTGGCCCTGCGCGGCGCGCTCGGGCCCTGCGAGGCGGCCATGGACGAGGCGGCCGATCCGATCGGACAGTTGGCGGCCGGCGGTCGCGCCTCAACGGAAGGACGCGCAGCCATCGAGCGGGCGCGGTTGATCTGCGGCGGGGCGACGGCGGAGATCCGCGCGCTGGGGGTCTGGGGTCGGCTTAAGGATCCCTGCGCCCAGGCGGCCCAGGCGCGGGAGGTGGTGGCCACTGGAGCCCTGGACATCCTCGAACTGCGCGGATCCAAGCTGGGCGTGCCTGCCTTGCGGGACAAGATCGCCGATCAGGCCGCGGTTTCGCGCGCCTGCGCTGGGGAGATCGTGGTGGCCGAGAGGCAGTCTCCGACGGGCTGACGCGCCCTTAGGCATCCAGCTTTTCTAATGGCCCCGCCAGGGCAAAACCGCTGGCGCGCCTGAGGCCGTGCGGCCATGCTCGCCCTCGCGGACGATCAGGAGCTGACATGGCGCAAACGCACGGCAGGCGGCGGGGATTGCTGGGATCCTTCGGATTCCAGGTCCTGGCCGCCATGGTGATCGGGCTGGCCCTAGGGCTGGCGGCGCGCAATCTCGGCACGGAGGAGGGGCAGCAGGGCTATGCGCTGTCCGAAACCCTGAAGCTGGCCGGTTCGACCTTCGTCCAACTGCTGCGGGTGCTGGTGCCGCCGCTGGTGTTCACGGCGATCGTGGCCAGCATCGCCAACCTGCGCGAACTGCAGAACGCCGCGGCCCTGGTCTGGCGCACGCTCATGTGGTTCGCGATCACCGCACTGATCGCCGTCAGCATAGGCATCGCGCTGGGCCTGATCCTGCAGCCTGGCGTCAACACCAGCGTCGCCGTGGCGGCGGCGGAGGCGTCGAACACCCAGGGCTCCTGGATGGATTTCCTCAAGGGGCTCGTGCCGTCGAACATGCTGGGGCTGTCGGCGTCCACCAAGATCGCCGACGGGGGAGCCACTACCTCGCTGTCGTTCAATGTGCTGCAGATCGTGGTGATCTCGCTGGTGACCGGGATCGCGGCCCTGCGCTGCGGCGCAGCGGCTGAACCCTTCCTGGCGTTCAACGCCTCGGCGCTCGCCATCGTGCGCAAGATTCTATGGTGGGTGATCCGCCTGACCCCGATCGGCACCGTCGGCCTGCTGGGCAACGCCGTAGCGCACTACGGCTGGGACGCCCTGGCCCAGCTCGGCGCGTTCGCGGCGGCGGTCTATATCGGCCTCGGACTGGTGCTGTTGGTCGTCTATCCGGCGCTGTTGGCGCTCAACGGGCTCAATCCGGTGAAGTTCTACCTGGCGGCCTGGCCTGCCATCCAGCTGGGCTTCGTGTCGCGCTCGTCCATCGGCACCCTGCCGGTGACCCAAACGGTGACCGAAACCGGTCTGGGCGTGCCGCGCGCCTATGCGGCCTTCGCCGTGCCGCTGGGGGCGACCACCAAGATGGACGGCTGCGCCGCCATCTATCCGGCCATCGCGGCGATCTTCGTAGCGCAGTTCTATGGCGTACCGCTGGCCTTCACCGAT
The DNA here is from genome assembly GCF_030697925.1 of Phenylobacterium sp. Lineage (GTDB taxonomy): Bacteria > Pseudomonadota > Alphaproteobacteria > Caulobacterales > Caulobacteraceae > Phenylobacterium. Next base: position 5,631 of record NZ_JAUYOJ010000152.1, on the reverse strand, counting down.
TACCTGCTGATCGTCTTCGTCTCGGTGATCGGATCGGCGGCGACCGCCGGCCTGACCGGGGCGATCGTGATGCTGACCCTGACCCTGTCGACGCTCGGCCTGCCGCTGGAAGGCGTCGGTTTGCTGCTGGCCATCGACCCGATCCTGGATATGGGCCGCACGGCCACCAATGTCGCCGGCCAGGCGCTGATCCCGACGCTGGTGGCCAGGCGCCAGGGCATATTGGATCAGGCGGTCTACGATTCAGCGGGCGTCGAGCCGGTGATCGAGGACCAGCCTGCGGCCTAGACCCTTTCCGGTCAGATGGACTCATCTGACCGGATGAAAAGGGTCTATCTTCAAAAGTTTAGACCGTGACGGCCGCCTGAACCGGTATCCACTTCAGGCTGTCACGCCCTAGGCCCACGGGCGTCAACCCGCTAGCATGCCGCGACGTCTGAATCGCGGGAGGCCAGCGCCGATGGCCGACGAAGAGGGCGCCGACCGCTGGTCCGGGATCGGTGGCGCGGCGCTGCTGAAGGCGATGTTCGACGCTGCCGACGTGGTCGCCGGCGTGTTCGAGCTGCTCGACGACGACTACCGATATGTGACTGCCAATCGCAACGCCGCGGCGTTCTACGGCCGGGGCGAAGGCGGCCTGGACGGCCTGACCGGCCGCGATTTGGGCCTGACGCCGGCACAGATCGAGGCGCGGCTAATCACCCTGCGCGCCTGCTGGACCGCCCAGGAGACGCAAACGGCCGAGTATCCATTTTCGCTGGAGGGCGGCCGGCGAGGCTGGTTCCTGGGCACGTTCTCGCCCATGCCGGGGGACCGGCCACGGGTCGCCTTCGTCGTTCTCGACGTAACGGCGCGCCACCAGGCCCAGCGCGACGCCGACCGTGAGAAGGCGCGGCTGACCCTCGCGCTCGACGCCACCGCGCTCGGGCTTTGGGAGTACGACCTGGCGGCAGATCAGGTGGAATGGGATGCGCGGACCCGAATCCTGTTCGGCGTGGAAGCCGAGGCCACCATCGACTTCGCCACCTATGCGGCGGCGGTCCATCCCGACGACTTCCATCTGGTCGAGGCGGCCTATGGCGGCGCCTTGGCGGGTAAGGACGGCGGGGCCTATGTCGTGGAGCATCGGACCACCGCAGGCGGCGCGCGCGGCTCGGCGGCCTGGGTGCGCGGCGCCGCCCGGGTCGTGTTCGCGAAGGACGGTCGCCCCCGCCGAGTCATCGGCACCGCCCAGGACATCACCACCCAGGTCGTGGCGCGGGAACGCCAGGAGCTGTTGCTGGCGGAGCTGAATCACCGGGTGAAGAACAACCTGGCCACCGTGCAGGCCATCGCCGCCCACGCCTTCCGCAGCGCCGGGGACGATCCGGCCGCATTCCGAAGGGCGTTCGAGGAGCGTCTGCAGTCCCTGGCGCGCGGGCATGACCTGCTGACGCGCAACGTCTGGGAGACCGCCGAGCTCACCGAGATCTTCGCCGCGGCCCTGGCGCCCTTCGACCAGGCCCACGTTCGCCTGCATGGTGAGGCGGGCTTCGTCCGCTTGAAGCCGGACTTGGCCGTCAGCCTGGTGATGGTGCTGCACGAGTTGGCCACCAACGCCGCCAAATACGGCGCACTGTCGGCGTCGGGCGGAAAAGTGGAGATCGACTGGAGCCTGGAGCCGCAAGGCCTGCGGATCGTCTGGCGCGAGACTGGCGGGCCGCCGGTCTCGCCACCCGAGCGCGAGGGTTTCGGATCTCGACTGATCAGGACCGCGCTCGGCTCTTTCGGCGGTGCGGCGACCCTGGCCTTCCCCGCCGAGGGACTGGTCTGTCAGATGAGCGCGCCGCTCGACGCATAGGCCGCCGGTTCGGCTAGGCCTTGAGCCGGCCGTTCATCTCGTCGCCGGCGTCCTTGGGAAGCGGCATGAAGAAGAACAGCGAGACAAAGGTGAGTAGGCCGATCACCATGAAGGCCGGCGAGATCGCCCCAGCGGTCAGATGGGCCTCGCCGCGGGCGACCATGAAGAAATGCATCAGGGTGGCGGCCAGCCCGATGCCGATCGACTGGACGAGCTGCTGCATCATCGAGGAGGTGGTGGAGGCGCGGCTCATTCGGTCCTGGTCGATGTCGGCATAGGCCATACCGTTCAGGCTGGTGAAGTGCAGGGAGCGGAAGAACCCGCCGACGGCCAGGACGATCATGATCAGCCAGTGCGGCGTGGTGGGGGTGAACAGGCCGTAGGCCATGAAGCTGACCCCCACGATGACGGCGTTGACCACCAGCACCGTCCGGAAGCCGAAGCGGCGCAGGATGGGCGGGGCGGTGGTCTTCATGACCAGGGCCCCGGCCGCGGAGATGAAGGTCATCAAGCCGGCCTGGAACGGCGACATGCCGAAGCCGATCTGCAGCAGCATGGCCAGCATGAAGGGCGTCGCCCCCATGGCGATGCGCATGAAGGCCCCGCCGACCACGGAGGCCGTGAAGGTCTGGATGCGGAACACAGAGAGATCGATGATGGCGTGCGGATTGCCTCGCGCGTGCCGCCAGTAGAGGCCGAGCGCCGTGAACCCGCCCAGGAACAGTCCCGCCACCAGGCCGTCGGGCAGCATGCCTCGGCCCAGATTCTCGAAGCCGAAGATCAGGCCCGCGAGGCCCAGGCCGGTCAACAGGATGCCGATCCAGTCGATGGGCGAGACCTGCTGCTCGCTGACATTGGGCACGTAGCGGAAGACCAGGAATACGCCCACCACCGCTACGGGCAGGTTCATGAAGAAGATCCAGCGCCAGTCGGCGAAGGTGACGATGGCGCCGCCTACCACCGGGCCGATCACCGGGCCCAGCAGGGCCGGCATGGTCATGACCGACATGGCCCCGATCAGCTCGGCCTTGGGCGTGGTGCGCAGCAGGACCAGACGGCCGACGGGGGCCATCATGGCGCCGGCCATGCCCTGGAAGATGCGCGCGATGACCAACTGGGTCAGGTCCTGGGCCAGGCCGCAGGCCGCCGAGGCCAGGGCGAAAAACACCATGGCGATCATGAAGATGCGCTTGGCGCCGAACTTGTCGGCCACCCAGCCGCTGATCGGCAGGAAGACCGCCGAGGCCAGCAGGAACATGGTGATGGCGAGGTTCAGCCGCAGCGGGTCCTCGTGCAGCGCCACGGCCATGGTCGGCAGGGCGTTGGAGAGCACCGTGGCGTTCATGGTCTGCATCAGCATGGCCGTGCCGATAATGGCCGGGATCACCCAGCCGCGCGCCATGGCCACGTCGGTCTGGCGCTCGAGAGGACTGTCGACCGGGCTCACGGCTCGAGCGCCAGGAGCTGAAGGAGGGGCGCGATGGCGCCGCTCAAGTCCTCGCGCGCGGCTGGGTCGAGCTTGGCGATGCGGGCGGCGAGCCAGTCGTTGCGGTGCTGGCGGATGGCCTCCAGCTGCCGGGCGCCGGCCGGGGTGACCGCCAGGCCGGAGCGCCGTCCGTCGTCGGCATGGTCTGCGCGGGCGACCCAGCCGGCCGCCTCCAGGCGTTTGACATGGCTGCTCATGGTGGGCCGGGACATCTGTTCAGCGTCGGCCAGCTCGCAGACTCCCACGCCGGGAACACGCATGATCTGGCCAAGGATTAGGGCGTCCAGGGCCGAAACCCCCGCGCGCTGGGCTTCCTGCCGCAGGCGGCGCGAGACGCGCAGCAGGACAGGCCGCAACGCCTCGGCCAGTTTCGTCGGTTCGGGACTGTCGAGCTGCGCGGTCATCCGGTCTCAAAAATAGTTAGGTTGCCGAACTACCTATCTGAACCGCATTGAACCGGCGGTCAAGCGAGGCGGCGGCGCCTGCCCGGTTTGCGGGAACTTCAGGCCGAATTCCCCGTTGAGGCGAGTGGGCCGAAGCGAGGGCCCAGCAGATGTCAGAGCAACAAGACAGCCTGCCGTCGGAAGCGATGGCGCAAGTGACCGCCGAGATCCGCGCCATGACGCGGCGCATGTCGCGCGACCAGGTCCTGGACCTGGCCGATCTGCTACATGAGGTGGTCCGCGAGCGCCAGTTCGAGCAGATGACCTGGCGTCGCCGCGTCAGTCTCCAGGCCGAGACAGCTCAGCAAGCCTGACGGCGGCGTTGCGAGCGGCCTGGGCGCTAGCCAGAAGCGTATGGGCATGGGCCGCCAGCTCCTCTGCGGCCGACGCGCAGGCGGCGGCTTCGCCCATCGCATCGCGCGAGCAGGCGGCGCGGGCGCGCTCGGCGGCCTCATGCGCCATGCGGGCTGCGAGCTGCGCCTTCACGACAGCCGACAGGAACCCGCCCGCCGCACCCTCCAACCAGGCTTGGCGTCGTGCGAGCTTGTCCTTGGCCTCGTTCAGGAGCGCGTCGCGGTCACGGGGTTCATAGGGCGCCGGACCGAGTCCGGACCAGCAGACACCGGCATGGCGAGCGGCAGCCTGACGCGCCCACGCCTCGCGCCGCTGCTCCGCCTGCAACTCTGCGGCGAACAGGGTGGCGATTTCCGTAACTTCGGACGCATGCATCGGCGAAATGTATTTCACATACACATGATCGCCAACTTGAATCGTAGAAAAATTACACCAGACCCTAACGGTCGCGAGTGATGATGCGGCGGGCCTGGTAGGGCGGGATAATCGCGGTGATATGGGCTGCCCAGCGGAGCCGCGCGTCGCGCCGGGTGGGGCCAGCGATGCTCTCCAGGCCATAGAGGCCGGGTCTGCTGCCGCGCAGCAGGCGCTTGACCAGGACCTCATCGGTGTCGGTCTCCAGGACCACCACATCGCCCAGCATGTCGGCGCTGGGGGCGCTGCGCTGATCTTCGAAATAGATCAGGGCTCCGTCATCAGCCAGGCCGCGCATGGAATGGGTACATGTCAGCTTCGATCCCCGATCCCGGCGCCAGGTCCTCACCAAGGCGCCGGGCGGCGGATACCAGAAGGGACTGACGCGATGATGAGCGCCCGCCTGGCCCTGTCCCTCGGCGCCCTGGCCGCCGTCGTCCTGGTCTGCCTCGGCTTCTACTGGAGCGGTCGCCGCGATGGCGCCGCCGCGGAGCGGCCACGCACGGAAGCCGCGCTCGCCCGAGCTGAGCTCGCCGACCGCGAGACCGAAGGCGCGCGCGCCGGCGCCGCTCGCGTCGATGTGGTGGCGCAAAGGCGCGAAGCCGTGGCCGAGATCGCGGCGAATATTATCCCCCAAGCCCTGCAAGCGGAGGACGCCGATGCGCCCCTGGATGCCAATCGCGCCGCTCGCCTTGGCCGCGCTGACCGCGAGCTGTGCGAACTCGCCCCGGATCTCGACGGATGCGCCGCGGATCGAAATGCCCGCTGAGGCCAGGCGACCCTGTGGCCTACGCGTTCTGCCGCCGAGCCCCTCGGCGGCAGACTTGGAAATCGCGTACGTGCAGCGCGGCGTTCAGATCCTAAATTGCGACGCCGCTCGGCGGCTCGCCGTCGAGACGCATGACGCCGAGCACGAATTGGAGGCGAGGCCGTCCGGTCGGCGACGATAGGTGTCTAGAGCGTGACCGCTCTTAGCTGAATCGGGATTCCGGATATCTGCGGATCATGATTCAAGGTCCAGGCTGGGCAGGAGGCCAGCTTGGATGGGTCGGCCGTATTCTCTGGATCTTCGGGATCGCGTGGCTCGGTTCGTG
>NZ_JAUYOJ010000130.1 GCF_030697925.1 Phenylobacterium sp. | reverse complement strand
AACCGCGCCTCCTAGATGGGCCGGCCTGGTTCTCATCCGATCCCATCAGGTGGCGGCCCCGCGCCGACCACGGACAGAAGCAAGACCCCGGCGAAGGATCGACCTCAAGAGGGATTGACTGACGAAGGCCCGTTACAGAAGGCCCTTTCCCGATTGGATGGAAGCAGCTGATCGGATAAAATGGTCTATCTTCAAATGCTTAGAGCGTGACGGCCGCCTGAACCAGCATCCACTTCAGGCTCTCACGCTCTAAGGCTCGCGCGCCACCGCGCCGCAGGCGGCCATCAGGCGCGCGTGGGCCAGGGCGCGGACGGTCAGGCCGGGGGCTCCGGCGGCCAGGGCGACCCGATCCCCATCCACCACCACCGGAAGGCCCTGGCGGGCGCTGGGCGGGAGGTCGGCGAGACCCTGGCGCTGGCCGGGCGGCAACCGCGCGGCGAGGCCGGCGAGCGGCAGGATCGTCACCGTGCGGTCGGCGGTGATCTCGAATCGACCGTCCCAGACCTCGGTGTGCCCGGGCTCCAGGACCAGGGGCTCAAGGCCCCGCCGCGTCATCTCGCCGGGTTCGCGCAGGAACCGGACCGCCTCGGCGCCGGCCTCGATGCGCGCGCCGGCCAGGCTCGCGGCGAAGGTCTCGTGACCCCGCAGGCGTTGGGCTAGGCGGGCGGTTCGGTCACCGCGCGGCGGCCGGGAGGTCCCCGACGCACAGAGGCAGGCGGCGCCCACGAAGGCTTCGATCTCCCCCTGGCGCAGGGCCTCGCGCGGCAGGGTCAGCAGGCCGGCGTCGTCGTCGCGGACCTCCATGGCCAGCTCCGCCGGTCTCGGCGACGCCGTGACGGGATCGGGGCAGGCTGCGGCCCTGGTCGCCAGGGCCTGCCGCGCCCGGGCGCGGGCGAAGCGCGGGTCGTCATTGGCCGGGTCGTCGATCCAGGTCTCGCCGCGGGCGGTGAGCCAGGCCCGGATCTCGGCGCGCCCAGCGCCCAGCAGCGGGCGCAGCAGGAAGATGTCGCGCCCCTCGGGCCAGGCCGGCGAGGGGGCCCACTCGCGCGGACTGGGGGTGGTCGAACCGCCGAGCCGCATGATCTGCGCCTCGGCGCGATCGCCGGCCGTGTGTCCCATCAGCACGACCCGCGCCCCGGCCTGGCGCGCGGCGGTGGCGATCAGCCGGTGGCGCGCCTCCCGCGCGGCGGCGGGCAGGCCCGTAGACGGCTTACGTCCCGTCCAGCTCAGCGCCTGGAACCCGGCTCCGAGCCGGGTGGCGAGGTCGGCGCAGGCTTGGGTCCAGTCCCGGCTTAGCGGTCCAAGCCCGTGATCGACGGTGAGGATCAGAAGCCGCCGGCCGTGGCCGCGGGCCCAGGCGTCGGCGATCAGGGCCAGGGCCACGGAGTCGCCACCGCCGGAGACGGCCACGGCCAGGGGGCGGTCGCTGTCGGTGCGCAGGCGGCGGTCGAGGACGCCGCCGCAGCCGAGATTGCCGCCGGTGCGGGCTAGGCCGCGCACTTGGCTTGGCTACGCGCCGCGGCGGCCCGACCCTGCACGGCCGGGGGCGCCTTCGGGTAGCGGCGCGAGAACTCCGCCAGGGTCTGGCAGGCGTCAGCGGGCTTCTTGATCTGGATCAGGGCGCGGGCCAGTTCGACCACGGCGTCGGGCGCCCAGGGGGTGGCCGGCCAGCCGCGGATCGCGCCGATATAGGCGCCCGCCGCCTCCGCGTGGGCCGCGCGCGCCGACAGGGTCTTGCCCAGCCAGTAGCGCGCCTCGGGCGCCTTGAGGCTGTCGCCGTAGCGCGCCACGTAGGCGCGGAAGCCGGCCTCGGCGCCGTCATAGTCGCCGCTCAGCATCAGTTGCCGCGCCTGGTTGAAGGTCTCGGTGGCGGTCTGGGTCGGCGGTGCGCCGGACAGCTCCGGCGCCGGCAAGCCGGCGTCGACCGGGATTTCCGCGGCCGCGGCGCGGGTTTCAAACGCGGCGATCTTGTCGGAGAGGCTCTTGATCTGGCCCTTCAGGGCCTCGTTCTCGCGACGGGCCAGTTCGCCGTCGCGGGTGGCGCTCTCCAGGTCACCGGTCATGCGGGTGAGGCTTTGTTCCAGCTCGCCCAGGCGCCGTGTCAGCTCCTGGAGCTGGTAGTCGGTCTCCGCCGGTTGGATCACCACGGGTTTGCCGGAGTCGCGGCCCTGGAAGACGATGGCGCGCAGTTCACGCATCACCTGCTCCATGCGGTCGAGCCGCCGCGCGTCGCGGGCGTCGAGCGGGTCGATCGGGGTCTGGGCGAGCGCCGTGGTCGAGATCAGCGCAAGGGCGAGGGGCAGGGCGAGGCGGCGGAAGATCATGTCGTCACTCTAACCTGGTTCGGGCGACCGAATTGCGGCTCGCAAAACAGGCGGAGTCCCAGCCGGGACCCCGCCTGCATGCTGAAAGCGCTCGAGACTAGCGCGCGCCGCCGGTGATCGCCGTGGCGGCGTTCCGGTTGCGTTGATAGGCCTCTTCGCTGGTGCCCGGATCGATCGGGCGTTCCTTGCCGAACGACACCGTGGAGATGCGGTTCGGGGCGACGCCACGGCTCACCAGGTGCTCGCGCACCGAATTGGCCCGGCGCGAGCCGAGGGCGAGGTTGTACTCACGGGTGCCGCGTTCGTCGGCATTGCCTTCGATACGGACCTGGACGGCGGGATAGCGCACCAGCCAGGCGGCCTGGGCGTCGAGGACCGGTGCGGCGTCGGAGCGGATGTCATACTGGTCGAGGTCGAAATAGACCCGGTCCCCGACATTGACGACGAAGTCCTGGGTCGAGCCCGGGACTACGCCCACAGGGGCAGGCGCCGGGGCCGGGGCCGGCTCCATCGGCGCCGGGGCCGTCGGCGCTGGCGGCGTCGGGGCGGGCGGCTGCGGCTTGGGCTTTGACGCGCAGGCTGTCATGGACAGCGCCGCGGCGGCGATCAGGGCCAGTCGAACGGCGCCTTTGGTATTGAAGCTCTGCACGTGGGCTTCTCCTTCTGATGTTTACGACGGCGGGTTCCCAGACGTTCCGAGTACCTGCACCTATTCGGCTTTTTGAAGGCCTAACAATCCGGTGATGGCGCGTTTGGCGCGCCAATACCTGAAACGACTAATTCAACAGCGGCGACCAGGCCGGGTCCGAGGCCGAGCCGGGATAAGGGGCGGGCCGCAGGATCCGTCCGGTGACGTCCACCGTCCACAAACGCGGGGCGCCGCCAGGTGTTTCCCGGCTGAACATCAGAACTCTGCCGTTGGGCGCCCAGGTGGGGCCCTCGTCGAGATAGCTGGTGGTCAGCAGCCGCTCGTCCGAGCCGTCGGGCTTCATCACACCGATGTGGAACTGGCCGCCCACCTGTTTGGTGAAGGCGATGAAATCGCCCACCGGGCTCCAGACCGGGGTGGTGTAGCGCCCCGAGCCGAAGGAGATGCGCCGCGCGCCCGATCCGTCCGCGCCCATTACATAGAGCTGCGGGCTTCCTCCGCGGTCGGAATTGTAGACGATCCGCGTCCCGTCGGGGGAGAAGGAGGGCGAGGTCTCGATGGAGGGGTCCGAGGTCAGCTTGGCCGCGGCGCGGTTGCGCAGGTTCATCACATAGATGTCGCTGTTGCCGTTGCGCTCCACCGAGAAGGCCACGCGGCCACCGTCCGGCGAGAAGCGCGGGGCGTAGACCATGCCGGGGAAATTGCCGAGGGTCTCGCGCCGGGCGGTCTCCAGGTTGAACAGGTAGATCGATGAGCCCTCCGGCCGCAGGGCCATGTAGGTGATCTCCTGGCTGGTCGAGGAGAACCGCGGCGTCATGACGATGTAGGAGCCGTCGGTCAGGTAGCTGGGATTGGCCCCATCCTGGTCCATGATCCCAAGCCGCTTGATGCGGTTCAGCCGCCCGCCGCTCTCGGAAACGAAGACAATCCTCGTGTCGAAATAGCCCTTCTCGCCGGTCAGCCGCTCATAGACGGCGTCGGAGATCTTGTGCGCCACGCGCCGCCAGTTCTCCGGGGTGGATGTGAACTGCAGGCCGAGAAGTTGCTGCTCGGCGTAAACGTCCCACAGGCGGAAATTGACCGTCAGTCGGCCGCCCTCGACGGTCACCTGGCCATTGACCAGGGCCTGGGTGTTGATCGCCTTCCAGTCGGGGAACCGGGGTTGGACATTGACGTCCAGGCTCTTCTCGATGAAGGCGGCTTGGTCGATAGGTCGGAACAGGCCCGAGCGTTCCAGGTTGGCGGTGATGACCTGGGCGATCTCCGCGCCGCGGGCGCCGCCGAAGGCGGGAATGGCCACGGGCAGCGGCTGGACGTCGCCACGATTGACGTCCACCTCGATCTGGGCCCGGGCCGGCGCGGCGCCGGCGAGCGTCGTGGCGAGGACCGCCAACACCGCCAGGGCAAGGGATTTCAGTCGCATCGGTCGTGTCTCCTGAAGGCCTAGGAACAGGCCTCTGCGGCGTTGAAGTTGACCGCGATGCGGTCGCCGTAGAAGTCGCGGGGCAGGTTCTTGAAGGGGGCGGCCTGGTAGACCGCGCGGATGGCGCGTTCGGCGGCGGCCTGCTCGACGGCGTTGGCCGAGCGTTCCTTGCCGCCGGCCTCGACCTGACCGATCACCTGGCCGCCGGCGCCCAGGGTGAAGGTCACCCGCACCTTGATCGAGCGGCCGCCCTCGACCTCGCAATTGGGGTTCCAGCGCCGCTGCAGTTCGTCGGCCAGGCCCTTCAGCGCATTGGCGGCCATGCCGTCACCCATGTCCGGGCGCGCCACCTTGGCGGTTTCCTGGCGGGCGGGGCCCTTGGCGGCCGAGGAGGTCCGCGATCCCGACGAGCGAGCGGCCTTGGCCACGTCGGCGGCCAGGGCGTCGAGGTCGAGGCTGGCGGTCTTCTGCGGCTTGGGCGCGGGCTTGGTCGGGGCCTTCAGGGTGGGCTTGGGCGGCGCCGCGGAGGCGGGCTTCGGCGCGGGCGGGGTCGGGATCGGGGCCGGGTCCGGAGCGGCGGCCTCGGCCGGAGCGTCGGGGACGGGCTGCTCTGTCTGGGCCGTTTGCTCCTCCGGCGCCTGGACGGCCTGGCGCAGGTTGGTGTCGGGGGCGTTGGAGACGATGTTGATCGGCACCGAGGCGCCGACCGAGAGCTCCCGCGTCCACGGCCACGAGACGAAGGCCAGCCCGAACACGCCCAGGTGCAGGGCCAGCGAGGCGATCATCGCCGGAGAGAATTCGCGGCTGCGCGACGCCATGCCGGCCTCAGCGCTTGCGGGCGTCGCCGCCCGAGGAAGGCCCGCCCGTATCGGTGATCAGGTTGATCGAGGTGAAGCCGGAGGCGGCCAGCGCCGCCATCACCTGGGCCACCACCTCATAGGAGGACTTGCCGTCGGCGCGGACATAGATCGGCTTGGAGGCGCTCTCCCCGATCATGGCGCGGAGGCGCGGGGCCATTCCGGCGAAGGGCACGGGATCTTCCTGGATGAACAGCGAGCCGTCGGCGCGGATCGAGACCGTCAGGGGCTCGGAATCGTCCTCCATGGCCCCGGCCTCGGTCTTGGGCAGCTCGACCTCCACGCCCACGGTCAGCAATGGAGCGGAGACCATGAAGATGATCAACAGCACCAGCATCACGTCGACCAGCGGGGTGACGTTGATCTCGGCCAGGGCGCCGCGGTTGCGGCGACCGCGGCGGCGGCGCGACCCGCCGGTGGCGGAAAAGGCGTCGTGGGCGGAGAGCGCCATGGCTCAGCCCCGCTCGGCTAGGCGCCGCTGGATTGCGGTCGACAGGTCGTCGGCGAAGCCTTCGAGGCGGGCCGAATATCGTCCGGCGTCGGACGAAAAGCGGTTGTAAGCGATGTAAGCTGGGATAGCCGCGATCAGGCCGACGGCCGTGGCGAACAGGGCTTCGGCGATGGAGGGGGCGACGACGGCGAGGTTGGTCGACTTCTCGATGGCGATGGCCTGGAAGGCCTTCATGATCCCCCAGACCGTGCCGAACAGGCCGACGAAGGGCGAGGCGGTGGCGACGATGGCGAGCGAGGAGAGGCCGGTTTCGACGCGGGCGCTCTCGCGGGCGATGGTGGTGTCGAGCTGGCGGTCGATGCGCTGGATCAGGAAGGCGGCCTGGCTCTCGTTGCTGACCCCGCGCTGGCGGGCCTCGCGCCACTCGCGCAGGGCGGCTTGCAGCATGCGGGGCAGGGCGTGGGACGGCCGTTCCCCGGCGTCGGCGGCGATCTCCTCCAGGGGGCGGCCGGAGGCCACCTCGTCCTCGAAGATGTCGACCTCGCGGTTCAGCGCGGTCAGGCGGAAGACCTTGTCGAGGATCACGGTCCACGACCACAGGCTGGCCAGGATCAGCCCGACCATCACGCCCTTCACAACCCAGTCGGCGCGCAGGAACAGGTTGATGAACGAAAAGCTGTCGGCGGTGATCGGCGCGGCGTCCATGCGGGCTCCAGGAATAGCGGCGGGGCTAGACTTCAAAACCCGCCGGGGTGGCGATCTTAAGGCCGCCATTTTTGGTTAAGCGCGGCTTAACACGGACCTGTTCAAGCGAAGTAGGGACGCAACTGTTCCAACATGCCGGCCGGCGGCTTGCGCGGGCGGCCGGCGAGGTCGATGCAGGCCGCCTCCACCTGGGCCTGGCAGATCAGGTCCTCGCCCCGGAAGATCTGCTGGCCGATGAACAGCCGCGGCCCCCGGGCGCTGTCATAGGTGGTGCGCACGGCGAGCGCGTCGTCGATACGCGCGACGCGCTTGAACTCCAACGCCATGCGCACGATGGCGAAGGCCGCGTCCTGGTCCTGCAGCTCGGCGTGGCGGATGCCGGCGAGGCGCAGGAAGTCGCTCCGTCCGCGCTCGAAATAGCGGACATAGTTGGCGTGATAGACGACGCCGGTGAAGTCGGTGTCCTCGTAATAGATGCGCACCGGCAGGACGTGTTCGCGGCCGTCGAGCCAGCCGGCGGAGGGTTGTTCAGTCATGGCGCTGATCTAGACGACCCCACGTCCAAGGTCAGCCCCGAGGCGAGGATCGCGCCGACGCCGTAGAGCAGCCAGGCGCCGGGCAGGGTCAGGTCCGGGACGCCATAAAGCTGCGGCTGCCACGCGAAGGCCATGCCGTCCAGCAGCAGGGCCGGCGTGGAGGCGAGCGCCGCGGTCCGCAGGTGTCCGCCCGGCGCGCCGCCGGTCAGGCGATGGACGGCGAGCACCACCAGGGGCGCGAGGGCGGCGCTGACCGCGAAGACGATGGGGGCGGCGTCGCGGCTGAACCACCCGAACGGCGCGGCGTAGCGGACCACCATGGCGGCGGCGAACCAGAGGACGACGCCCACGGCGACGAGCAGGATGTTGCGGGCCATCGCGGAGCTCCCCCTCGTCGGGAGGATGGCGCAAGTCGGGGAGTCGCGGAAGCTGCGCATCCACACCTATTCCGTTCATCCCCGCTTGCGCGGGGATGAACGGCTTTTATTGGTCGTCCTCGAACAGGGTCGGTTGCCCGCCCGCCTGGATCTGCGGGGGCGGGGTGAGGCCCAGGTGGCTGTAGGCCTTGCCGCAGGCCATGCGGCCGCGCGGCGTGCGCTGGATGAAGCCCTGCTGCAACAGGAAGGGCTCGATCACGTCCTCCACCGCGTCGCGGGCCTCGGCGATCGCATAGGCCAAGGTCTCCACCCCGGCCGGGCCGCCGCCATAGTTGTCGATCAGGGCGGTGAGGTAGCGGCGGTCCAGGGCGTCGAGGCCGGCGGGGTCGACGTCGAGGCGCGCGAGCGCCCGGGCGGCGGCCTTGCCGTCGATCACCACCACCCCGTCGGCGGTGGCGAAGTCGCGCACCCGGCGCAGCAGCCGGCCGGCGACGCGCGGGGTGCCCCGCGCGCGGGCGGCGATCTCGGCGGCGCCGTCGGGCGCGAGGCTGAGGCCCATCTTCAGAGCCGCCTGGGCCAGCACCTTCTGCAGCTCGCCGTGGGTGTAGAACTCCAGGCGCAGGGGGATGCCGAACCGGTCGCGCAGCGGCGTGGCCAGCAGGCCCGCCCGGGTGGTCGCCGCCACCAGGGTGAAGGGCGCCAGGTCGATGCGGATCGAACGCGCGGACGGTCCCTCGCCGATCATCAGGTCCAGGACGTGGTCCTCCATGGCCGGATAGAGGATCTCCTCCACATTGGCGGCCAGGCGGTGGATCTCGTCGATGAACAGCACGTCGCGCGGTTCGAGATTGGTCAGGATCGCCGCCAGGTCCCCGGCCTTGGCCAGGACCGGGCCGGAGGTGGCGCGGAAATTCACCCCCAGCTCGCGGGCGACGATCTGGGCCAGGGTGGTCTTGCCCAGGCCCGGCGGGCCGAACAGCAGCACGTGGTCGAGCGCCTCGGAGCGGCTCTTGGCCGCCTCGATGAAGACCTTGAGATTGCCCTTGGTCTGCTCCTGGCCGACGAACTCGGCCAGCGTCTGCGGGCGCAGGGCCTTGTCGTGGGTCGGGGCGTCCTGCGCCTGGGGTTCGCTGGAGATGATGCGGGTCATAGGGGCGGCCCTATGAAGGCCGGCCACGGAAAACACGAAAAGCGCGGACGCGCGAAGCGCCATCCTTGCGAACGAGCCGTCGTGGTTTGCGCGCTGGAGATCGCGCCCTGACGGGCGCCTTGTCCGCGCTTTTCGTGTTTTCCGTGGTCGGACTCAATCACCGCCCCAGCTCCTGCAGGCCGGCCTTGATCAGGGCCTGGATGGTGGCGTCTTCGCCCAGCCGCAGGTGGGCCTGTTCGACCACGCGGCGCGCATTGACCTCGGCGACGCCGAGACCCAGCAGGGCGGCCACCGCCTCGCCGGCGGCGGAGGGCGGCGGCGGCGTGGCGGGCGTGAGCGCCCCGGCGTGGAAGGCCGCCACCGGGCCGTCGGTCAGCGGCTTGTCCTTCAGCTCGGTGACGATGCGCTGGGCGAGCTTGGGGCCCACCCCGTTGGCGCGGCCGACCGCGGCCTTGTCGTCGCGGGCGCAGGCCTGGGCGAGCTCCGCGGGCGGCAGGACGTCGAGCACGGAGAGCGCGGCCTTGGGCCCCACCCCCTGGATGGCCTGCAGCATGACGAAGGCCCGGCGCTCGTCGCGGCCCAGGAAGCCGTAGAGCTTCATGCCGTTTGCCTCGGACCACTGGGTCTCCACGTGCAGCACCGCCTCCTCGCCCATGGCCGGCAGGTGGCCCAGCGTGCGCGAACCGCAGCGGACCACATAGCCGACCCCGGCCACGTCGATCAGGGCGTCTTCCTCGCCGACCTCGGCGACCAGGCCGCGCAGCCGGCCGATCACGCCGCGGCCCCGAGGTTGCGGACCCGGCGGTGGTGGGCGTGGGCGATGGCGACGGCCAGGGCGTCGGCGGCGTCGGCGGTGGTCTTGCCCGCGGTGGGCAGCAGGCGCGCGATCATGAAGCCCACCTGGTCCTTGTCGGCCGCCCCGGTCCCGACCACCGACTTCTTGACCACGGTGGCGGCGTATTCGGCCACCAGCAAGCCGGCACGGGCGGGCACGATCATGGCCATGGCCCGGGCGTGGCCCAGCTTCAGCGCCGAGGCGGCGTTGTTGTTCATGAAGGTCTCCTCCACCGCGGCCTCGTGCGGCGCGTGGAGGGCGACGACCTCGGAGATGGCGTCGAACAGGCAGAGCAGCCGCTCGGCGAAGGGCAGGCTGTCCTTGGGCGCGATGACCCCGTGGGCCACATGGGTCAGCCGCGATCCCTCCACCGCGATCACGCCCCAGCCCGTGCGGCGCAGGCCGGGATCGAGGCCGAGGATGCGGAGGGAAGCGGTCATGGGAATCGGCGCGTTCGTCATCTGTTCCACGGAGAGATACAGGACGTCGGCAGGGTTAAGCAAACGTTGAGGGGCGCGCTGCACGCGCCGGGATCGCGAACTATCGAACGGGTGCTAGCCAATAGGTTGGCGAATTGCGCGGCCCCCTCAGCAGGGAACGAGGCGCGACCCGCCGTTGGCTTGCTTGACCATTCCGCAGGCCTTGGCTGGCTTGACGAGGCCTTGCGTCGCCGGAACCCCCGTGGGGCCAGGCATTGCGGCGGCCTCCTGGACCGGCGCGCCGGACACCTGTGCGTCGCAGGCCATGCGGACCCGGCGATCCAGGGCTAGGACTTCGCCCTTGGCTTGGGCGAGCTCGCCCGAGACGTCGGCGCCAAACACCGAGCCCAAGGGAAGCAGGAAGAGGAACACCGCCGCGGCGTCTGCGGTGGCGGCGTTGTTCTGCCGCCGGCTCAGCGCAAACGCCCGTTCCCGAGCCGCGTTGGCCTCCGCGCGGGAGTCGGCGCAGTTCAGCGTCGAGTATTCGTTCGCCGAGATCGAGACAGGCGCTACGGAACTCGCTCGCGTCGCGCAGCCGGCGGTCGAGACGGCAAGAATCGCCGTCATCGCCAGTTTCAGTGCTTTCATTGGAGCCCCCGCTCAAAAAGTTGACGGGACCGTAGGTCTCACCGGTTGTGGGTGCAATGGACCTCTCGTAAAGCGAGAAGTGGCTGATCGTTCAGACGTCGCCGCTCCAATTCCGATACCGCCCCCGCCAGCCGCTTGGTCTCGCGCGCGTCGATGTGGCCCGGGTAGGCCAGCTGGGTCACCCAGTCCTTGCCCTTGCACTTCGGACACGGCCGCTTCACCGAGCCCGCCACATCCGAGACCAGGGTGGTGAAGCCGCCGTCGCGCAGCTCGTAGAGGCGGGCTTCCCCTACCTCGTAGCCCCTGGCCCAGCTGCAGACCGCGCAGCCCAGCATGAGGACGCAGCCCGGATAGCGGCGGGCATCCTCCAGCTGGGCGTCGGCGAGGCTGGCGAAGCCAAGATCGACCACCGAAAACACGGAAAGCACAGCCCCCCAAAGCCGGGACTGTTACCCATCTATCCGGGCTGGTCTGTCACCTCTCCAACCCGGCAGCACACGTTGTCCAGCGGATGGATAGGTAACAGTTCAGCCCGGTTGGACGGGTAACAGTCTGCGGCCTTGGGGATCGATGAGGCCGATGGGCTGGCGGTAGAACCAGACGCGCCAGCCGTGGCTGATCTCTTCGATGGCGACGGCCTCGCCGTCAAGGCCTGAGCCGAGGGCCGGAACGGTCGGGCCAGGCGATGAGATCGCGAAACATCAGGCCCGCGAGGCGGAAACGAACCGACGATTGGCTTCCGACCAGGTCATCGCATTCATGAAGGCGTCCACGTAGTCGGCGGCCTTTGCGCCGTAGTCCAAGGCATAGGCGTGCTCGTACATGTCGAGCGCCAGGAGGGGCGCGCCATCCGCGAGCGTCTGGGTGTGATCGGAGGCCCAGGTGTTCACGAGCCTTCCGTCATGTCGGCTATAGGTCAGCAGCACCCAGCCTGACCCGCCGCCCAGCGCCTTGCCCATCGCCGTGAACTCTCCGGCCCAACGATCATGGCTGCCGAAATCACGCTCGAGGGCCTGAGCGAGGCCTGTGCTGGGGGCGGCCCGCGCCGCCAGTCCCGCGAAATAGAGTTCGTGCAGGATCATGGAGTTCCAGGCGATCAGCTCCTCCCGCTTGAGGCCGTTCATCTGGAACATGGAAGCCGTGGCGAAATCGAGCTTGCCGAACTCGGCGCGGATCGCGCCCAGGCGCTTCACGGCGCCGACATAGTTGTTGTCGTGATGGCTGATGAGCAGCTTCTCGGACAGGCCCGGAACTGCCTTGGGATTGAGGGGTAGGGGCTTCGGCGCGAAGGCGGCGGGTTGAGCCGCGACCGGGAGGGCGGCGGCCAGCAATCCTGTCGCGGCGAGCAGGGCGCGTCGGTCGAAGGCGGCTTCCGTCATCTCGTTCTCCTGTCGTGCGAGGTCATCCTAGAGCGCGCGGCGCGGTCATGGTGCTCCACAAGGGCGCGTGGCGCGCGCCTTGAGTTCCACCAGCAGCAGGGCAAGCCGGCCATCCAGATCGGCCTTGGCGGCGGCGTAGTCTCCATTCCAGGAAGGGGTCTTCCACGCCTGCGCCGAACGCAACATCGGCTCGTCCGCCGCCGCGTCGAAGGCGATGGCCATGTCGGCCTGAGCGACGTCGGCTTGCGTCAGCAGGCGAAGTGGCTCCGAGGCGGGATTGAGGCCGTCGGCCTTGAGTCTGGCCGCCAGGCCGGGGGAGACATGGTCCTCGGGATGCACGCCACGCGAGGAGACGGATAGGGAAACGCCCTCATCGGCGGCGCGGCGCTTAAGGGCTTCGCGGGCGATGGCGCTTTTGACTGAGCCTGCCGGGCAGACGAAGAGCACCCGAACGGGTGGGCAGGCGGCTTTCGCCAGGCCGGACGCCAGCGAAAGACCCAGGCCGATGACGACGGCTCTACGGGCTGGATATCGGCGGGGTGAGGTGCGACTGGAAGCCATGCGCGTCTCCAAGCGGAGTTGCGCGGTGCTTGGGCCGAAGCCTTACCGGGACACCGCTTCATCCCGGACGCATACGGCTAGTCCTGCGTCGTGGATTTAGCAAGAAGCCGCCCCATCAGTTCCGATACCGCCCCGCCAGTCGCTTCGACTCCCGCGCGTCGATGTGGGCCGGGTAGGCGAACTGGGTCGTCCAGTGCTTGCCCTTGCACCGCGGACACGGCCGCTTCACCGACCTGGCCACGTCCGAGACCAGGGTGGTGAAGCCGCCGTCGCGCAGCTCGTAGAGGCGGTTGATGATCTTGCCCACGTCATAGCCCCGGGCCCAGCCGCAGATCTCGCAGCCCAGCATGAGGACGCAGCCCGGATAGCGGCGGGCGTCCTCCAGCCTGGCGTCGGCGAGGTTGGCCAGCGGGCGCATGGTCAGCCGTGCGGCGCCCCCGCATAGAAGCCGCTGTCGCGGGTGAAGTGGAAGGCGGCGGTCTCCAGGGCCTCCTTGGCGGCCAGGATCACCAGGTAGTCGGCGCCGAACGGCCGGCAGCGGGTCTGCAGCTTGATCAGGGCGTGGTGATAGTCGCGCAGGGCCTCGAAGGCGGCCTTGGGGTCGGTGACGCCGGTGTAGCGGACCTTGGTCATGGGGGCTCCTGCTGACATGTTGACATCGAACAAAAGCAGAACATCTCCGGCCCGGCGACTCCGTTCCGGCTGCATTTCGCTGGGCGGCGCAGCCTCAGGGTGCGGGCGGAAAGTTGAACAAGTTCCAATGGACTTGGCCGCCCGTGGGTATCCAATCGCCCCCGGGATGAACGCAGATATGGGAGGCGTCAGTGAACAGTCTTCTGGTTTCGCGTCGGGGTTTCGCGGTCATGGCCGGGGCGGCGCTGGTCACCGGCGGGCGCGGCGCGGAGGGTCAGGCCCTGCCGCCGCTGGCGGGCACGGCGGAGTCGCCCATGGGCCCCTTCTATCCGGTGGGCCACCTGGCCGAGGCCGACGCCGACCTGGTCTGGCTGAAGGGCCACAAGGCGCGCGCGCTGGGCGAGGTCATCGAGGTCTCGGGCCGGGTGCTGGACCGGCACGGGGCGCCGATGCGCGACGCGACCCTGGAGATCTGGCAGGCCAACGCCGCGGGCCGCTACGCCCACCCCAACGACATCAGCAAGGCGCCGCTGGACCCCAACTTCCAGGGCTTCGCCAACCTGCGCACCGACAAGGACGGCGGCTGGCGGATCACCACCATCAAGCCGGCCGCCTATGACTCGCCGATCGGCCTGAGGACGCCGCACATCCATTTCGACGTGCGCGGGAGCGCCCACCGGCTGAACGCCCAGATGTACTTCCCCGAGGAGGCGGCGCTGAACGCCAGGGACCAGCTCTATAAGGGCCTCGCCGACCAGGCTGGGACCTCCGTGGCGGTCGCGGCCGGGGCGGGCAGGTACCGCTGGGACATCGTGCTGATGGACGGGTAGGGCGGCACGCCTGCTGCTCGCGCACACACGCAGAACGTGAAGGAACCGGGCGGCGCGGGCGCCGGTTCGTCTGCCGTCAAGGACGGAGGACGGCGAGATGGATTATCGGCTCTATGTGTTCGATTCCGCGGGCCAGGTGGCGCGGGCGGAGGAATGGTCGTGCGCCTCGGAGGCGCAGGCCCTTGAGCGGGCCTCGCGCCTGGTCAACGCCTTCGGCGCCGAGCTGTGGCAGGGCGCGCGGCATGTGAGCACCTTCGCCGGTCGGCTAAGCGCCCGCGCCGCCGAGCCGGGCGAGGCCCACGCCTGAAGCGCTAGCTCCAGAACTTGAATGCGTCCCAACCGGCCTGGATCAGCTCGCGGGGCAGGGCCAGGATGTCGGTGAGCAGCAGGGCCACGCCGAAGAACAGCCGCGCGGCGAAGGGCACGAAGAACAGCAGGGCCAGCAGGGCCAGCATGGCGATCCCCTCGATGGGCGCCAGCCGCCGGCGCACGGCCTGGGCCAGCCAGGGGCGCAGGATGCCGAAACCGTCGAGGCCCGGGACCGGCAGCAGGTTCAGCACCAGGGCCGTGGCCTGCAGGAAGGCCAGGAAGGCCAGCGCCGCGACCAGGGGATTGCCCGCGCCGCCGGGCAGGGCCGGGGCCGCGAGGTGGATGACGCCGCCCAGCGCCAGCAGGACCACGAAGGTGCCGGCGGGTCCGGCCAGGCTGGCCAGGGAGCGCCAAGCTCGCGTGCGCATCATGTCCTCGCGCAGATAGACCGCGCCCCCCGGAAAGCCGATGCCGCCCAGGACGAGCGCGATGACCGGGATGACGATGGAGGTGCCCAGGTCCGCGTATTTCAGCGGGTCGAGGGTGAGGTAGCCCTTCTCGGCGATGGTCGGGTCGCCGGCCTTGTGGGCGGTGAAGGCGTGGCCGAACTCATGGACCACCACCGCGGCGATCCAGCCCAGCACCACGAAGGCGAAGGTCAGCGGGCCCGTGGCCTCCGGGACCAGGGCGAGCGCAAAGCCCGATGCGATCCAGGCCGCCAGCAGGATGAACGCATTGGGGCTGATCGGCGGGCGGTCGGTCGTGGGCAGGACGGCGTCGGCCAAGGGGGCTCCGATCAGGGTAGGGCGGCAGGATAGCTGGTATATATGCGGTGGCGGGCTATCTCAGCTCGTCCGCGACACAAACCCAGGCGTCAGTATTGGTGATAGTCGGCTCGCCGCCTTCGGTTGGGGCGAACCGCCACGACTCACCGACGCAATCTGCTCGGTCGGAGCGACAGAGCATGACCTCGCCATTCGGCAGATCGTACCAGCGCTCGCGGTCATAGCTGGGCGGATTCGGAATTGAAGAGCGCCGCGCCGCGATCTGGCGCATCGCTTCGGCGCCGGTGGGGAGCTGAGTCAGGGCGCGCCAGGGCCTCGGATCGAGTGCTACGCAGGCGTCCGCCGTACGAGGCCCGTGTGTCGACTGACAAGCTCCGACCGCCATGACGGCGATGGCCCCCAAGGCAATGCCCCTATACATCCAGTTGTCCCGTCACGTAGGGCGTCTCGACGCCTGCGATAGCATGATCGCCCGCCTTGCGGACCACCAGGTCGGCGAGGGCGCGGGCCGGGGCGATGTGGTCGCGCAGGTTGGGCAGGTTGATGCGCTCCCACACCATCTTGCCGAAGGCCTGCGCCTCCGGGCGGCTCATGGACCGGAAGCGGGCGTAGAAGGATGTCGGGTCATGCTCGGCCAGGTCCCAGAGGCCCATGAAGCGGGCGACGAACCAGCGCTCCAGGTCGGCCTCGTCGGCCTCCAGATAGACCAAGGCGTCCAGCAGGCCGGGCGGGCCGGTCAGGGGATGGCGCAGGGCCAGGCCCTCGATGACCAGCACGTCGGGCGGGGCGACCTCGCGGGCCAGCGCCTCGTCGACGTCGTAGGTCACGTGGCTGTAGCCGGGGAAACGGGTGGGCGCGTGGCGGACGCCCTCCAGGGCGGCGCGCAGGGCGGCGTGGTCGTAGCTGGCGGGGAAGCCCTTCTGGACGGTGAGGCCCAGCTCCTCCAGCCGGGCGTTGGACCGCAGGAAGCCGTCGGTGCAGACGAGCTCCACGCGCTGCGCGCTCGCCTCGAAGGCCACCTTCAGCGCCTGGGCGAAGGTGCTCTTGCCCACCGCCACCGAGCCGGTGACCCCGACCACGAAGGGTCCGGCCGCCGGGCGGAAGGGCGCCAGCAGGGCGACTATGGCGGCAGGGTCACTCACGGCGCCTATTCCTACCCAAGGCCGAGGTTTGCGCCAGGGCCCGGTTGCCAGGGGGCCAGGCATCTGTTGTCCTGAGTGTCCGAACAACCGATCCCGGAGAGCCCTGTGCGCCGAAGCTTCATGTCCATCGCGAAAGGAGATTCCTCTTATCGACAGGATTTGAAGCTCTATGCCCACGCTCAACTTGGGGATTCTGGCGCACGTAGACGCCGGCAAGACTAGCCTCACCGAACGACTGCTCTACGAGGCCGGCGCCATAGCGGCGATCGGCAGCGTTGACGACGGCGACACCCAGACCGACTCCCTGGATCAGGAGCGGCGACGCGGGATCACCATCAAGACCGCCGTCGCCTCCTTCGTGGTGGGCGACGTCGCGGTCAACCTGATCGACACGCCCGGCCACCCGGACTTCATCGCCGAGGTGGAGCGGGTGCTGGCCGTGCTGGACGGCGCGGTGCTGGTGATCTCGGCCGTGGAAGGGGTGCAGGCCCAGACTCGCGTCCTGATGCGGACCCTGCAGCGGCTGACGATTCCGACGCTGATCTTCGTCAACAAGATCGACCGCCGCGGGGCTCAGGACCAGGCGGTCCTGCGGGCGATTTCCGAGCGGCTGACCCCGGCGATCGTCGCCATGGGATCGGCCCGCGATCTCGGCGGGCGGGACGCCGGTTTCACCCCGTTCGACATCGAGGACCCCAGGTTCAGGGCGCGCCTCGTCGAGCGACTGGCCGACCAGGACGACCTCATGCTGGCCGCCTATCTGGAAGGTGGAAGCTTCATCTCGCCTGGCCGGCTCCGCAGAGGGCTGGCCACCCAGGTCCGGCGGGCCCTGGTCCACCCGGTCTATTTCGGCTCGGCGATCACCGGCGCCGGGGTCGAGCCGCTGATGGCGGGGGCGGCCCGGCTGCTGCCACGGGCGCGCGCCGACGTGGACGGCCCGGTCTCCGGCGCTGTGTTCAAGGTCGAGCGCGGGCCGGCGGGCGAGAAGATCGCCTTTGTCCGCATGTTCTCCGGAACCCTGCGGACGCGGGACCGCCTGACCTTCGGCCGGGGCAAGGCGGCCAAGGTCACCGCCATCGGGGTCTTCGACCGGGGCGGCGCGGTGAAGCGCGAAATTCTCGCCGCCGGCCAGATCGGCAAGCTATGGGGCCTGGGCGACATCGAGATCGGCGACGCGATCGGCCTGCCGCGAGCGGGCTCGGCCCAGCGCCATTTCGCGCCGCCGACCCTGGAGACGGTGATCGTTCCGCGCCAGGCGGCGGAGCGCGGCGCCCTGCTGGGCGCCCTGGTCCAGCTCGCCGAGCAGGACCCGCTGATCAACCTGCGGCAGGACGACATCCGCCAGGAGATCTACGTCTCGCTCTATGGCGAGGTGCAGAAGGAGGTCATCCAGGAGACCCTGGCCAGCGAGTACGGCGTCGAGGTCGAATTCCGCGAGACCACGACCATCTGCGTCGAGCGGCCGGTCGGGACCGGCTGCGCCGTGGAGGTGCTGCGCGAAGGCTCCAATCCATTCCTGGCCACGGTGGGCCTGCGGATCGATCCGGCGCCGATCGATTCCGGCGTCACCTTCCGGCTGGAGGTGGAGTTCGGCTCGATCCCGCACGCCTTCCACCGGGCCGTGGATGAGACGGTGTTCAAGACTCTGGCCCAGGGCCTGCACGGCTGGGCGGTCACCGATTGCGTGGTGACCATGACCCACTCCGGCTACCAGCCGCGGCAGAGCCATTCGCATGCGATCTTCGACAAGAGCATGTCGAGCACCGCCGGGGACTTCCGCAATCTGACGCCCTTGGTGCTGATGGCCGCGCTGAAGCAGGCCGGGGTCGTGGTTTGCGAGCCCATGCAGCGTTTCGAGCTGGAGGTCCCCGCCGACACCCTGGGGGCGATCCTCTCGGTCCTGGCCCAGGTGGACGCCATCCCACGCACCCAGCTCATGCGGGGACCCGCCTGTCGGCTGGAGGGCGAGATCCCGGCGGCGAGGGTGCACGAGCTGCAGCAGAAGCTGCCGACCCTGACCCGCGGCGAGGGGGTGCTGGAAACCGCCTTCCACCAGCACCAGCCGGTCCGCGGGCCTGTCCCGTCGCGACCGCGAACCGATCAGGACCCGCTCGACCGCAAGGTCTACCTGCTGAACCTCAAGCGACGGGCGTGACGATCAGGTTGGGTTGGCCCTCGCTACAGCCCCTGGACCTTGGCGAGGTTGGGCCTGGGGATCGGGTGGGCGAAGGGGCCGTGGGTCTTGGCCTTGTCGCGGGCGAGCTCGGCCCAGGCGGCGGCGAAGGCCTGCGGGGTGTTCGGCGTCACGGGCGCGCGGACGAAGCTCACGGTTCGGCCCTTGAACGCGGTCTGGACCTGGACCCAGAGGTCGAGATCGGCCTCCGGCGGGTCGGTGGCCTCGCCCAGGATCACGGCGCGGATCGGGCCGAGCACGATCGCGCTGTCCGTATGGACGACCAGGTCGCCGGCGGGCAAATCCTTGAGCGCCGCGGCCAGGCCGGCCAAGGCCGTGCGCTCCGAGGTGATGTGGCGCGCGCCGCCCGCGGCCCCCGCCAGGCCATCGGCGCTCTGGCGCAGATGGGCCCAGCCGCCGACGCGGAAGGCGGAGTGGTGGCTGGACAGGGCCCACAGGCGGATGGCGCTCATAGGCGGGGCTTTAGCACCCCGCCGCGGAGATTCTTAGAGGGCCGGCGTCAGCGCTCGTCGCGGAGATAGACGACGTTGGTCTTGGCGTTGGAGATGATGTGGCCGATCAAGAACCCGGCGAAGGCGGCGATGGCGAGCGAGGCGTAGGGCCGCTCCTGAACGAAGGTCTCGGCCTCGCCCAGGCGCTTACGGGCCTCCTGGCGCGCGACGCCGTAGCCCTCCTGGGCCTTGGCCTGCAGGACGCTGGCCTTTTCGGTCAGAGCCACCTTGGCTTCATGGGCGAGGTCGGAGGCTGCGCCGACCAAGGGGGCGGCGGCCTGCTTCAGCGCCGCGGCGCGGCGGGGCTTGGGCGTGGGTTGGTTGTTCGTCTGGTCGACCATGGCCTGGGGTTCTCCTGAAGCTTCGGGAGAGACAACGACCTCGCGGTCCCGGCAGTTCCGGCGCGTCTAGGCGATCGCGGTCTGCTCCCGGCGGCGCGCGCCGCGGATCAGGACGCCGACTCCGCCGAAGCCTAAGACCAGCATCGCCCAGGTGGAGGGCTCGGGGACCTCGGAGGTGAGCTTGAGATTGTCCATCACGAACTGCCGGCCCTTGCAGGAGCAGCCGTCGTACCAAGTGGTGAAGGTCAGCTTGTCGAGGCCGCCCCAGCCGGCGGCGAAGAAGGTCGGCCCGGCGGTGTCGAGGTTCAGCACCTGGGAAAAGAGTTCAAGCCCGTCGTTGAAACCCTGGATGCGCAGCTGCAGGCCGTCGATCCAGGCGGCGGTGAAATAGGCGCTCTCGAAGTCGAAGGTCCCGGTGGCCAGCGACACCGCGCCCACCACGTCGCCGCCGGCGTTGAAGGCGACGTTCTCCGGCGAGACGGTCCCATGGCCGAAGCCGGTATCCTCGAAGCCGGCGTACCAGACGGCGCCCAGGGTGCTCATGTTCTCCCAGTCGAGGCCCTCGTAGAAGGTGAGCGCCTGGGCGACCGGTGTGCGGTCGTCGAAGGTGATGAGCTTGGCCTGGGCGGGTCCCGCCAGGACCGCAAGCGCGAGGGCCAGCGCCCCGAGAACCGTCTTCATGATCGTCACCCAACCTAGACTGGCGGCGATCTCGCTCACGCCTAGTGGTGCGGCCAAGCTGTTTCAGGCGGCGGCGGGCGAATTAACCTTGCCCCGTCCCGTGTGGGGGGAAACGGCTCATTCGTGGCGCGGAGCAATGTCGAAGGCCAGGACGCCGGGTTCTGCCTTCAGGCGCTGGGCGAGCCGGTCGGTGGCCGCCGGCCGTGGTCCCTTGACGGTGGCGGCCAGCTCCATCACCCCGTCGGAGGTCAGGTTCTGGCGGACCACCTCGCCCTTCAGCCCGAACTCGCCGATCAGGGCGCGGAACGCCGCTTCGCCCGGCGCCTGGTCGCGGCGATAGCGGATGGCGACATCTACGTGGCTGACATGCGGCAGGTGGAAATCCAGCCAGCGCAGGCCGGCCAGCACCGCCAGGGTCAGGACCGTGCCGCCGATCGCCAGGCCGTAGAAGCCGACGCCGTAGAGGACGCCCAGCGCCGAGGTGATCCACAGCGAGGCCGCGGTGGTCAGGCCGTGCACGGTGGGACCTTCGCGGAAGATCACCCCGCCGCACAGGAAGCCAATCCCGGTGAGGACGCCGTGGGCCATGCGCACGGGGTCGATACGGATCAGCTCGTGCGGCGTGTCGCTGAGCCAGCGCACCTGATGGACCGCCGCCAGCATCAGCAGGGTCGAGGCCAGGCAGACCAGGATGTGGGTGCGGAAGCCGGCGGGCCGGCTGCGGTATTCGCGCTCGAAGCCGATCAGGCCGCCGGCGATGGTCGCGCCCACCAGGGGCCATACGAGGTCGGGGTTCCACCAGTCCATGGGGTTGGAACGCACGAGCCGCGGTTAAGCTTCACGGCAGGGGATGAGGGCTAGCGTGTGTTCCTTCTCCCGCAAGGGGAGAAGGAACACGATGCTAGACCACCACCGCAAGTAATCCCTAGACCCGCTCGACCATCATCGGCAGGCCGCCCTGAGGCCTGAGGGTGGTGTGGGCGACGGGGGTGACGATGTGGCCGTCGACCGGCCGGAAGCGGAACCGGGCCAGCCAATGGGAGAGGATCAGCATGGCCTCGGCCTGGGCGAAGGCCATGCCGATGCAGATGCGCGGGCCGGCGCCGAAGGGGATGTACTGGAAGCGGTGGTGCTGGGCCTTGGCCTCGGGGTCGAAGTTCTCCGGGTTGAACAGCTCGGGCTCGTTCCAGAGCTTGCGGTGGCGATGCACCACCCAGGGCCAGACGCTGACCATCTCGCCCTTGCGCACCGGCTGGCCGCAGATCTCGTCGTCCTCCAAGGCCTGGCGGTCCATGCGCGGCACCGGGGGGTAGAGGCGCAGGGTCTCGTCCCAGACCATCCGTAGATAGGGCAGGCGGGCGAGGATCTCGGCCGGCGAGCCGCCGGCCTCCAGGGCGGCCTGGGCCTCCTCGCGCGCCCAGTCCTGGGCTTGGGGGTCGCGGCTGAGCAGGTAGATGGCCCAGGCCAGGCCGTTGGCGGTGGTCTCGTGGCCGGCGACGAAGAAGGTGGCGGCGTTGTCCAGGGCGAGCTTGGCGGCGACCTTGGGCTCGTAGCGCTCGGCGAAGGCGTCGAGCAGCCGGGTCATGAAGTCCTCGCTGGGCGAGGGGGCGGCCTGGCGCCTGGCGATGAAGTCGGCGAGCTGGCCCAGCAGCACCTTGCGGCCCCGGGCGCCGCGGCGCTGGCCGGCGCTCTGGTCGAGCCAGGGCATGCCGAACAGCACGCCCAGGCGGTACTCGCCGGTGGCCGCAATCAGCGCCTCGAGATGTGGCGCCGTGTCCTTGAAATTGAGGCCCGCCTGGCCGGAGAACAGGGCTTCGTCGATGATCTCGAAGGTGGTGCGGGTGGCCTCGGCGGCGATGTCGACCCGCTCGATCGAGCCCATGGCCCAGCGGTCGGCGGTGCGGCGCGCCACGGCCATGAAGGTGGGGTTGAAGCCCGCCAGGGCGGCGGGGGTGAAGACCGGAGCCATCAGCCGGCGCTGGTCGCGCCACAGCTCGCCCTCGGCCGAGAACAGGCCATCGCCGAGCGCCGGGGCCACCATCTTCCGGACCAGGCCGGGCTTGGGGTAGTTGGCGGCGTTGTCGAGGAAGACCCGCTTGATCCCCTCCGGGTCGCTGATCCCGTGATAGGTCAGGTGCAGGATCTTGGTCTTGCGGTTCAGGACGTCGAAGGTCTCGCGCGGCCAGCCGACCAGGGGATTGCGCGAGGTTTCGCCCAGGAACACGTCGTAGAGGCTCGGCCAGGTCTCTGGCTGATCCGGCGCGGCGGGCCGGAAACGCGTGGGAGGCGCGCGTGGCGACGACGGTTCCTGGGCGAAGGGGCGATCGAGGGCGAGGTTGATATCCGTCATGGCGTTGGTCTTGCGAGCCTTTCGACGCCGTCAGGATGGGCGACGTGCTGCGTTGCACCAAACGATATAACCGCGGTATGCTTGTGAGGTGAGATCACAAGGATGAGGCTGCTGGAAAAGCGTTCGCTGCCGCCGCTGACCGCCCTGCGCGCCTTCGAGGCCTTCGCGCGGCGCGGGCGCATGACGCTGGCCGCCGACGAGCTGTGCGTCACCCACGGGGCGGTGAGCCGCCAGATCCGCAGCCTGGAGGAGGCGGTCGGGCTCGAACTCACGCAGGGACCACGCCACCGGCTGAAGCTGACCGAGGCGGGCCAGCGGCTGGCGGCGTCCCTGTCGGGCGCCTTCGACCAGGTGGAGCGGACCCTGACCGACCTCAAGGCCGCCGCCCACGAGGAGCTGCACCTGTCCTGCGTCGGCACCCTGGCCATTCGCTGGCTGATCCCGCGCCTGCCGGCCTTCCACGCGCGCCATCCGGCCGTGCGGGTGAGGGTGACCGAGTCCTACGCCTCGGTGGACTTCGCCCGCGAGCGGTTCGACGCGGCGATCCGGGTGAACGAGACCGCGCCGATCGCCGGCGCCCACGCCATGGCCTTCCTGGAGAACTTCACCGGGCCGGTGACGGCGCCGCAACTGGTGGGCGGCGGGCCCACCGGGCTGGAGGGGCTGACCCGGCTGACCACCGGCACCCGCCAGACCGCTTGGAGCGAGTGGGAGAACAATTCGGGGATCACCCTGCCGCAGGCGCCGGAAGTCCAGGAGTTCGAGCACGTCTTCTATGTGCTGGAGGCCGCCGCCGCCGGCATGGGGGTGGGCCTGAGCCCCTGGATCTATGTGGCCGGCGACATCGCCGCCGGGCGGCTGGCCGCGCCGCTGGGCTTCGCGCCCACACCCTCGCGGTTCTGGTTCCTGACGCCGTCGAAGGAGGTCAAGCCGGCGGTGGCGGCGTTCCGCGACTGGCTGACGGAGGAAGCAGCCAAGGCCCCCGCGCCGCCGGGGCGAGGCTAGGCCCCACCTCCAATTCCGTTCTTCCCCGCGAAAGCGGGGACCCAGGCGTTTTTGTTGTCAGCGCCGGAAGAACGAAAACAACCTGGGTCCCCGCTTTCGCGGGGATGAACGGCGAGGAGGACGGCGAAGCCGGCGCTACTCACCCGCCGTACTTCTCCAGGTCCTCGTCGGAGATGTCGTAGTCGCCGTAGACGTTCTGGACGTCGTCGTCGTCGTCCAGGGCGTCGAGCAGCTTCATCAGCGTGCCGACCGGCTCGCCGGAGATCGGGGTGAGGTTCTGGGCGCGCCAGATGATCTTGGTGGTCTTGGCCTCGCCGAGCGTGGCCTCGAGGGCCGCGGCGACCTCGGCGAAGTCTTCGTAGGCGGTGTAGATGGTGTGGCCGTCCTCGTCGGACTCCACGTCCTGGGCGCCAGCCTCGATGGCGGCCTCCATGACCGCGTCCTCGGTGCCCACCTTGGCCGGATAGGTGATCTCGCCCAGGCGGTCGAACTGGAAGGCCACCGAGCCGGAGGCGCCGAGATTGCCGCCGTTCTTGGAGAAGATGGTGCGGATATTGGCCGCGGCGCGGTTGCGGTTGTCGGTCAGGCCCTCGACGATGATGGCGACACCGCCGGGGCCGAAGCCCTCGTAGCGGACCTCGTCATAGCTCTCGGCGTCGCCGCCGGCGCCCTTCTTGATCGCCCGGTCGATATTGTCCTTGGGCATGGACTCGGCCTTGGCGTTGGCCACCGCCAGGCGCAGGCGGGCGTTCATCGCCGGATCGGGGAGGCCCGCCTTGGCGGCCACCGTGATCTCGCGGCTGAGCTTGGAGAACAGCTTGGACCGCACCGCGTCGGCGCGGCCCTTGCGGTGCATGATGTTCTTGAATTTGGAGTGTCCGGCCATGGGTCTCGTTCTGGCTTTTCTTGCAGCAGGTGGGCGCTTCTAGCGTCCGACGGCGGCGAAGGCCAGCCGGGGACGGAGGAACCACGGCCCCGCCTGGGGGTTGAGCCCTTGGACGCGGTGGAGCCCAGAGATGACCGACTACAGCGACTATACCGACGACAACCTCGCCGAGGCCCCGGAGACCGAGGTCGTCCACTGGATGGATCGCCGCCCGCTGACCATCGGGGCGGCGGGGCTTTCGGGCGCGGTGGCCGGCGCCTTCCTGCTGGGCGCGGTGGCGGCCCTGGGGCTGGTCGTGCTCTCGAGCCGGATCAGTCCGCGGCCACGCTGGAACAGTCTATTCTCTCGCTCGATCCATTGAGTAGGCGATAGACGGCGTCCTGCGGGACGTCCTGGGCCCAGGTCTCGGCGCGCGAGAGGCCCAGATAGGCCCCGCGCACCACGCGGCCCGAACCGCCGTGGCAGACGATGATGACCTTGCGCTCCGACTCCGGCGGCAGCTCCGACAGCCAGTCGGCGACACGGGTCTCGACGGACTCGTAGCCCTCGCCATTGGGCGCCGCGAACTGCCATTGGCCGGCGCCGAAGGTGTCGGGGTGCTCCCGCGCCAGCTCGCCGCGCAGCCGTCCATCCCAGTCGCCGAACGACACCTCGATCAGCCGGTGGTCGATCTCCGGCGTGAGCCCCACGCGGGCGGCGATCGCCTTGGCGGTAGCCTGGGCGCGGCCGAGCGGACTGGAGATCAGCCGCCAGCCGGCCGGGTCGCCGATCAGCTCGGCCAGCCGCTCGCCCATGGCCTGCGCCTGGGCGCGACCGCGCTCGGTGAGGGGCGAGTCCAGATGACCCTGCATCCGCCCCTCGGCGTTGAAGTGCGTCTCGCCGTGCCGCGCCAGGTAGATCATCGCTTGCGGCGGACCACGGGGTGGGAGGAGGACAGCCCGCCGTCGACCACGATGGCGTGGCCGTTGACATAGGAGGCTTCGTCGGAGGCGAGGAACAGGGCGGCGTTGGCGATCTCGATGGGCACGCCGCCGCGGGTCAGCGGATTGAGCTGGCCGATCTTGTCCTCGTTGCCGCGGGCCCGGGCGCCGTCGAAGATCGGCTGGGTCATGCCGGTCTCGATCAGGCCGGGGCAGATGGCGTTGACCCGCACGCCCGTGCCGTAGAACTCGTTGGCCGCGGTCTGGGTCAGGCTGATGACGCCCGCCTTCGACGCCGAATAGGGCGAGCCGCCCGCACCCGAGCGGATGCCGGCCACCGAGGCCGTGCAGATGATCGAGCCCTTGCCGGCTGGGATCATCACCCGCGAAGCGTGCTTCACGGCCAGGAAGGCGCCGATCAGGTTGATGCGCAGGATCTCGGCCCAGAAGGCGCTGTCCTGCTCGTCGAAGGGGGTCCAGCCGCCGGAGACGCCGGCATTGGCCCAGCAGACGTCGAGGCCGCCGAAGTCCTTCACCGCGCGGGCCACCAGGCTCTCGACGAAGGCCTCCTCGCCGGCGTCGCCGACCAGGGCCACGGCCTGGCCGCCGGCCTCCGTCACCATCTTGGCGGTGTCGTTCACGGCCTCGGCCTTGTCAGCGATGACCAGGTTCGCACCCTCTTTCGCGAACAGGATGGCGCTGGCCCGGCCGATGCCGCTGGCGGCGCCCGTAATGACGGCGGTCTTGCCGGAAAGTCGTCCCATGGTGGTTCCTTCGAGGTTGGCGCCCGGGGTTCAGCCGAGCGCGAAATTGACCGCCAGGCCCGCGGCGATCAGCAGGCAGAGCGGCGAATAGTAGAGTTGGTTGAGGCGGTGGAAGGCGGTCCCCTCCGCGCGCCGCCAGACGGCGGGGACGAAGCCCGCCAGGCCGCGCACCAGGAAGACTCCGGCCAGCACGAGATAGGCCGTGGCGACCAGCGGCCGCCAAGGCCCGTCCAGGACTTCGGCGCTGAAGGCGACGATCACGGCGGCGCCGGCGGCGATCGCCAGCGACACGAAGATCGTCAGGCCGGCGGAGGGCATCCGCGAGCCGGGCCGCGCTCCCAGCACCTTGTCGGCCAGGCTCAGCTCATCGGTTCCCGGCCAGCGAAAGCCGAAAGCCCAGGAAAAATGCAGTCCGGCGATGGCCAGCAGCAGGGCCGCGAGGCCTATGGCCAGCGGGTTGATCACCGGGCGCGCTCCGCCGCGGCCAGGATGGCGTCGATGAAGGTGTCGTAGAGGGCCGGCGGCAGGTCGTGGCCCATGCCCGGGATCACCCGCAGCTCGGCGCCGGGAATGGCGCTGGCGGTGGCCTCGCCGCCGACCAGCCGCACCAGCGGATCGTCGGCGCCGTGCAGGACCACGGCGGGGACGGCGAGCCTCGAAAGCCGCTCGGTGCGGTCGCCGTCGGCGCGGATGGCGGCCATCTGGCGGGCCGAGCCGGTGGGGTTGAAGGCCCGCCCATGCTCGGCGATGACCCGCTCGCGCAGAGCGCCGTCGGGCCAGGGATAGCCGGGACTGCCGATGGTCAGCGCGTTCTTCACCCCATGGGCGATGAAGGCCTCGCGGTCGGCCTGGGGATCGGGCGGGGCGGTGGTCAGGACCGCGCCGGCCTCCGGCGTCGGGTCCAGGGTCCCCGGCGCGCCGCTGGCCGACATGATCGAGGTCAGCGACAGCACCCGGTCGGGATGCGCGATGGCCACGGCCTGGCCGATCATGCCGCCCATGGAGACCCCGGCCACGTGGGCCTTCTTCACGCCCGCGGCGTCCAGCACCGCCACGGCGTCAGCGGCCATGTCGGAGAGCGCATAGGACTCGCCCGGCTTGAACCAGGTGGAAAGCCCAGCGTCGCGGTTGTCGAAGCGGAGGGCGCGATAGCCCCTGGCGACGAGCTTTTCGCAGAAGGCCGCCGGCCAGCGGGTCATCTGCGAGCCCAGGCCGTTGATCAGCAGGACGGCGGGCGCCTCGGCGGGGCCGAAGCTCTCGTACTCGATCTCGACGGCGCTGTTCTTCGCGCGGGGCATGGGGCTCTCCTAGGCTGTCATCCCGGCTGTAGCGCAGCGGAAGGCCGGGACCCATACGCACCGATCGATCCGGCGGAACCTGTGCGTATGGGTCCCGGACAAGCGCCGCGCGCTTTCCGGGATGACACGTGTTTGGACTTGAATCTAAGGCACCAAGACCACGCGGCCGACGGCGGCGCGGCTTTCGATATAGGCGTGGGCCTCGGCGGCTTCCGACAGCTTGAAGACCTTGTCGACCACCACCTCAAGCTCGCCCTTGGCGGCGTCGTCGATCAGCTGCTGGATGTTGTCGTGCACCCGGTCGGTGCCGATCTCCGCGCCCAGGAAGACGCCCGACAGCGAGCGGTTGCCGCCCATCATCGAGCCGACGTCGACCACCATGGCCTCGCGCCCGGCGGCGCCGACCATGGAGACCCGGCCGCGATAGGCCAGCGCATTGATCGAGCCCTGCAGGGTAGGGCCGCCGACCGAGTCGACGATCACGTCGACGCCCTTGTTGTCGGTCAGGCGCTTGGCTTCGCGGACCACATCGTCGCGGGTGTAGTTGATGCCGTGGTCGAGGCCGAGCGGCTTCAGCCGCTCCAGCCGCTCATCTGAGGAGGCGGTGGCCAGGATCAGGCTCGCCCCGCCGCGCTTGGCGAGCTGGATGGCGGCGACGCCGACGCCCGAGGCGCCGGCCTGGACCAGGACGGTCTCGCCCTTCTTCAGGCGTCCGAACTCGAACAGGCAGTCGTGGGCGGTGCCGAAGGTGACCGGGATGGCGGCGGCCTTCTTGACGTCGAAGCCATCGGGGATCGGCCAGCAGTTGCGGGCCGGGACGGAACGCAGCTCGGCGTGGCTGCCCCAATTGTTCACGGTGGCGACCTTCTGGCCGACCTTCAGGTGGGTGACCTCGGCGCCGACCGCGACGATCTCCCCGGCGGCCTGGTAGCCGACCACATGGGGCACGGTCATCAGCGGGCCGCGCCAGCGGTTCAGCGTGTCGCCACCCTCGATGGCGACCGCCTCGACGCGGATTACGACGCCCTTGGGGTGGCAGGCGGGGTCGGGGACCTCCTCGTACTTCAGGACCTCGGGACCGCCGTTCTCGTAATAGACCGCCGCTTTCATGCGTTTTCCCCCAAATGACTTAAACAAATGTTTGACCGGAAGCTAACCGGGCGGAAGGGCGCCGCGCAAGGGAAAGCCCGGCGTCGCTGGAGGATTTGGCGAGGCGGCGCACGGGCTGTTTTAGAATTGTCGTGTTCGGAGAACCTGTTCGCTACGCTTGACGCCTGATTCTCCCGCAAGAACTGGCGACCCGCCCGCATGGACGCCGATAGAGACGCCAAGGCCGCCCTGGTCATCGAGACCATGTATCGGATCGCCGCCGATCTGGAGAACTGGGAACAGCTCATCGACGCGCTCGGCGCGGAGCCCGAGGGCGAAGACCTCTCCGTCCAGTCGATCCGCGACCTGGCCCACAGCGAGGATATCGCCCGGCTGCTGAGCCGTTCGGACGAGGGGCCGGGCGGCGCCCGACAGCTCCGGAACGACATTGGCTGGATCGTGCTGTCGGCGCAGGGGCGGACGATCGCTGCCAATTCCGCGGCCCAGACGGTGATGGAGGATGGCCTGGGCGAGCTGCGGATCGGCTCGGCCCCGACCTTCTCCGATCCCGCCAATGGCGAGGCTCTCAGCCGGGCCCTGGGCCAGGCCCGGGCCCTGGCCGGCGGTCGCATCATCCTGAAGCTGCTGCGCGACGCCGAGGAGGGTCCGCGTTTCTCCTATGTGATCCCGGCTCGCGACCTGCCGGGCGCCATCGGACCCGCGGAGATGACGCAGGACGCCTTCGCCGTGGTGTTCCCGGCTATCGAGGAGACCGGCCGGCTGTGGGCGGCCATGCGCGAGAGCTTCGGCCTCACGGCCGCCGAGGTTCGTTTGGCCATGAAACTGCGCGACGGCCGGGCGCTGAAGGAGGCCGCCGACGATCTGGAGGTCAGCGTCAACACCGTGCGTAACCAGCTCCGCGCCATCTTCGACAAGATGGGGCTGAACCGGCAGAGTGACCTGATCCGCGCCCTGACGGAGCTGTCGGCGGTGGCCAACGCCATGGACGCCGAGGGGCCCGAGCGGCGGGTGGAGCACGCCGTCCTCGACGCGCCCACGGTGCGCAGCATCGTACTGGCCGACGGCAGGCGCCTGGCCTATCGCGACTATGGCGATCCGGCCGGCCGGGCGATCCTGTCCTTCCACGAGGGTCTGGGCTCGTCGCTGATGCCGCCCGGGACCCAGGGCCTTGCCCGCGAACTCGGCCTGCGGATCATCAGCGCCGAACGGCCGGGCTTCGGCCAGTCCGACCCCAGGTCGGACTACAGCTTCGACGGCGTGGCGCAGGACATGGTCGAGCTGTGCGACCGCCTGGAGCTCAAGACGCTGCGGATCGGCGCCCTGCTGTCGGGGGCGCCCTCGGCGCTGCAGACGGCCATCCGGCTGGGGGCGCGGGTTACGGCGGTGCATCTCTATTCCGGCCGGCCGCCGCGGCGGCTGGAAGACGCCCCCCGCAATCCGCTCGCCCAATTCCGCGCCCGCATCGAGAACAATCCATGGGTGGTCGAGACCCTGTTCGCGGTCCTGCGGCTGCGAGTCTCGCTGACCCAGGTGGAGAAGGTGCTGCGCCGCTCCATCGCCCACTCCCCCAGCGACCAGGCCTTTGTCGAAGGCCACCCCGAGGTGCTGCCCTTCATCGCCGCCTATGTGGGTGAGGCCCTGGCCCGCACAAGCCGCGGGCCAGCCGACGAGGTGCGCGCCTTCCGGCGCGGCCAGAACCTGACCGTCACTTCATTGCGGGCGCCGCTGGTGGTCTGGCACGGGGCGGAGGATGTGATGGCGCCGCTTCCCGACCTGCTGGCCTTCCTGGGCGACACGCCCCGTGAGCTGCGCATCAAGCCCGGGATCGGCCACCTGCTGGCCCTGAAGCACTGGGAGGAAATCCTGCGCGACGCCGCGGCATAGTCCATTTGCGTCATGCGCGGCCGTCGCAGCTGTGTTTCCGTTGACCCGACTGGAACGGTCGAGCTTGGGGGAGTTTCGAGCGGTCACAGATCAGAGACGGACGCGGCCCCCCACGGGTCGCGTCCGTTGTTGTTTGGGGGCGGCTCAGCCGTTGCGCTTCACATAGGCGCGGATGGCGGCGATCACCTGGTCCTGGTGGTCGGGGGTCAGATAGGGGTGCATGGGCAGGCTCATGACCACCTTCGACTTGGCCTCGGTGACCGGTAGGCCCCCCGGGGCCGGATAGACCGAATAGACGTCCTGCTTGTGGATCGGGATCGGGTAGTAGACGGCGCTGGGGATGTCCTGGCTCTTCAGGTGGGCGGCCAGGCCGTCGCGATCTTGCGTCTCGATGGTGTACTGGGCCCAGACCGAGACTCCGCCGTCGATCACCTTGGGAACCGCGACCACGTCGGAGAGGCCCTGGGCGTAGCGGTCGGCGACCACGTTCCGCGCCGCGATCTCGTCGTCGAAGATGGTCAGCTTCTGCAGCAGCACCGCGGCCTGGATGGTGTCCATCCGGCTGTTCATGCCGATGCGCAGATTCAGGTACTTGGGATCGTGGTCGAAGGTTCGGCCCACAAGGTCGGACTTCACCGCCTGGCCGTGGACGCGCAGGCTGACCAGCAGGTCGTGCAGGCGTTCGTCCTTGCACAGCACCGCCCCGCCGTCGCCGTAGCAGCCGAGCGGCTTGGCCGGGAAGAAGCTGGTGGTGGTGACGTCGGCCCAATGGATCGGGTGTTGGCCGTTCAAGGTGCAGCCGAAGCCCTGGGCGGAATCGGCGATCAGCTTCAGGCCGTGCTTGGCCGCGACCGCGGCGATGGCCGGATAGTCCGCCGGCTGGCCGAACAGATCGACGGCGATCACCGCCCTCGGGGTGAGCTTGCCTTCCGCCTTCACCGCGACGATGGCGGCGTCCAGCTTGGCGGGGTCGAGATTGTAGGTGTCGGGCAGGATGTCGACGAAGACCGGCGAGGCGCCGACCAGGGGCATGGCCTCGGCGGTGGCGGCGAAGGTGAAGGACGGGCAGAACACCGCGTCGCCCGGCCCGATCTCCCAGGCCATCAACGGCAGGACGAGGGCCTCGGTCCCCGAGCCGCAGGAGAGCACGAACGGCGCCTGGCCATAGTCGGACATCTGGCGTTCGAACTCGGCGATCTCCGGCCCCATGATGTAGGCGCCAGAGCGCACCACCTTGAGGATGGCGTCCTCCAGCGGCTGGCCGAGGCGGGCCCGCTGGGCCTGGAGATCGATGAACGGAATGGGCATCTGGCGATCCGAGTCTGAAGCGGCGCGCTTCATGGCATGGGGAGTCTAGCGAAGCCAAACACGCTTGGTGACGGATTTTTGCGACCGCTCAGGCCATGGCCGCGCGCGCCGGGGCGAGGCGTCAGTCCTTGTGGACCGTGCCGCCCTTCATCACGAAGCCGACCTGCTGCAGGACCGTGATGTCGCTGAGCGGGTCGCCCTTCACCGCGATCAGGTCGGCGGCGTGGCCCGGCGTCAGGGCGCCGATCTCCCTGGAGAGGCCCAGATGCTCGGCGGCGACCACCGTGGCGGACTGAACCGCCTCCAGCGGCGTGAGCCCGGCCTTCACCAGCAGGGCGAACTCCTGGGCGTTGTCGCCGTGGGCCGAGACGCCGGTGTCGGTGCCGAAGGCGATCTTGACCCCGCCCTCATGGGCGCGGCGCGCCATGTCCAGCATCTTGGGGCCGGCCTCCAGCGCCTTGGCGGTCTGGGCCGGGGTGAGGAAGTTGCCGGGGCCGGCGGCGATCCGGGCCACATAGTCGCCGGCCATCAAGGTCGGGACCAGATAGCCGCCGGACTTCTTGAACAGGGCGATGGACGAGGCGTCGAGATAGGTGCCGTGCTCGATGGAGTCGCCGCCGGCCTTGAGGAAGGCGTTGACCCCGTCCAGGCCGTGGGCGTGGGCCGTGACCTTGCGGCCCATGCGGTGGGCGGCGTCGACGATGGCCGCCAGCTCCTCGTCGGAGAACTGCTGGCCCAGGCCCGCGGCGGTGTTGGACAGCACCCCGCCGGTGGCGGTGATCTTGATGATGTCGGCGCCCTTCCAGACCTGCTCGCGCACCGCGCGGCGGCAGTCGTCGGGTCCCGAGCAGACCGAGCCCGGCCGCAGGACGTGCATGACCTCCTCGCTGAAGCCGTTGACGTCGCCGTGGCCGCCGTGGACGGAGATCGCCGAACCCGAGGCGATGATCCGCGGGCCGGGGACATCGCCATTGGCGGTGGCGTTGCGCAGGGCGAAGATCGCGGCGTTCTCGGCGCCCAGGTCGGCCACGGTGGTGAAGCCGGCCATCAGGGTGCGCTTGGCGTAGCGGGCGCCGACCATGGCCTGTTCGGCCGAGGACTGGGTGACCTCCTCCAGGCGGCTGTTGGGGTTCTGCTGGCCGGTGAGGTGGACGTGGCTGTCGATCAGGCCGGGCAGGACGAAGCTGTCCTTCAGGTCGACCACGCTCGCGCCGGGATCGGAGACATAGCCGTCGGCGATGCGCACCACCTTGCCGTCCTGGACCACCAGGGTCTTGGCGGTCTCGACCTTGCCCGAGGCGGGGTCGATCAGCACCTTGCCGGCCTGGACGAAGGTCATGGGACCCGCCGCCTGGGCGGAGGCGGCCAGGGCGAACGTCGCGGCGAGCGCGACGCCCGAAATCAGGATCTTCACAGGTTCAGCCCCACTGGATTTCGAGGCCGCGCCCCGAGCTGGCGCGATCCTATGCGGGGCCGCGCGGGATGGCCAAGCGATGTATCGCCGATGGATGGCTATGGCGGCGAGGATCGCAGGGCGTCGACCAGCCAGGCGTTGAACTTCGCCGGCTCCTCCAGATGCGGATTGTGTCCGGAGCGTTCGAACCAGACCAACGTCTTGGCGGGCGCCTGGATGCGCTCGAAATAGTCCCGGACCAGGGTGGAGCTGGTCAGGTGGTCGTGCCGACCCGCGGCGATCAGCACGGGGACCTCGAAGCTTAGATAGGTCCGGTCGAGGTTCCGGCTCAGGAGTTGCGGCTCCAGAAGCCGGGCGCCCAGCACGCCCCCGTTCGTGGTGGCGTAGAGGTCGCGCCAGTTCGCCTCTGAGGATCCGAGGCTCATCAGGATCAGGCGCGGAAGGCTCATGTCCGCGTAGGAGGCGCCGCCGAACGCGTCGAGCCAGGCGCGCTGCACGAAGATTTCCTCGCCGGAATAGGGCGGCGGCCCGATCTCCCGGAGCTGGCGCAGCGCTTCGCCGTCCTGCCGGCGTCGCGCCTGATCGACGGCGTAAGCGTAGGACAGCGCCTCGGCGCGCGGCTTATCGGCCATCTGCCCGATGCCGACATAAGCCGAGACCTTGTTCGGATGCTGCGTTGCGTAGAGGACCCCGAGCATCGTGCCCCAGGAGTGGCCGACAAGGATGACCTTGTCCTGGCCAAGCCGGGCGCGGAGCCGGTTCACCAGCACGTCGAGATCGGCGACCATCTGATCGACGGTCAAGCTCTCGGGGGGCGGCGCGCGGGGATCGAGCGTCTGGCCGGCCAGGCGCTGGTCCCAGTAGACGACTGTGAAGGAGTCTTCGAGCCGGCCGTTCAGCACGCGCAGGATCGGCGTCTCGCTGGATCCAGGCCCCCCATGAAGCCAGACGAGGATCGGCTTGGAAGCGTCGCGGCCCCGAATGATGACGGACTGCTCGACGCCGTTGATCGCCCAGCGTTCGGCGACCGCAATGCTGCCCGCTAGCGGCCTTCCGGCCGGGCCTTCGAAGGGCGGCGTCGAGATCGGCGCGAACAGCCGCGCGGTCGCGACCGCCGCGACGAGGATGAACAGCGTGAGCCCGACCCGAACCCACCGGGTGATCGCCGGCATTCTCCCCCCTCGTCGCGCTGCGCCTAGATCTGCCGGGTGCGGCCTTCCCAGTAGGGGGCGCGGACCTTGTTGCGCTGGATCTTGCCGGCCTCGGATCGCGGCAGTTCGGTCACGAAGTCCAGGCTGCGGGGCACCTTGAAGGCCGACAGGGTCTTGCGGCCGAAGTCGAGGATCTCCTGGGCCAGCTGGTCCGATGGCTGGTAGCCCGGCTTCAGCAGGATCACCGCCTTGACCTGTTCGCCCCACTCGTCGTGCGGCACGCCGACGGTGGAGGAGTCGGCCACCGCCTCGTGCTTGATCAGCTCGTTGTCGACTTCCTGCGGATAGATGTTCACCCCGCCGGAGATGATGGTCTCGGCGTTGCGGCCGGTGAGGAACAGGTAGTCGTCCTCGTCGAAATAGCCGACGTCGCCCATGGTGAAGAAGCCGTCCACCCGGCTGGCGTTGGTCTTGGCCTCGTCCTTGTAATAGGTGAAGCCGCCGCCGGGCGGGAGTTGGTGATAGATACCGCCGGCCACGCCGTTGGGCAGGTCGTTACCGGCTTCGTCGAGGATCCGGCACTGCAGCAGCATGGGGCGTTTGCCGACGCTGCCGGGCTTCTTCAGCCATTCCTCGGAGGAGATGGTGAAGCCGGCGCCGCCCTCCGAGCCCGCATAGTATTCCGATAGGATCGGGCCAAACCACTCGATCATGGCGTGCTTGACCTCGGGCGGGCAGGGCGCCGCGCCGTGGACGATGTACTTCACGTGGCTGACGTCGTACCTGGCCTTCACCTCCGGCGGCAGGGCCAGCAACCGCTGGAACATGATCGGCACCAGGTGCAGGTGGGTGACCTTTTTCTCGGAGATGGTCTTCAGGACCAGTTCGGAATCCCACTTGTCGATGAAGTGCAGCGGCACGCCGGCGCCCATGGCGGCGCGGACGTCGAAGGCCAGCGGCGCGGCGTGATAGGCTGGGCCGGCGCAGAGCTGGATCGAGGTCTCGTGATCGTAGCCGCGCAGGGCGTACATGGCCTGGGGGGTGATCACCGGGGCCGGGCGGAAGACGCCCTTCGGCCGGCCGGTGGTTCCCGAGGTGTACATCATCGAATTGCCGAGCACGGGGTCGGGGATGTCGGAGCCGTCGAGCGGGGCGAGCGCGGTGTCGTAGTCGACGAAGCCCGGAATGGCCCCACCGACCGCGAGCTTCAGGACCAGGTCGGGGCATTGCTCGGCGGCGGGTCCGACGCTGGCCACCCGGGCCTCGCCGACCAGGATCTTGGCCTCGCAGTCCTTGATGATGTAGGCGATCTCGTCGACGGTCAGGTGCCAGTTCACCGGGGTGAAGCGGATGCCGGCCCGCAGGGTGGCGGCCAGGACCTCCACGAACTCGGCGCGATTGGAGCAGACCAGGGCCAGGGAATCGCCGGCCTTGAGGCCGTGCTGACGGAAGAGACGGGCGAGCCGGTTGGCCGCGGCGTTGAGCTGGGCGAAGGTCTTGGTCCGGCCGCCGGGGTCGATGGCCGCGGCCTTGTCGGGATGCACCCGAGCCCAGACGGCGGTGGTCATGCCGACCGTGGCGGCCGCTTCCAGGGCCTGGTCCAGGCTCACGCGCTCTTTCAAATCTTCCATCAAATCCTCCCGTCGCCACGGGCCGGAGGAACGGCGGCGCGGCGCTTTTTCTATGGTGCGCGACGGAGTTTTGCGGCCGGCCGACAACGCGAAATATGCGCGCGGGCTTGGGCCTTTCCGTCTCGTAAACCCACCATGACAGGGGATCGCGGCGGCGACAACGCCGTGTGAAATCCGTACGGCGACCGGATCGGGCCCGGGCGTTTCGGCCCAGCGGTAGGCCATGAGGCCGGCCCGGCGCCGTCAAGGGCGCCCTGTAGAACGGCGCATACGGACAAATCTATATTTCATCCATGTCGTCAAATCGTGTCTGGCGCGCGGGGAACCGGCGCCGCAAAATAGTTTCCATACTCGGACATGGAAATTGTGATGAGTGATTCTCCCCCCTCCCAGCGGAGGGCGGGACCTTCTGACTCCGCACCGAAGGTGGATGTCAGTCAGATGCCCAGGGTCTTGCAGCGGATCACCGCGCTGGCCCTGAAGTATCCGGGTCGCGTGTCGCTGGCCATCATCTGCTCCCTTGGGTCCGCCGTGGCGAGCCTCGCCTTGCCGCGCCTGTTCGGCAATGCGGTGGACCAGGCCCAGGTGCTGCTCACGGCCGGCGCCGGCCATGCGGCGGAGGCCCAGGCGGCGCTGTGGGGCACGGCCCTGCTGGTGATCGCCGCGACCATCGTGCGGGGCCTGATGACCATGGCCGCCGGCTATCACGGGGAATATGTCAGCCAGCAGGTGGGCTACGACCTGAGACTGCGCTTCTTCCAGCAGCTCCAGCGGCTCAGCTTCGGCTTCCACGACCGCATCCACTCCGGCGACCTGATCACCCGGGGCATGCTCGACCTGGAGGGGGCGCGGGTCTTCATCCAGGGCGGCATGATGCAGGCCCTGACGCTGGCCCTGCTGCTGGGCTTCGCCAGCTACATGATGCTGTCGACTGACGTGGTCATGGGCCTGATCGGCCTGGCCTTCGTGCCGGTCGCGGGCGCGGCGCTGGGGCGGATGGGCTTCCTGCTGCGGGTCACCTGGCTGCGGGTTCAGGAGCTGATGGCGATCCTGACGCTCACCATGGAAGAGAACCTGCAGGGCATCCGCGTGGTGCGCGCCTTCGCCGGCAAGCGCTTCGAGATGGCCAAGTTCGACGCCGCCTCGCTGGATGCGCTCCACTATTCCTACAAGCGCATCACCCTGCGGTTCCGGGCGGTGTCGGTGATGCAGGTCTCGTTCTACGGCTCCATGGGGGTGCTGCTCTGGTACGGCGGCCACAAGGTGATCGACGGGACCATGACGGTGGGCAAGCTCACCGAGTTCCTCACCTATATGACCCTGCTGCAGACCCCGATCCGCCAGATCGCCATGATCTTCAACGCCGCGGCGCGGGCCACTTCGTCCGGGGCGCGGCTGTTCGAAGTGCTGGACCTGGAGCCGGAGATCGCCGATGCGCCCGGCGCGAAACCGCTGGCGCCCACGCAGGGCACGCTGCGGTTCGACCATGTGGATTTCGCCTACGACCCGGGCGGCAAGCAGGTCCTGAAGGATGTCAGCTTCGAGGTGCGCGCGGGCCAGACCCTGGGCGTCGTCGGGCCGCCGGGCAGCGGCAAGTCGACCCTCGCCAACCTGATCCCGCGCTTCTACGACGTCACCGGCGGGGCGGTCACCATCGACGGCCAGGACATCCGCAACATGACCCTGGCGAGCCTTCGGGAATATGTCGGCCTGGTGCAGCAGGAGGCCTTCCTGTTCGACTCGTCCATCGGCCACAACGTCGCCTATGCCGATCCCTGGGCGGCCGAGGACCGTATCGTCGACGCCGCCAAGACCGCTCAGATTCACGACCATATCGCCGGCCTGCCGGAGGCCTATGAGACTCGGGTCGGTGAGCGCGGCGTAGCCCTGTCCGGAGGCCAGCGCCAGCGGATGAGCATCGCCCGCGGGGTGGTGCCCGGACCCGGCGTGATGATCTTCGACGACTCCACCGCCGCCATCGACGCGGTGACCGAACGCCGCGTGCGCGACGCGCTGGCCCACGCCACCCAGACCAAGGCCACAATCGTCATCGCCCACCGCCTGTCGTCCCTGATGCACGCCGACCACATCATCGTCCTGGACGATGGCCAGGTGGTCGAGCGCGGGACCCATGCCGAGCTGGTCCGGCAGGGCGGAGTCTATGCCGACCTCTATGAGCTGCAGACCCGCTCGGACGCCGAGGCCGTGCTGGACGACGCGCCGGCGCCCGAGATCGAGGAGGTCCGCGGATGAGCGACGTCACCGCCGACATCCCCTCGAACGAGGCGCCGCGCCAGCCGCGCGCTTCGCTGGGGTCTTCCGAGGGCGACGACATCTTCGGGACCTTCGACACCAAGGTCGCGCGCCGGTTCCTCGTATTCCTCAGGCCGCACAAGAAGGCCTTCGCCATGGCTGTGGTCGCGGTGCTGTTCGCCGCGGTCTCGGTGGTGGCGATTCCGGCCGTGATCGGCCAGGCGGTCAATTCGGCGGTGACCGGGGACGCGGAGAAACTGGACCGCACGCTGGTCGCCTTCGCGGGCCTGGTGGCGGTCTATTCCGTCGCCTTCTTCGTGGAGCAATGGCTGTCGGCGCGCCTCGCCCAGCGGGTGATTTTCGACATCCGCCGCAAGATGTTCGACCACTTCCAGGACGTGTCGCTGTCCTTCATGGACAAAACCCATGTGGGCCGGATCATGGCCCGACTGCAGGGGGACGTGAACGCCCTGCAGGAGTTCCTGGAGAGCTCCACCGGCGCCATCGGCGACGTGGTCATGCTGGTCGGCATCACGGCCGTCTTGCTGAGCATGGACCTGAAGCTCGGCCTGCTGACCCTGACCGTGCTGCCGGCGCTGATCGCGATCCGCGCGATCTGGCTGCCGTTCTCGAAGTCCAGCTTCCGCGAGGCGCGCGACGCCTCGTCCACCGCCAACTCGGCCCTGGCCGAGAACATCAACGGCATCCGCACGGTGCAGGAGACCCGCCGCGAGGCGGTGAACTTCGAGCTCTACAAGGACAAGGCCCGCGAGAACATGGACGCCCAGAACGGGGCGGCCTGGATGACCCAGATCATGGTGCCGACGGTGGACGTGCTCACCGGCTTCGCCATGGCCATCGTCATCGTGGTGGGCGGCGGGGCGGTGCTGGGCGGACGCCTCGACGTAGGCGTCATGGTCGCCTTCATCTTCTATGTGCAGCGGTTCTTCGATCCGGTCCGCATGCTGTCGATGCAGTACACGATC
The DNA here is from genome assembly GCF_030697925.1 of Phenylobacterium sp. Lineage (GTDB taxonomy): Bacteria > Pseudomonadota > Alphaproteobacteria > Caulobacterales > Caulobacteraceae > Phenylobacterium. The sequence continues at coordinate 20,739 of NZ_JAUYOJ010000130.1, read as the reverse complement.
ATGCAGCGGGCCATGGCCGCCGGGCACCGGATCTTCGAGGTGCTGGACGTTTCCATCGCCATCCAGGACAAGCCCGACGCCATCCCGCTGAAGGACATCCCGGCCACGGTCGAGTTCAAGAACGTCACCTTCGGCTACGATCCCAAGCGCCCGGTGCTGCACGACATCAGCCTGACCGTGCGGCCCAAGGAGGTGGTGGCCCTGGTGGGGCCGACCGGGTCGGGCAAGACCTCGATCATCGCGCTGACCCACCGGTTCTATGAGGTGGATCAGGGCCAGGTGCTGGTGGGCGGCCACGACGTGCGCGACGTGACCCTAGATTCGCTGGGCGCCACCATCGGCATGGTGCTGCAGGAGCCGTTCCTGTTCACCGGCACGATCGAGCAGAACATCCGCTACAACACCGAGGGCGCCACCACCGACGACGTGATCGCCGCGGCCAAGGCGGTCTCGGCCCACGACTTCATCATGCGCCTGCCCGAGGGCTACCAGACCATGCTCGGCCAGCGGGGCCGCAACATCTCCATGGGCCAGCGACAGCTGATCTCGTTCGCGAGAGCCCTGGTGGCCGACCCGCAGATCCTGATCCTCGACGAGGCCACAGCCAATATCGACTCCTTCACCGAGCAGGCGATCCAGAAGGCGCTGAAGGTGCTGTTCGCCGGCCGCACCTGCATGGTCATCGCCCACCGGCTGGCGACCATCCGCGACGCCGACCGCATCGTGGTGCTGCAGCAGGGCCGTATCCTGGAACAGGGGCCGCACGACGAACTGATGGCCCATGGCGGGCTCTACGCCCACCTCTACACCTCGGCCCACGCCTCCTTCGACGACCAGGTGGTGGCGGCCACCGGCGACGCCGAGTTCGCCACGCGGACCTGAGTCTCAGAGGCCGCTGGCGCCGGAATCCACCGCGAGCTGCTGGGACGTCACATAGACGCTCTCGTCGGACATGAAGAACAGGGTCGCGTAGGCGATCTCCCAGGCGGTGGCCTGGCGGCCAAAGGGCAGGTGCTCGCCCTTGCCGCGGGAGGGCCGGCCGGCCCCGGCCGCGCGGCCGTTGGGGGTATCGACCAAGCCCGGATAGACGGTGTTGACCCGGATGCCGCGCTTGCCGCCCGCGAGCGCGCTATGGCGCATGAGGGCCGCCAGCGCCGCCTTGGAGGTGTCGTAGGCCACCAGTTGCGAGCCGGCCCGCAGGGCGGCGATGGACGAGATCAGCACGATGGGCGAGCCGGCCTCCAGCCGCTCCAGCCCCTCGCGGCAACAGAGCATGGCCCCACGCAGGTTGATGGCGAAGATGCGGTCCCACTCCTCGATGTCGAAGCCGCGCAGCCCCGTCCCGCCGAAGGTCCCGACATTGTAGACAAGGCCGTCCAGGCCCCCGAGCGCGGCCGAGGCCTCCTCGAACATCCGCACCATGTCGGCCTCGACGGTGACGTCGGCCTCCACCGCCTCGGCATCGCCGCCCGCCTCGCGGATCAGCCGGGCGGTCTCCTCGGCGCTGGCCAGGTTGACATCGGCGACGGCGACCTTGGCGCCTTCGCGGGCGTAGAGCAGGCACATGGCGCGGCCGTTGCCGATCGGGTCTGTGGCCGCGTCGAACACCCGCTGTCCGCCGCCGACCACCAGGATGCGCCGCCCGGCCAGCCGGCCGCGGCCGGGGGCCTCACCGAGGGACTCGGCGCTGGGCGGACGGGGTTTCAGTTCGGTCTGCGTCATGATCCTAGCCCAGCCTGACGGGCGCTTGGGGGATGGTCTTCCAGAAGTCGGGGTCGTGGCCGTACATGATCCGCGCGCCGCGGGCCTGCATCGCCCGGAACCGGTGGAAGACGGAAAGGGCGGCGGGCTTGTCGGCGATCACCCCGGGGGCGTGCAGGTTCTCCAGGGATTCCTTGAGGTAGCAGGCGTCGCCGCAGAGAATGAACTCGCCGCCCGCCGTCCTGACCCGCAGCGACTGGTGGCCCGGCGTGTGGCCGTAGGTCGGCAAGCAGACCACCGAGCCGTCGCCGAACAGGTCGTGTTCGCCGTCCACCTGCTTGAGCCGCTGGCCTGTGTCGAAGTCCTGCTTGAGGTAGCCCGCGGCGGCGCCGGCGGCGAAGGCGTGGCTCACCTCGCGCCCCTGGACCACCACATCGGCGTTGGGGACCTGGGCGTTGCCGCCAGCGTGGTCGTAGTGCCAGTGCGAATTGACCACATACTCCACCGAGGTCGCATCGACCTGGATGGCCGCCAGCCGGGCGGCCAGCTCCTCACCGGGATGGAAATGGAAGGTCGCGTATTTCAAGCCCGCCGCGCCCATATAGCCGACCGGGTCGGTCTGGGTCTGGATGTGCAGGCCGCTGTCGAACACCGCCCGGCCCTTGGGGTGGACGATCAGATAGGCGGGGATCGGCACGGTGATCCAACCGTCGCGGCCCTCTAGCAAGAAGCCGTGCGGAATGGTCAGGTGGCCGCAGGTGAAGGCGAAGAGCTCGACGCTCACGCCGGCGCCCCCGCGGCGCGCTGGGCGGAGTTGAACACCTTCATGCCGGCGGGCGGGTCGATCGGCGTGCAGGTCGCCTCGGTGAGCCTCGCCATGGTCATGTAGAAGCCGATGGTCAGGATCGCTTCGACGATCTCGCGGTCGGAGAACCAGCGCTTGGCTTCGGCGAAAACCGCGTCCTCCACGCGGACGGTCTCGATGACCTGGCGGCCGAAGGCCAGCAGGGCCTGCTCGGCGGCGTCGAAGACCGGGGCCGCCAGCTCGCCCTCGCCGATGGCCACGATCTGGGCGGACGGCACGCCCACGCCCTCGGCGATGGGGACGTGCTGCACCCATTCATAGGCGCCGCCTTCCAGGTTGGCGACCAGCAGGATGAGCAGTTCGCGCAGGTGGTGGCTCAGCTCCTGCTTGGCCAGGATCGCCCCGCCCAGACGCATCTGCGGCACGGCGCAGGTCTCCGCGTGGGCCATCATCCTGAAGATGTTCAGCTTGACCACGGCGGCGCGCAGGGCTTCGCCGGTTTCCCCGGTGGCGGTGTCAGGATCGACGAGCGGTAGCCGGCTCATGGGCGTCTCCAGGTTGGGACCTGGCGACAAGCGCCAGGAAGGTATCGAGGAACCGGTCGAGGGCGGCGCGGACGCGGGCGCGCAGCGAGGCCTTGGCGGGCATGATGTAGTGCTCGAGCCGGATGAAGGTCAGGCCGGCCATGAACAGGCGAGCCGTCTCGCCGGGATTGGCGGCGGTGATCTGGCCGCCTTGGGCGAAGCCGCTGAAGTAGCGGGTGACCACCCCCAGTTCGTCGGAGAACAGGGCCTCCACATAGTGGGCGCGCTCGCCCTCGAACCGGTTGCGCTCGGCCAGGATCAGCTCCTGGAACCGCTGCTCGCGAGGGTCCGACCACTGGTCGAGAAGGTCCTCGACATAGAGCCGGCAGAAGCCGGCCGGATCGTCCTTCACCTCGGCGTAGCGCGGCCCGCGCAGGCGGTCGGCGGAACTGGCCGGGCCATAGGCGTCGATCAGGGCGTGGTAGATCGCCTCCTTGCCCGCGAAGTGGTTGTAGAGACTGCTCTCCCGCAGGCCGACCTCCCGGGCCAGCCGCCGCACCGAGGTGCCGGCGAAGCCGTGCTCGGCGAACAGCTCGAGCGCCGCCTCGAGAATGCGGGCGCGGGTGTCCTTGACGAGGGCGGGTCCGGTTTTCACGCGGCCAATCCTAACGAACGATCGTTCGTCTGGCAATCGCCGTGACCCGGGTGTCCGAACACCGAAGCCGGTGTAAGGGTCGTCGCCTCGTCGTTTCCGGAGCGTCCTCCATGCGGATTCTCGCCGCCGCCCTCCTTCTCGCCACCGCCGCCCAGGCCCAGGAGTCCGGCCCAATCGATCCGGCGCGGCTGTCGGCGATCGTCAAGACCATGGCGGCGCCCGAGTTCGAGGGCCGCGGGCCGGGCTCGCCAGGGGAGGCCAAGACCATCGCCTACCTGACCAGGGAATTCGCGGCGCTGGGCCTGGAGCCGGCGGGCGAGAAGGGGGGCTGGACCCAGGACGTGGCCTTGGTGAAGTTCGAGCTGCCCGGCGTCTCGACCATCTCGCTCAGCCAGGACGGCGCTTCGCGGCCCCTGGTCCGGGGCGCCGATATATCGGTCTCCACCCTGCGACCGGTCGACCGGGTGGCGATCAAGGATGCGCCGCTGGTCTTTGTCGGCTACGGCGTCACCGCGCCGGAGCGTGGCTGGGACGATTTCAAGGGCGTCGATCTGAAGGGCAAGATCGCGGTTTTCCTGATCAGCGACCCCGATTTCGAGGCCAAGCCCGGGGAGCCGGTGGCCGGGACCTTCGGCGGCCAGGCGGCGACCTATTACGCCCGCTGGACCTACAAGTACGAGGAGGCCGCGCGGCGCGGCGCGCTCGGCGCCCTGATCGTCCACGAGGCGCCCGGCGCGGGCTATGGCTGGTCGACGGTGATCGCCTCCAACGGCGAGGCCTTCGACATCGTCCGGCCCGACCCGGCCAAGGACAAGCTGCTGCTGCAGGGCTGGCTGACGCGGGAGGCGGCGGTCGATCTCTTCAAGGGCGCGGGCCTGGACCTGGAGGCCCAGAAGGTCGCGGCGCGGACCAAGGCCTTCCACCCGGTGACCCTGAAGGGCGCGGCCTTCTCGGCGAACTATGCGGTGGCCCACACCCAGGTGGTCAGCCGCAATGTCATCGGCAAGCTGACCGGCGCCAAGCGGCCGGACGAGAGCGTGATGTTCTCGGCCCACTGGGACGCCTACGGCCTGGGCGCGCCGGACGCGGCGGGCAAGACCGACCGTCCCGGCGCACTGGACGACGCCATCGGGGTGGCCGGGGTGATGGAGATCGCGCGGGCCTTCAAGGCCGGGCCGCGGACCGGCCGCACCCTGGTCTTCGCCGCCTGGACCGCCGAGGAGCGCGGCCTGCTGGGCTCGGAATATTACGGCGTCCATCCGACGGTTCCGCTGGAGACCATGGCTGCCAACCTGACTATCGACGTGCTGCAGCCCGTGGGGCCGGCCAAGGACGTGGTGCTGATCGGGGCCGGCCAGAGCGAGCTCGAAGACCAGCTGGCCGCCGCCGCCAAGCGCCAGGATCGCACGGTGACGCCCGACGCCCATCCGGAGCGGGCGCTGTTCTTCCGCGCCGACCACTTCAGCCTGGCCAAGCGCGGCGTGCCGGTGCTGCTTCTGATGGGATTGGGCGGCGGCCAGGACCTGATCAAGGGCGGCCGCGCGGCGGGCGAAGCCTGGGTCAGCGACTACACGGCCAACTGCTACCACAAGGCCTGCGACGTCTGGCGCGCCGACTGGGACCTGCGCGGCGCGGCCCAGGACGTGGCCCTGCTCTACGAGATGGGCAAGGAAACCGCCAACTCGACGGCCTGGCCCAACTGGAAGTCCGGCTCGGAGTTCAAGCCGATCCGCGACGCCAGCGCGGCGAAGCGGAAATAGGCGCGACCGGCGCAGTCTTCCTCCTCTCCACCCGTCTTCCGGGGGGAGAGGGCAGGGTGAGGGGGGCGTCTCCGCCGCGTCGAGCTTGTTGATAGGCCGGAATGCGACGCTCCGCGCTGCGAGCCCCTCACCCTACCCTCTCCCCTCGAGCGGGGAGAGGAGGAGATCGAACGGCGTCTTGGCCCTTCAGGCCAGCGTCAGGATCACCGGCCCGCTGCGCGTGGCGACCAGGGTGTGTTCGTACTGGACGGTGGGCTGGTGGCCGGGCGGGGTCAGGGTCCAGCCGTCGTCGCCTTCCTCCACCCAGTCGGCGCCCAGGGACAGGAAGGGCTCGATGGTGAAGACCAGGCCCTCGTGGATGCGGCGGGTGTCGCGCGGCTCCCACCAGGTGGGGATCTCGCCCGGATCGTCGTGCAGCGAGCGGCCGACCCCGTGGCTGGCGAGGTTCCTGACCAGGGTGTAGCCGTTGCGGTCGGCGAAGGTCTCGATGGCCTTGCCGATCTCGTTGATCCGCCCGCCGGACTTCACGGCGCGGATGCCGCTCCACATGGCGCGGCGACCGTCACGGCACAGGCGCTCGATCTTGGGCGTGACCGGCGGCACCGCGAAGCTGGCGCCCGTGTCGCCGAAATAGCCGCCGAGCGCGGCCGAGACGTCGATATTGATCAGATCGCCGGCCGCCACCTTGCGATCGTCGGGGATGCCGTGGGCGCAGTCGGGAGCGACCGAGATGCAGGTCGCGCCCGGGAAGTCGTAGGTGATCTCCGGCGCCGAGCGGGCGCCCTCGCGCTCCAGCATGGCGCGGCCGAGCTGGTCCAGTTCGCGGGTGGTGATGCCCGGCTCCAGCGCCTTGCCCATGGCTTCCAGGGTCCGCGCCACCAGTCGCCCAGCGGCCTTCAGCCCCTGCAGGTCGTCGTCGTTCTCGATGGTCATTCCAACCGCCCTAGTCTCGCGGCCAGTTCAGCCCGCGAATGATCGTCCAGTATTCTTCAGCGACGTCGTCATCGATCAACACCGGCTGTGCGCTCACATATAGGCGGTCCTGGCCGTCGCGGCGTGGGCCGGAAATCCAAAACCGATCGTGGGTCTCGATGTCGAAATAGTTCGCCTTGAATCCACGGCCATCGAGGCTTTGGAACGTGCGACCATCATAGGTTAGAGACCGGCCGCTCTTCGAGAAGACCACACGTCCGATCCGCGCCGCGCCGTTCAGTGAGTCCGACTTGTCCTCGATGTACATAATCCGGGTCGTTGGGACGGACATCAGAGATCCGGCCGGATGATCGTCTTCCCAACCACGGTGCGGTTGGCGAGCGTGTCGAAGGCCGCGCGCCAGTCGTCGAGGGCGTATTCGTCGTGGACACGGGGCTTCATGTGCGGGGCGAGGTCCCAGATGGCGGCGTTGTTCTCAGCCCCCTTCTCGGGGAGCTGCCGGCCGTATTCGCCGGCGCGGACGCCCATCAACGAGATGCCTTTGATCAGGGCGATATTGACCGGCATGACCGGCAGGCGGCCCGAGGTGAAGCCGATGGAGAGGATGCGGCCGTTGAAGGCGATGCAGCGGATGCTCTCGTCGAAGACGTCGCCGCCCACGGGGTCGTAGATCACGTCGGCGCCGCGGCCGCCGGTGATCTCCTTGACCCGCTCGCGGAAGCCCCCGGTGACATTGACGACGGCGTCGGGGGCGTATTCCCGCTGGATGATCGCCAGCTTGTCGTCGGAGGCCGAGGCGGCGATGACCTTGCAGCCGAGATGCCGGGCCAGGTCGACGGCGGCCAGGCCCACTCCGCCGGCCGCGCCGTGGACCAGCACCCACTCGCCGGGCTCGACCTGGGCGCGGCGGACGAAGGCCACATAGGCGGTGAGATAGGCCACCGCGTAGCCCGCCGCCTGGCCGAAGCTGAGCGACGGGGGCTTGGCGCGCAGGGCGCCGGCGGGGGCCACGGCGTATTCGGAGAAACCGCCGATCCGCGCCCCGCCGACCACGGCGTCGCCCAGCGTCCAGCCGGTGACGCCCTCGCCCAGGGCGTCGATCTCGCCCGCCAGCTCCATGCCGGGGATGAAGGGGACCTGCGGCTTGTGCTGGTGTTCGCCCCGCGTCTGCATCAGGTCGGGGAAGTTGACCGCGGCGGCGCGCACCTTGATCCGCACCTCGCCAGGGCCGGGATCGGGGGTGGGGATCTCCCTGACCACGCAGCCGGCGTAGTCGGGCTTCAATTCCTCAACGACCAGCGCGCGCAATTCGTCCCTCCAGGCCTTCCCGCACCAGGCCGGCGATCTCGCGGCAGGCGGTGTCGGCGGCCGGGACCGCGCCGGTGAAGGCGGTGAAGGCGTGGGCCAGGCTGTCGTAGCAGCGGTAGATCACGGGCGACCCCGCGTCAGCCAAGCGCTTGGCGTAGGCCTCGCCCTGGTCGACCAGGGGATCGAAGCCGGCGGTGACGATGACGGCCGGCGCCAGGCCCGAGACGTCGGGCTCGCGCAGCGGCGACAGGGTCGGGTCCGCCGGGTCGGCGTCGGGACCCATATAGTGGCCCATGAACCAGTCCATCATCGCCGACGAGAGCGGGAAGGCCTCGCCGTAGGTGGTCATGGACTGGGTCTCGCTGGCCACGTCCACACAGGGATAGATGAGCAGCTGCAGGGCCGGCTGCGGCTCCCCGGAGCGCTTCATCTCCTGGCAGACGATGGCGGCGAAATTGCCGCCCATGGAATCGCCGCCGATGGCCGCGTGGCCGGCCGGCGCGCCGAAGTCCTGCGCATGGTCGCGGACGTGACGGTAGGCGGCGAGCACGTCGTCCAGGCCGGCAGGAAAGCGGTGTTCGGGCGCCAGGCGGTAGTCCACAGAGACAACGGCGGCGTGGCTCACCTTGGCCAGGATCGAACAGAAGGCGTCGCAGGTGTCGAGGTCGCCGATCACCCCGCCGCCGAAATGGGCGAAGACCATGACCGGGACGCTGGGGTCCTGACTTGCCGGTCGATAGGCGCGGGCCGGCAGCACCCCCGCCGGTCCGGGAATCGACAGGGGCTCGACGCGGACGCCGGGCTCGCGTTCGCCGCTGAGCGCGACCAGGCCCTGGGTATTGGCGCGCCGCGCCTCTTCCGGCGACAGGCTGGTCATGGCCGGGCCGCGCGAAGCCTGGGCCGCCAGGAACTGCAGCCGGGGATCGAGGGTGCGACCCCCGACATAGACAACGCCGCCGCCGGCCATCAGCCGTAGGATTGGCGAGGGCAGCGACAGAAGGGTGCGGACCAGGAAACGCTGAACGCGTTGGTCAGCCATCGCGCTTGGCCTTGGGCAGGCCCCGCAGGCCCCCCTGGATCATGGCGACGGCGAATTCGGTGGCGCTTTTGACGTCCACGGGACGGCGCGACAGCATCTTGTCGCCGACCTCGCGCGCGACGGCGATGCACGAGGCGGCCAGGTAGTCAGGATCGGCCGCCGGCGCGCCGCCGCGGGCGATCTCCTCGATGATGGCGTCGCGCACCTCGTTGAAGACCGCCTTCATTTCCGGGGTCTCGCCGTGGACATGGGGGTGAGTCTCGCCGGGCGGGCGCTGGGCCTCCCAGTTCTTGTGCACGTCGGCCAGGAACAGGAAATAGGCCTGGATGGCGGCGTGGACGAACTCTTCCCAATTGGCCGACTGGGCGCGATGGGCCTTCAGGATGGGCGCGAACTGGCGCGCGCCCTCGTCGGAGAGGGCGACGTACACCTCCTCCTTGGACTTGAAGTAGTTGTAGAAGGTCCCCGCGGCCAAGCCGGTGCGGCGGATGATGTCGCGCACCGTGACGGTGTCGTAGCCCAGCTCGCCGAACACCTCACGGGCGGCGTCCAGGATGGCCTGGCGGTTGGCGACCTTGGTGAGCTCGCGCTTGCCGGAGGGAAGATAGGCGACTTCGGACATGTAAGACTGACTCGGAGAAAACTGACGCGCGTCATTCTAGTCATGCGCGGGCGCGGGCGCCAACGTCCTGCGCTCACCAGGCGAGATTAGGCGGCCGGAACGCCTGGTAGCGGGCTGGGCGCGTCGCAGCGGGCGCGGCACTGGCCCCAGGCGGCCGGGCATTCGTCGACGCTCTCGCCTGACAGGCAGAAATAGTAGCTGCGCGCGCAGGATAGCCGGCAGGCTCCGCCATCGACCGAGGCCGGCCGAGCCAGGGGGGCGAGCATGGGGGGCAGCGGAGCCGGGGTGGAGGCCCACGGTTGGGGCGCCTCGGTCTTCGCCAGCCCGCCGCGGGCCTCGGCGGTCGCCTTGGCCAGGCCGTCCAACGATCCGGGCGTGGAGGGAACCACGATCCGCCCGCCCTGGAACTGCGGCTCGGCGGCGGGCTTGGCCTGCTGGGCGCTCGCCGGGCCGGCGGCCAGGACGGCGAGGCTCAAGAGCAGGGGGAGGCGGCGCATGGCGTCATCCTCTTCTGGTCGGCCTTAAGACCCGGTTAACCATGATCGGACCGAGCGCTGGGCCCGGTCAAAGAAAAAGGGGCCGCCTCTCGGCGACCCCTCGTAAAACGCTACTCTTCCTCGGGTACTAAAACTCTTCCCAGCTGTCGTCCTCGGCGTGCGGCGCGGAGGCCAGCGCCGTGTTCCCGCGGCTTTGCGGACGCGGCGGCGGGGCGTGGGAGCGTTGGGGCGGCGGAGCGTGGCGGGCGACCGGAGCGGCCGCGCCGCCGTTGACCTTGAAGCGGGCCACGAGGCGGGCCAGCTCCTGGGCTTCGTCGGCGAGCACGCGGCTGGCGGCGGTGGATTCCTCCACCATGGCGGCGTTCTGCTGGGTCACCTGGTCCATCTGGTTGACGGCGGTGTTCACCTGGCCGAGGCCGAGGGCCTCTTCCTTGGCCGAGGCGGCGATCTCGCCGACCACGTTGGAGATCTCGGCCACCTGGCGGACGATGCGTTCCAGCGCCTTGCCGGTCTCGCCGACCAGGTTCACCCCTTCGGCGACCTGCTGGCTCGAGGCCGAGATGAGCGCCTTGATCTCCTTGGCCGCTTCGGCCGAGCGCTGGGCGAGCGCCCGCACTTCGGAGGCGACGACCGCGAAGCCCTTGCCGGCGTCGCCGGCCCGGGCCGCTTCGACCCCGGCGTTCAGGGCGAGCAGGTTGGTCTGGAAGGCGATCTCATCGATGACGCCGATGATCTGGCTGATCTGCTTGGCCGAACCCTCGATCTGGCCCATGGCCTCGATGGCGCGGCTGACGACGACGCCGCCTTCCTCCGCATCCGTCTTGGCCGAGGCGACGGCCTCGCGACCGTGGCTGGCGCCGTCCGAGGTCTTGTTGACCGTGGCGGTGATCTCATCCAGGGCCGCGGCGGTCTGTTCCAGCGTGGCGGCCTGGTGTTCGGTGCGGCGCGACAGGTCGTCGGCCGAGTGGCTGATTTCGCCCGCGCCGGACTGGATGGAGGCGGTGGCGCCGGCGATGGCGCGCATGGCCTCTTCCAGCTTGGCGGAGGCGGCGTTGAAGTCGTCGCGCAGCTTGCGATAGTCGCCGGGAAACTCCCGGTCCAGGCGATAGGTCAGGTCGCCGGTGGCGAGGCTGTCCAGGGCCTGGGCGAGGGAGTTGACCACCATGGCCTGTTCCTCGGCGATGGCCGCGGCGGCTTCGGCGTTCTCGCGGCGCGTGGTCTCGGCCGCGGCCTCGGTCTGTTCGTGTTCCTGGCGCAGCTTCTCCAGGTGCAGCTGGTTGTCGCGGAAGATGGTCAGGGACGAGACGATGGCGCCCAGCTCGTCCTTACGCTCCAGGGCGGCCAGGTCGATGCTGTTGTCGCCGCGAGCCAGCGCCTCGGTGGCGCTGGCGATCTTCTTGACGTCCTTGCGCAGCATGGTGGTCAGCGCCCAGGCCAGGGTCCCGGCGATCAGCAGGGTGGCGAGGGCGGCGATCAGGGTCATGGTCTGGGCGGTCTTGGCGCGGGCCTCGCTGGCCTTGGCGTTGGCGTCGGTCTGGGCCTGGCCGGCCTGAACGATCTTGTTCAGGGTGCCGGTCATGTTGCCGTATTCTTCCTCGAACGGCGCGGCGAAGCCGGCGGCCGTGCCGAAGTCGGTGGTGATCATGGCCGCGATGACGTCGAGCGCGTCGCGGGTCTGTTTCAAGGCCTTCACCAGATCGGCGAAGTTCTTCTTCTGGGAGGCCGGCGCGTTGGCCTGGATCGCCTGGACTTCCTTGGTGATCGCGTCGACCTCGGCGAGCAGAGCCTGGCTCTTGCCCTCGATCTTGTCGACGTCGATCGCCGCGGCCTGATGGGTCAGGAGGAAGTAGAGTTCGCCATGGACGGCGGTGATGCGCTCGGAGACCTTCTGCAGCCTCAGAGTGTTGGGCAGGTCGGTGCGAACCACCTGCTCAAGGTCGGCCGCCTGGCCGCGTTGAATGACCACGGCGCCGCCAGCCATCAGGGCCAGCATCACCAGGGCGAAGGCGGGTGCGAAACCGATCTTTACGATCAGCGGCGAGTCCACAAGCCGAAGGCGCTTCACTTCCGATATCCCCCAGAAGGACGATTAGCATTTCGAACACCATGGCGTGAGGTTGCTAACCAATCGTCACTGAAACCCCGTTTCTCGCGCCTCTTGCGCGCGCTCGGGTCTATAAAGACCAGCGAGATCAGCGCCAAAACGTCGCAGCGTCTTTACTTCGTGTTAACTACAAATCACTTCGCCGACTCAGATTCCTTTAACCTGAATCCTGCATAGAGGGGATGCGTCCGTTATCTAGAAAGGAGTGGGGCGATGAAAAATTTCATCAAGATCGTGGGGGGTGTCGCTCTCTGCCTGGCTTTTGCCGGCGCGTCATCCGCAGCTGACTTCCAAGCCAGCATGAGCAAATGCCTGACCAAGCACGCGAACACGCGTGACGCGGCGATGGTCATGCTCGAATGCACGGCCGACGCCGGCAAGCTTTCGGGCTGCAAGGTGCTGGAAGACAACAAGGCGGGTAAGGGTTTCGATAAGGCGGCGCTCTGCGTGGCCGAGGCCCTGCCGATGGGAACCAAGACCGGGACCGTGAAGGTTCCGATGCGCTTCCCGGGCGGCGCCTAAACCGCACCACCAAGAATTCTGTATTCTTGCCAGTACGCCTCCGGCTTCAGCCGGAGGCGTTTTGCGTTTTGGAGGTTCTCTTCCTCCCACATCGCGTAGCGAATGGGGGAGGGGGACCATCTGCCAGGATGGTGGAGGGGGCGAGACCGGGCTCTGAGCCTGAGGCCGCCCCCTCCACCGCCTATCGGCGGTCCCCCTCCCCCGTCAAACGGGGGAGGAAAATCTACTTGTTGACCCGCGACAACAGGGCCTGGGCCGCGGCCGGGGCGCGGACCTTTCCCTCGTGGATGAAGTAGGCGAACACTTCGCGCGGACCTTCCGGCGGGCCGGTGCGGTCGATGGGCGGCAGGTCGCCGGGGACCTGGCCGCTCGAATAGGCCGTGAACCGCTCGGCCCAGGCGTCGAGGCCGTCCTCGGGATAGCCGTTCGGCAGGTCGTCGGAACCCTTCAGCAGGCGGGCGTAGACGAAGTCGGCCGTGATGTCGGGGATCAGCGGATAGTTCTCGTTCTCCGAGACGCAGATCGCCACGCCGCGGTCGCGGCACAGCTTGATGAAGGCCGGGTCGGCGAAGCTGGCGTGCCGCACCTCGACCACGTGGCGGAGCTTCAGGCCGTCCTGGGTCTTGGGCAGCAGATCGAGGAAGCCGGCGAAATCGTCGGGGTCGAACTTCTTGGTCGGCATGAACTGCCAGAGGATCGGCCCCAGCCGGTCGCCCAGCTCGACGATCCCCTGGGTCAGGAACTTCTGCATGGAGTCCGCGCCCTCGGCGAGGACCCGGCGGTTGGTGGCGAACCGCGAGGCCTTCACCGAAAAGACGAAGCCGTCCGGAGTGGAGGCCGCCCACTTGGCGAAGGTCTCGGGTTTCTGGCTGGAATAGTAGGTGGAGTTGATCTCCAGGGTGGTCAGGTGACGGCTGGCGTAGTTCAGCTCGTCGGCCTGTTTCAGCCCCTTGGGATAGAACACGCCCCGCCAGGGTTCGAAGGTCCAGCCTCCAATCCCGGCCCGGATCAGGCCCTTGCCAGCCATCTAGCGCCTCACTTGCGTTGGGACGCCGTGGCGTCGCGGGTTTGCTTGAATTCCGAGCCCTCTTTCCAGGCTGGCCACTCGGTCGAATTGGCGAGCTTGCGGCCCAGGTCCAGCATCAGTTCACCGTCCAGGACCAGACCCTCGAAGTTCCAGTCCGGGCCGATCTCGTCCGCCGGCTGATGGTACTTGTCGGCGGTGTAGGCCTTCGAGAAGGCGTCCCCGGCCGCCTTGCCGCCATTGACCAGGTTCCGGCCCGAGCCGAACGAGATGGCCGGAACGCCGCGCTTGGCGAAGGAGAAGTGGTCGGAACGGAAGAAGCTGCCGGCCTCCGGACGCGGGTCGGGGGTGTAGTAGCGGCCCTTGGCCTTGCCCGTGGCGATCAGGTCGTCCTGCAGGGTCGACGCCGCGTTGCCCGACGAGCCGAAGTCCCTCGCGGGGCCAGCCGGCGAGAGGGCGTCCATGTTGATGTTCGCCACCGTCGTGCTCAGCGGATAGAGCGGCGCGTCGGCGTAGTATTCCGAGCCGAGCAGGCCCTTCTCCTCGGCGGTGACCGCCAGGAAGACCACCGAGCGGTCCGGCTTGGGACCCTTGGCGAAGGCGCGGCCGATCTCGATCATGGTGGCGATGCCGTCGGCGTTGTCGACGGCGCCGTTGTAGATCTTGTCGCCCTTGGCGTCGGGCAGGCCGACCCCCAGGTGATCCCAGTGCGAGGAGTAGATCAGGGTCTCGTCCGGCCGCTTCGCGCCAGGGATGATCCCGACCACGTTCTTGGAGACGATCTTCTGGGCGTCGACGGCGTAGTCGATGGAGATGGTCGCCCCGGACAGGACCACCGGCTTGAAGGCGCGGGTCTTGGCCTGGGCCTTCAGGGTCTCGAAGTCGAGGCCGGCCGCTTGGAACAACGCCTTGGTCTTGTCGAGCTGGACCCAACCCTCGACGGGGGCGTGCGCCTCGGCGGGCTTGGCGCGGATGATGTCGAAGATGACGTTGGTGTTGGAATTCTTCACCGTCGCCCAGCCGTAGGAGGCGGCGGCGGTCTCGTGGATCACCAGGAAGCCGATCGCGCCCTGGCGGGCGGCCTCCTCGTACTTGTAGGTCCAGCGGCCATAGTAGGTCATGGCCTTGCCGCCGAAGTCGCCTTCGCCGCCCTCGAAGTCGGGGTCGTTGACCAGGACCAGCGCGATCTTGCCCTTCAGGTCGACGCCCTTGAAGTCGTCCCACTTGCGCTCCGGCGCGGTGACGCCGTAGCCGACGAAGACGATCGGGGCGTCCTTGACGCTGACATGGTCGACCCCGGTCTGAGCGGCGCGGATGGCGATCTCCTCGCCCTGGGTCCAGCTCTGGGTCGCCCCGCCCGAGGTGACGCTCACGGTCACCGGGCCCTTGGTCTCGAAGCGGGCCAGGGGCACGTCCTGGGTCCAGGCGCGCTGGCCGTCCTTGAGGTCGCCGCCCGGCTTCAGGCCCACCGCTTTGAACTGTTCGGCGATGTAGGCGACGGTCTTCTTCTCACCCTCGGTGGCGGGGCCGCGGCCCTCAAAGGCGTCGGAGGCCAGGACCTGGATATGGCCCGAGATCTTGGCGGGATCGAGATCGGCGGCCAGGGCCTGTCCGGCGAAAACCGCCCATGCCGACGCGCCAGCGAGGAGAAACTGTTTCATGGATCACTCAGAAGGGGGATTGGAAATGCCGCAGGACCCTAGATCGGGCGATGCGAGGGCGGAAGGCCGCTTTTGCACCTCCATTCGGGTCGCAAGTGTGGCCGCCGCGCCGCGCTCGCGGCCCCAAAGGCGCGTGCGCCAAGGCGCGCGATGCGCTAGGTCGCTGACGCTACGAGAGCCGGCCGGATATTGTTAAGCTTTTTTAATGTGACTGGCCTGCCATCGACACGACGTCGTACCATGTACAGAACTGCCGATACTCAGACCTGGGTCGCGCCTCCCCAAGGCCGGGAATTCCCGGCCGGCGATTCCCGGGCTCAGTAGACGAAAAGAACGATGCGCCCAGCTTCTCTCGCAGCCGGCCCCGTGGCCGTGGCCTGCCTCGCGCTGGCGGCTTGCGCCTCGACGCGCGAGGTCGACACCCGTCTGCCCGCCGCCTACGAGCTGCCCGCCGGACCACCGGCCGGGGTCGTCGCGCTGGACGCCTGGTGGACCGCCTTCGAGGATCCGCAGCTCACGGGCCTGATCGATCAGGCCCTGGCCGCCAGCCCCGACGCCCGCTCAGCCGCGGCGCGGCTGAAGGAGGCCCGCGCCCAGCGCTCCGGGGCGCTCACCGCCTTCCTGCCCCAGGGCAACATCCGCGGCGCGGCGTCGAGGACCGAGAACGAGGTGGTCGCCGGCACGGTCGTCAACATCCCAGGCTTCTCCTCCAGCGGCGAGAGCGAGAGCCGATCGGCCAATTTCGACGTCACCTGGGAGATCGACCTGTTCGGCCGGGTGTTCGCCGCGCGGCGGGCCGCCAACGCCGAGATGGCCGCCGCCCGCCTCGACTATGAGGGGACCCGCGCCAGCCTCGCGGCCAGCGTGGCCGACAGCTATTTCCAGGCCCGCGGCCTGGCCATCCAGCTTGCCGACGCCCGCGAGACCGTCCGCATCCAGGAGAGCCTGGCTCAGATCGCCCAGACCCGCGTCGAGCGGGGCATCGCCTCGCGCTCGGACGAGGATCGGGTGGCGGGCGACCTCGCCCAGGCCCGGGCCCAGGCGGCCGGCCTGGAGGCCGAGCTGCAGGCTCAGCGCCGCACCCTGCTGATCCTGGTCGGACGCGGGATCGAACCCACCACGAACCTGGCCGTCGACGCCCAGGTGGGCGCGATCCCCGAGGTTCCCGCCAGCCTGCCGGGAGAGCTACTGACCCGACGGCCAGACGTGCGCCAGGCCGAGGCCATGCTGGTCTCGTCGCTCGGCCGGCGCGACTATGCGCGGCTGGCCTTCCTGCCGACCTTCAAGCTGGCGCCGGGGATCGGCGTCCAGAAGACCGAGCAGCCCGGCTATTCGGCCACCATCCAGAGCTGGACGCTCGGCGGCAATGTCACCGTCCCGGTGCTCGACATCCCGCGCCTGCTCTCGGAGCTGAAGGTGCAGAACGCCAAGGTCGAACAGGCCGCCATCGCCTACGAGAAGGCCGTGCAGGTCGCCTATGGCGAGGCCGAGAACGCCATGGTCCAGTTGGCCTCCGACCGCCGCCGGGTCGAGCTGCTGGACGCCGGCGAGGACCGCGCCGAGCGAGCCTACGAGGCCTCGCGCCGCGGCTACGCCGCCGGCCTCACCGACCTTCAGACCGCGCTCGGCGCCGAGCAGTCCTGGCGCGCGGTGCGGACCCAAGAGACCGGCGCCCAGGTCCAGGCCCTGCGCCGCGCCGTCCAGACCTACAAGGCGCTCGGCGGCGGCTGGCCCCTGGCGTCCGCCCCCAACAACAAGAAGGCTCGCTAACGTGACGAGATCCAAAGCCCTGCTGACCGTCACGGTCGCCGCCTCGCTCCTGGCCCTCGCCGCCTGCGGCAAGAAGGAGCCGCCGAAGAAGGACCCGGCCGCCCAGGCCCGCGCCGTGCGCGTGGTCCGCGTCGAAGCCCGTCCGATCACCGGGGCGCTCACAGCTTCGGGCAGCCTGATCCCCCGCGAGGAGGCCGCCGTCGCCCCCGAGGTCACCGGCTATCGCGTCGCCCGCGTGCTGGTCGAGGAGGGCGCCTATGTGCGCGCCGGCCAGACCCTGGCCCAGCTCGACGGCGCCCTGATCAGCGCCCAGGTCGAGCAGCAGAAGGCCCTGGCCGCCCAGGCCGCGGTCCAGGCCGAGCAAGCCGAGCGCGAGGCCGCCCGCGTCAAGGACCTTGACGGCCAGGGCGTGCTCTCCGACGAGGCGCTGGACCAGCGCCGCTTCCAGGCCCGCGCCGCGCGCGCCACCGCCAACGCCCAGGCCGCCGCCTATCGCGACGCCACCACCCGGGCCGGCAAGCTCGCCGTCTCCGCCCCGGTCTCCGGCCTGGTGCTGGAACGCACGGTGCGGCCGGGCGATCTCTCGGCCGGGGGCGGGACCCCCTGGTTCCGCATCGCCCGCGACGGCCAGATCGAGCTCGCCGCCGAACTGACCGAGGACGACCTGGCCCGGGTGCGTCCCGGCCAGCGCGCCACCGTCACTCTGCCGTCGGGGGCGAGCGCCGTCGGCCATGTGCGGCTGGTCTCGCCCCAGGTGAACACCCAGTCGAAGCTGGGGATCGTGCGCATCCTGCTGCCGGTCCGCTCCGACATCCGCGCCGGCGGCTATGGCCGCGCCCAGTTCGACGATGCGGTCGGCGCTGGCCTCTCGGCGCCCGAGACCGCCATCCGCTACGACGCCGACGGGGCTAGCGTCATGACGGTGGACGCCGCCAACAAGGTCAGGCGCGTGGCCATCACCACCGGCGCGCGCGGCGGCGGCATGGTCGCCCTGGTCAAGGGGCCGCCAGCCGGCACTCGGATCGTGCAGAACGCCGCGGCCTTCCTACTGGACGGCGACCTGGTCAAGCCCGTTGAGGCCGCCGCCGCCAAGCCCGCGAGCAAGGCCCGATGACCGCCCCCAATCCCCACGACGGCTCGGGCGGGATGCGCATCTCCGCCTGGGCGATCATGAATCCGGTGCCGGTGGCGGTGCTGTTCGCCGCCCTCGTCCTGGCCGGGGTGTTCGCCTATGCCGGGCTGACGGTGAAGATGTATCCCGACGTCTCCCTGCCCATGGTCTCGGTGACCGTGACGCAGAACGGCGCGGCGCCGGGCGAGATGGAGACCCAGATCACCCGTCCCGTTGAGGACGCGGTGGCCAGCCTGGCCAACGTCAAGAACGTCTATTCCACCGTCACCCAAGGCGTCTCCAGCACCAATATCGAATTCGAGCTGGGCGAGGACCTGCAGAAGAAGACCGACGAGGTCCAGTCGCGGATCGACCAGGCCAGGTCGGTCCTGCCGCGCGAGATCGACGAGCCCACCGTGGCCCGGGTCGAGTTCGACAACCTGCCGATCATGACCTACGCCGTGGCCGCCCCGGCCATGTCGGACGTGGAGCTGTCCTGGTTCGTCGACGACACCCTGGCCCGCGCCCTGCAGGGCGAGAAGGGCGTGGCCCAGGTGGCGCGGGTCGGCGGGGTGACCCGCGAGATCAACGTCATTCTCGACCCCGACAAGCTGAACGCCCGCGGTCTGACCGCCAGCCAGGTCAACAACGCCCTGCGCGCCGCCGATCTGGATTCCCCCGGCGGCCGGGTGCAGGTGGGCGGGCGCGAGCAGACCCTGAGGGTGCTGGGATCGGTCAACACCCTGGCCCTGCTGCGCGAGTTCACCGTGCCCACCGGCGCTGGCGGCTTTGTGAAGCTGACCGATATCGCCGAGGTCGGCGACGGCTCGTCGGAGGTGCGCGGTTTCGCCCGCCTCAACGGCCGGCCCGTGGTCGGCGTCATGGTCATGAAGACCAAGGACGCCAGCGACGTGGCGGTCGAGGACAAGGTCCTGGCCAAGCTGAAAGAGCTGGAGACCACCCACAAGGGGGTCACCTTCACGAAGATCTTCTCGGCGGTGGATGAGACCCGCGCCAGCTTCCGCGCCACCCAGCATGTGCTGCTGGAAGGCATGTTCCTGGCCGCCCTGGTGGTGCTGTTCTTCCTGCGCGACTGGCGCTCGACGGCGATCACCGCCTTCGCCATGCCGGTCTCGCTGATCCCCACCTTCTTCTTCATGCAGCTGTTCGGCTTCTCGCTGAACGTGGTGACCCTGCTGGCGCTCACCCTGGTGGTCGGCATCCTGGTCGACGACGCCATCGTCGAGATCGAGAACATCGAGAAGCGGGTCTCCCAGGGCATGCGCCCGTTCCAGGCGGCCATGGAAGGCGCCGACGCCATCGGCCTGGCGGTGGTGGCCACCACCATGGCCATCATCGTGGTGTTCACCCCGGTCTCGTTCATGAAGGGCATGGCCGGCCAGTTCTTCCGCGAGTTCGGGATCACCGTCTCGGTGGCGGTGCTGTTCTCGCTGGTGGTCGCCCGGCTGCTGACTCCGCTGATGGCCGCCTACCTGATGAAGCCGGCGACCCACCCCCACCCGCGCAAACCCTTCGAGGGCTTCTACCGCAACGCCCTGGAATGGGCGCTGGACCATCGGATCATCGCTTCCATCGCCGGCGGCCTGATGTTCGTGGGCTCCCTGTTCCTGGCCACCCTGCTACCCCAAGGCTTCCAGCCGGCCGGCGATCCCGACTACGTCTATGTCAATGTCCAGGGCCCGCCGGGCGCCACGGCGGCGGACATGGAAGAGGTGGCCGCGCGGATCCACCAGGTGTTCCAGCAGCGCCCCGAGGTCATCGGGGTCTTCGCCCAGATGGGCTCGACCGTGGCTTCGGCCGGTCCCGGCAGCATGGGCGGCGGCGGCGGCGACCTGCGTTCGGGGACCGTCACCGTGCTGCTCAACGAGAAGCGCGACATCACCGGTGAGGCGCTGCGCAAGGAGATGCGCGCCGAGCTGCTGGCCATCCCCGACGCCCGCGTCAGCTTCCTGGACTTCCAGGGGGCGGCCGGCCTGCAGAAGATCCTCACCAGCGACGACCCCGACGCCCTGCTGGCCGCCTCCACCGAGCTGGAGCGCCAGATGCGGACCCTGGACGTGATCGCCGATCCTCGCCCGGCCACCCCGCCTGTCGGACCCGAGGTGGTCATCCGGCCCCGCGCCGACGAGGCCGCCCGCCTGGGCGTCTCGGTGGACGCCATCGCCCAGGCCGCCCGTGTCGCCACGGTCGGCGACATCGACGCCAATGTGGCCAAGCTGACCGATGGCGAACGCCGGCTGCCGATCCGCATCCGCCTGCCCGCCGAGGCCCGCGCCGACATCGAGCGGATCAAGGCCCTGCGCCTGCCCACCGCCTCGGGCGGCATGACCACCCTGGACGCGGTGGCCGACGTGGAATTCCAGGCGGGTCCCGCCCGGATCGAGCGGCTCAACCGCAAGCGCCAGCAGACCGTCCAGGCCGAGCTCAACGGCGTGGAGATGGGCGTGGCCAACAAGGCCGTGGACCAACTGCCGATCATGAAGAACCTGCCCAGGGGCGTGACCCCGGCCGAGACCGGCGACCTGGAGGCCATGCAGGAGCTGTTCGCCTCCTTCGGCCTGGCGGTGTTCTCCGGCGTGGCGATGATCTACGGCGTGCTGGTCCTGCTGTTCCGGTCGTTCTTCAAGCCGATCGTCATCCTCTCGGCCCTGCCGCTGGCGGTGGGCGGGGCGTTCTTCGGCC
>NZ_JAUYOJ010000127.1 GCF_030697925.1 Phenylobacterium sp. | reverse complement strand
GCTGGGCGCTGACGATCGGTCGGCCCAGATCGCCCGGCAGCGGCGGTCCGAGCTGGGGGACCGCGGCGTAGTCCTTCGGCGCCGCGGTCAGGCCCTCGGCGGTCGTGTGGCTGTCGGTGCTGTAAAGCTCCGCCGGCCCCTTGGCGGGGCTGCGGGTCTGCAGGGCGTAGATCAACGCGCCGCCGACCGCGAAGGCCGCGACCGCGCCCATGGCGGCGAGGGCGCTGCGCGACAGGCGCATGACGCGCGGCGGATCGGCGCGCAGCCGCAGCGCTGCGGCCGAGGCGGCGGGCGGCTCGTCCGGTTCGAGGGCGCTCATCGCCGCGCGGTCCCGTCGGTGCGGACGACGCGCACGCGCTGCTGCGAGCGCTTGTCGCCCAGGCGCAGCTCGGCGGCCCCGAACAGCCGGTCGACGATCATGTGCCGCCCGGAGACACGGTAGTTGACCAGTTCGCCCGCGCCGCCCGCGCCCAGCACGAATAGCGGCGGCATCTCGCCCTGACCGATCCCAGCCGGGAATTCGATGAACACCTGCCGGCCGTCGTCGAAGGCGCGCAGCGGCCGCCAGGCCGGCGCGTCGCCCTCGATCCGGTAGTGGAACTGCAGCGCGTCGACCTCAACGCCCGAGGCGATCGGCGCGGCGCTCGCAGCGGCGGCGTTGCGGGCCTTGAGCGCGAAGAGCTGGTCCTGCGGATAGGTCCAGGAGACCGAGGCCATATAGGTGGCGGCCGTGGCGCGCAGCTCCAGATGATAGGTGCGCCGGTCGGTGTTGATCACCAGGTTGGTCGCTAGGTCCGCAGCGGTCGGCTTGACGAGGATGTGGACGCGCTTTGCGGCCCCGGCGCCGCTCTCAGTGTCGCCGATGATCCAGCGCGCCGTGTCGCCCGCCGCCACCGGCCCCGCGCCGGCGAGTTGCTCGCCGTCCTGCAGGGCGATGTCCGTCACTTGGCCGGGGGCCGTATAGACCTGATAGAGCGCGCCTTCGCTCCAGGGATAGCGCTGGATCGCGTTGATGAAGCCGCCCTGGGCTGGCTGTACGCGCGCCGCGGCGTTGGCGGCGCCGACCCGGGCGCGGGGATCGGGGGCCTCCGGCGGCGGTGGGGCGAGGGGCTTGAGTTGTCCCGGGAGCGGCAGCGGCGTGGGAATCGCCACGACCTCCACCGGCCGGGGCGCCTGCGGCGTCAGGACGGCCGGGGTCGCTGGCGCGGCGTCATAGGCGATGGCCGGCGGCCTGGCCGCGCCGGCGCAGCCAGCGGCGGCAACGGACATCAGCAGGGCCGGCAGGGCGGCCTTGCGCAAAGGTGTTGCGGTCATTGAGCGAGCTCCTTCGACCAGTTGATGGCGGTGACGAAGACGCCCAGGGGATTCTTCTTCAGGCGCTCGACGTCGCGGGGCGGCTGAAGGACGACGGTCACAATCGCCGACCAGCGCTCGGTGGCCGCGAGTGCGCCGTCCTGATAGCGGCGCTCGGTCCAGGCGACGCGGAAGCTGTCGGGAGAGGCGCGGATCACGCTGGAGACGTCGACGGCCACCTGAATTTTGCCGACCTGGGTGAAGGGGTCGCTGGCCCGGGCGTAGTCGTTGAGCGCGAGCGCGCCCCTGTTGGTGGTGAAGTCGTAGGCCCGCAGCCAGTTTTGGCGGACGATGACCGGATCGGCTGGGATGGCGCGAACCTGCTCGATGAAGCGCGCCAGGTGGAAGGCGATTTGCGGATCGGCCGGCCGGTAGCCGGCCGCGGCCGGCGCGACGGCTTGCGCCTCGCCAAGCTTGTCGACCTGCACGACCCAGGGGACCACGCTCCCTCGCGCGGTCGTCCAGACCAGGGCGCCGGTCAGGGCGAGGATCACGCCCGCCTCGGCCATCGCCAGCGCCCAGACGTTGCGGCTGCCCACCGCGACCTGGCCGACCCGATCGTCCCAGACCTGCCGCGCGCGGCGGTAGGGGGTGTCGGGCTCGGGCGTGTGGCCATAGCGGACGGTGGGGCGTCGGAACATCGTCAGGATCCTTCCGAGAGATCGATCGAGGCGCCCGCGCCGCCCCCGTCGCCGGAGCGCACGGCGTGGGCGGCGGCCGAAGCGCCATGGGTCAGGGTCTGCTCCGTCCGCATCCGCTGCGCCCAGGCAGGCGGGCCGCCGCCGGGTGGCGAGGCGGGATCGGCGCTCTGGGCGGCTGTGGCGGTCGCGTGCTGCTGGCGCGCGGCGTCGAAGCGCGCGCGCAGACCATCGGCGGCGCGGCGTAGCGGGCTGGACGCCGCCGATCCGGCGGCCTTGGCCACGCCCATGGCGCCGCCCGCCTGATAGGCGCCGGTCGCAGCCCCGGCGGCGCTCGCCGCGCCCCGCACCGCGCCGGCCATGGCTCCGGCCGCGCCGCCGACGGCGAGGCCAGCGACCGCCCCACCCGCGGCCAGCGCGCCGCCGGCGGCCAGGCCGGTTGCGACCGCGGCCCCGGCGCCGAGCTGCGGGCCGCCCGAGACGATGCCGTTGGCGATCCCGGGGCCGAAGATGCCCAAGCCCAGCAGCGACAGCGCGCCAAGTACGATGGCCAGCGCCTCTTCGATCGAGGGCTGAGCGCCGCCGAAGCCGGCGGTGAACTGGGAAAACAGCGTCGAGCCGATGCCGACGATGACGGCGAGAACCAGAACCTTGACCCCGGAGGAGACCACGTTGCCGAGCACCCGCTCGGCCAGGAAGGCGGTCTTGCCGAACAGGCCGAAGGGGATCAGCACGAAACCGCAGAGCGTCGTCAGCTTGAACTCGATCAGGGTGATGAAGAGCTGCACGGCGAGCACGAAGAAGCTCAGCAGCACGATCAGCCAGGCCAGCAGCAGGACGGCGATCTGGATGAAGTTCTCGAAGAAGGCGACATAGCCCATCAGGCCGGAGATCGACTCCAGGATGGGCCGGCCGGCGTCGATGCCGACCTGGGCGACCCGGCCGGGGCGCAGGAGGTCGGCGGCGGAGAAGCCCGATCCCGACGCCTTCAGGCCCAGGCCCGCGAAGCTCTCGAAGACGATGCGGGCGAGGCCGTTCCAGTTGCCGATGATGTAGGCGAAGATGCCGACGAACAGGGTCTTGCGGACCAGGCGCGCGAGGATGTCCTCGCCCTCGCCCCAGGTCCAGAACAGCGCCGCCAGGGTGACGTCGATGACGATCAGGGTGGTGGCGATGAACGCCACCTCGCCGCCCAGAAGGCCGAAACCTGAGTCGATATAGGACGTGAAGACGCCCAGGAACTGGTCGATGACCCCTGTTCCGTTCATGGCGCTAGCGGCCTTCCGACGGGTTGGCGGCGCCGAGGAATCGGCGACGGCTTTCCGCCCAGGCCGCCAGGCAGGCGGCGTCACTGGCGCCGGCCTCGCCCAGCGCCTGGCATCGGGCGAGCGCCGCACGCAGCGGATCGGCGGCCGCGGCCGGCCGTGGCGGAGCAGGCATGGGCGCCGGCGTCGGGGGTTGGCGAAGCTGAACGGCGGTCGCGAGGATCGCCAGGACCACGAAGGCGACCGCGCCAAATCGCAAGGCGAGCGAGATGTCCATGGCGGCGCTCAATTGTTGAACATCTTGGCGCCGCCCGGCTGGTAACCCGGGCCGGGTTGCAGGAACCGCCGCAGTTGCTCGCGGGCTTGGTCCTGGGCGGCCGCGCGCTGGGCCGCCTCCAGGTTCTGGGCGCGGCCCTGGGCGGCCAGCAGGGCGGTCAGGTCCCCGAGCTGTTGGGACTGCAGGGCCAGGAGCTGGTTGCCGGCCTGGGCGGCCTGAAGCGCGCCCGACGCCGACTGGCTCGCGCCGACCAGCTGGCTCATCTGATCGCGCGCGCCGTCGAGATTGCCGACCACACCGGCCTGGACCTTCAGGGCGTCCTCGAAGGCCGCCACGCTCGTGGTCCAGCGCTCGCGGGCCCCATCGACCAGGGCCTGGTCGGTGGCCTTCAGGTCGATGCCGCCGTACTGGGTCTTGAAGGCCTGGTCGATCTGCTGGACGTCATAGGCCAAGCGCTGAGCCTGGCCGAGGAGCTGTTGGGTCCTCTGGATCTGGCCCTGCAGCGCCTGCAGCGACGAAAACGGCAGGCTCGCCAGGTTGCGGGCCTGGTTGATCAGCGACTGCGCCTGGTTCTGCAGGGCGGCGATCTGGTTGTTGATCTGCTGCAGGGCGCGCGCGGCGGTGAGCACGTTCTGGGCGTAGTTCGTTGGGTCGAAGACGACGATCGCGCCGGCCGGCGAGGCCGAGACGGCGAGGGACAGGGCGCAGACGCCGGCGATCACGGCGCGGCGGGCAAGGACGGCGGTCATGGCAGGGTCTCCAGGGTCAGGGTTGCAACGAGGTCGGCCGCCCAGCCGAGATCGCGGGCGCGCAGCCAGGCGGCGGCGAAGCCCTCGCGGCCGTGTTCGGCCAAGAGGCGGGTGATCAGGACCTGGTCGGGCTTGGAGATGGCGGCGAAAGCCAGCGCCACCTCGCCCAGGCCCAGCTCGAACAGCCGGGCGCCGCGGCGCGACTGGCAGTAATAGTCGCGCTTGGGGGCGGCGCGGCTCAGGATCTCGATCTGGCGATCGTTGAGCCCGAAGCGGCGGTAGATGGCGGTGATCTGCGGCTCGAGCGCGCGATCATTGGGCAGGAAGAGGCGCGTCGGGCAGCTCTCGACGATGGCCGGCGCGATCACGCTGGTCTCGATGTCGGCCAGGGACTGGGTGGCGAAAAGGACCGAGGCGTTCTTCTTGCGCAGGGTCTTGAGCCATTCGCGAAGCTGGGCCGAGAAGCCCGCATCGTCGAGCACCAGCCAGCCCTCGTCGACGACGATCAGGGTCGGCCGGCCATCCAGCCGGGCCTCGATGCGGTGGAAGAGATAGGCCAGCACCGCCGGCG
The DNA here is from genome assembly GCF_030697925.1 of Phenylobacterium sp. Taxonomy (GTDB): domain Bacteria; phylum Pseudomonadota; class Alphaproteobacteria; order Caulobacterales; family Caulobacteraceae; genus Phenylobacterium. The sequence goes on along the minus strand of NZ_JAUYOJ010000127.1, from coordinate 12,666 downwards.
CCGCCCCCGCCCCGATCAGGCCCTCGGTCTCGAACGCCTGGACCGTCTCGTAGCCAAGATATTCCGCCTCGGCGTCGAGCAGACGCCCGAACGGGCCGCCGACGCAGTAAGGGGCGAGCGCGCGCTTCAAGGGCGCGGACTGCAGCAGGACGGCCAACCCTGTGAGCGTCCGCTCGCCCACCGGCGCCGAGGCGAGCGAGGTCAGGGCCGTCCACAGATGATCCTTGGCCTCGGGCGTGATCGCGGCGCCCTCGCGGACCAGGATCGCCGCCAGCCACTCGGCGGCCCAGGCGCGCTCGGCCAGATCGTCGATGCGGCGCAGGGGCTGCAGGGCGACGCCGGGCGCTTCGGCGTCGTCCCGGTCCGCGCCGACGGCGCCGCCGAGATCGTGCCAGTCGCCGCCCATGGCGAGCGCCGCGGCCCGGATCGAGCCGCCGAAGTCGAAGGCGAAGATCTGGGCGCCGGCGTAGCGGCGGAACGACAGCGCCATCAGGGCCAGCAGCACCGACTTGCCCGCACCCGTAGGGCCGACGACCAGGGTGTGGCCGACATCGCCGACATGCAGGCAAAAGCGGAAGGGCGTCGCGCCCTCGGTCTTGGCGTAGAAGAGCGGCGGCGCATCGAGATGTTCGTCGCGCTCCGGCCCGGCCCACACCGCCGAAAGCGGGATCATGTGGGCGAGGTTCAGCGTCGAGACCGGGGGCTGGCGGACATTGGCGTAGACTTGGCCCGGCAGGGAGCCAAGCCAGGCCTCGACGGCGTTGACGCCCTCGGCGATCACCGTGAAGTCGCGGCCCTGGATGACCTTCTCGACCAGCCGTAGCTTCTCGGCGGCCCTGGCGGCGTCCTCATCCCAGACGGTGACCGTGGCGGTCACGAACGCCTGGCCGATCTGGTCCGAACCCAGATCCTGCAGCGCCGCGTCCGCGTCGGCGGCCTTGTTGGCGGCGTCGGTGTCCAAGAGGACCGACGCCTCGTTGGTCATCACCTCCTTGAGGATGGCGGCGATGGACTTGCGTTTGGAAAACCACTGCCGGCGGATCCGGCTGAGCAGCCTGGCGGCGTCGGTCTTGTCGAGCATCATCGCGCGCGTCGACCAGCGATAAGGAAAGGCCAGGCGGTTCAGGTCGTCGAGCACGCCCGGAAAGGTCTGCGTCGGGAAGCCGACGACGGTCAGGGTGCGCAGGTGATGGTCGCCCAGACGCGGCTCCAGGCCGCCGGTGAGCGGCTCGTCGGCGAGCAGGACGTCGAGGTGCATCGGCGTCTCGGGAACCCGCACCCGCTGGCGCTTGGTCGAGACTGTCGAATGCAGATAAGTCAGGGTCTGGGCGTCATCGAGCCAGGCGATCTCGGGGACGAAGCCCTCGACGAGTTGCAGCACCCGGTCGGTGCGGTCGATGAAGCTCTTGGCCTGTTCCCAGGCGTCGACGCCCTTGCGCTGACGCCCCTCATAGAGCCAGCCCTCGGCGCGCGCGGCGTCCCCGGCCGGCGGCAGCCACAGGAAGCTCAGGAAGTAGCGGCTCTCGAAATGGGCGCCCTCCTCGGCGAACTGCGCGCGCCGCTCAAGGTCGACCAGCGCCGAGGCCGGATCGGGGAAGACGCCTTCCGGATAGTGCGGCGCGGGCGTCCGCTGAGCCTCGACGAAGATCGCCCAGCCCGAGCCCAGTCGACGGAGCGCATTGTTGAGGCGGGCGGTCACCGCGATCAGTTCGGCGGGCGTGGCGCTGTCGAGATCCGGTCCCCGGAAGCACGCCGTGCGCTGCAGGGCCCCGTCCTTGTTGAGGACGACGCCCCGCGCGACCAGGGCCGCCCAGGGCAGGAAGTCGGCCAGGGCCGGGATGGAATTGCGATAGACGCCGAGCTGCATCATGGCGCCGGCTCACACGCGCAGGAACGGCGGGTAGCGCAGGTGCCGCCGCGCGACCTCGACGAATTGGGCGTCGCGCTTGGCCGCCCACACGGCAGCCGCATGGCCGATGGCCCAGAGGACCAGGCCGGCGATCCAGAGCCGCAGGCCCAGGCCGATCGCCGCCGCCAGGGTGGCATTGGCGATGGCGACCGCGCGCGGCGCACCGCCCAGCAGGATCGGCTCGACCAGCGCGCGATGAACCGGGGCGGAGTAACCGGGGATGGCGTCGCCCGCGTCCATCAGACCAGCGCCCCGCCGCCGAACGAGAAGAAGCTGAGGAAGAAGCTCGAGGCCGCGAACGCGATGGAGAGGCCGAAGACGATCTGGATCAGCCGCCGGAACCCGCCATTGGTATCGCCGAAGGCGAGCGTCAGGCCGGTGACGATGATGATGATGACCGCGATGATCTTCGCCACCGGGCCCTCGATGGACTGCAGGATCGACTGCAGCGGGGCCTCCCACGGCATTGACGATCCGGCCGCATGGGCGGGCGCGGCGTAGAGCAACCCCGCTGCGGTGAGGCCGATGCGGCCCAGGCGGTCGAGCATGGCGCTGGAGAGCAGCCTGCGCTTGGTGGGGATCATGGGACGTCTCCTGCTGAAATGAGCGCGTAGTCGCCAGAAGGGGTGAGCCCCTCGACGCGGGCGAGTTCGGTGAGGCGCCGCTCGGCGCCGCGGCCGGTCAGGACGGCGACCAGATCGATGGTCTCGGCGATCAGGGCGCGTGGAACGGTGACGACCGCTTCCTGGATGAGCTGTTCCAGGCGGCGCAGGGCGCCGAGCGCCGATCCGGCATGGATGGTGCCGAGCCCGCCCGGGTGGCCGGTGCCCCAGGCCTTGATGAGATCGAGCGCCTCAGCGCCGCGGACCTCGCCGATCGGGATGCGGTCGGGGCGCAGGCGCAGGGATGAGCGGACGAGGTCGGCCAAGGTGGCGACGCCGTCCTGAGTGCGTAGCGCGACCAGGTTGGGCGCGGCGCACTGGAGTTCGCGCGTATCCTCGATCAGGACGATGCGGTCACTGGTCTTGGCGACCTCGGCGAGCAGGGCGTTGACCAGGGTGGTCTTGCCGGTCGAGGTGCCGCCGGCCACCAGGATGTTGCGGCGCTCGGCGACGGCGCGGCGCAGCGCGTCCGCCTCGGCTTGGGTCATGACGCCTGCCGCCGCGTAGTCGTCAAGCGTGAAGACCGAGACCGCCGGCTTGCGGATGGCGAAGGCGGGGGCCAAGGCGACCGGCGGGATCAGACCCTCGAACCGTTCGCCGGTTTGCGGCAGCTCCGCCGAGACGCGGGGCGCGCCCGCGTGGACCTCGGCGCCGACATGGTGGGCCACGAGGCGGATGATCCGCTCGCCATCGGCGGCGCACAGGACTTGTCCGGTGTCGACAAGTCCTTCGCCCGGACGGTCGACCCACAGCCGGCCGTCGGGATTGAGCATCACCTCGACGACGGCTGGATCCTCGAGCCAGGCGGCGATGGCGGGCCCCAACGCCGTGCGCAGCATTCGCGCGCCGCGGATCACAGCTTCAGAGCGGAGCGGATGGATCGCCACGTCGGGCCCCCTGTTGAGGCCGGCCGGGATGCGGCCGGTGAACGGGGGTGATTAGAAGGGGCGGGAAATGGGGCGGAACAACAAGGATTTGGCCGCGTCGTAGCCTGGCGTGCAGCGACAGGCGGATGGCGGGATAGGGTCCATGGGGCGACCCCGCGGGGCGTCGCGATCGATTGGTTGGACTTCGCCACGCCAGTAGGTCGAACCTGAGGCATCCGGCAACCGGATGGAGCTCTGTGAGGAGGGTGGTGCTGGCGGCGACAATCTCAGTCACCTTCGCGAGCGCTAGGTACGCGGCCAGTCCAGGCGCGCGAGATGCGCGCCTACCGAGGGTCGGGCATCGACTAGCGCTGCACGCAAGTCGTCGATCAGGACGAGCGCGGCCTGCCGGGCGTCTTCCAGATCGTGAACGCTCACGTCCGGTGTGATGACGAGAGCCGCGATGCGTTCCGCCTGCGCTCTGACGGCGTGCAGCCTCGTTAGGATATGGCCGCTCGACATGATGCAGACGCTGATGAGCGTGAGCGCCTGTCCGACGTTGGCGGCGTACGCGGGCGCACTGATGGCCACCACGCTGCGATGTTCGCTATCGAGCACTTGGACTCGGTCGAGGAGAACAGGCGGCAGCGGCACGGAAACCCCTGCGGCGGGAATCCCGAGCTCGAGCGTTCGTTCCATCGACCGACATGCAAATTGGATGGCGGGCCGGTCACGGAGCGGTCGACCACGCTCCGCATTCACGCACGTGCTCAAGCTGTCGAGAATTGATAGACATAGATAAAGCGGCGCATTCAAGCGCGGCGAATCTGGGGGAGCGGAGCACCGAATGAACGAACCCAAGGACGGGCCGGACCCCGTCGACATCGCCGTCGGAGTCCGCGTGCGCCTGCTCCGCAAGGCGCGCGACATCTCCCAAAGCAAGCTGGCGGACGCTATCGGCGTCTCGTTCCAGCAGGTTCAGAAGTACGAACGCGGCGCAAACCGCATCAGCATCTCCATGCTGGCGCGGATCGCCCGCGCGCTCGGCACGACGATCCCCGAACTGGTGGACGAGCGGGCCGACAACGAGCGCCCGTTCGGCGACGTCATGGAGCTCATGAGCGAACCCGGCGTGCTGGACCTGGTCCGTGCGTTCGGACGCATTCCACCAGGCGCACAACGGCGCGCTGTCCTCGATCTCGCGCGAAGGCTCGCCGAGCGGGGCTAGGTTCCCGCTCCCGACGATGTCGTCATGCCCTGATCCACGTCTTTCTGCCCGCCATTAACGCCACGCTCAGACACCATCGTTATCCCGGCGCGCTTGATGCGGCGCGGTAGGGAGCACGAGACAAAAATGCACTGGAAACCTATCGAGACTCTGTTGGGCCCGCAGAGCTATAGCGGGCGCTACCGGGTCATCGGCGGCAGGATCGAAGTCGAGTGGGGCGACGCCAAGCACGTCGACTTCATGGGCGCTATGCGCGAGGAGATCGCGGCGGCGAACGTCCTGCGGCAACTGGTGCGGCGGACCCTGGGGCAGCCGACGTCGATGAACGCCCAACGACCCGCCGCGCCCTCACCCGCCTAGAGTTCGATGACCTGGCTCAGGTCTGATTGTCGGCGCAGCGGTCCTGCATATCCCGCCCCTTGCTTACGCCGCCGGTCGGGGCCGAAGTAGCTGGGCACGTTCACGAATGGCCGAGGCTGCATGATCACCGCGTTGAGCCGGGTGAGGATGGTCCGGGCCGTCACCGGCTTACTAAGGAACTCGGTGACACCCCGGTCGCGAGCGGCGGTAAGCCGGATGCGGTCGGAGTGGCCGGTGAGCATGATGATCGGCGTGAAGCGTGCGGCGGTCGTCAGCCGCCGCACCGCCAAGACGAAATCCAGCCCGTTCATCACCGGCATCTCGTAGTCGACATAGATCACGTCGATAGCCGGCCCCGACATCATCTCCAGGCCGCGCTTGCCGTCGGGCGCATAGTGCAGGTGGCGGACCCCGGCGGCGGCGAGCACCGTGCCCACGATCGTGCGCATCTGCTCGTTGTCGTCGATCACCAGGAGCCGCAATGCGGCTAGACCCGTCGTCATTTCGAAATCACCGTCGCGGCTGTCAGGTTACCGACGCCGGGACATCTGAGCACGGGTTCGATTCGCGGGACGTGTAGCAAGTTTCAACTCAGAAACATACCAGCGTTACCCGACCCGATGTTTCATCGCGCGCGGGCGCGCGCCTATCGCCGCTAACCGACGCTGGCCGCCAGCGCGCGCAGGATCATGACCAGGAGATCGGGGTCGAACGGCTTCGTCACGTGGGCCGCGCCGGATACGCCGAACTTCTCAACCGAGTCCCGGTGAGCGCCCGAAAGGAAGATCACCGAAACGGCCGGATTCCGGAGCCTCGCATAGTGGGCGATCTCGAACCCGGTGATGCCGCCAGTATCGACATCGACGACAAGCGCGCCGAGCTGAGAGACATTCTTGTCCAACGTTTCATAGGCCGTGGAGCTGGACACGTAGGTCAGATCGAACCCCTGCTCCTCCAGCACAGTGGTCAGCAGGGCGCCTGTTATGTGATCGACGTTCACCAACAACGCTCGAAACGTCGCCGCCGCGCCGTCGCCCTGTGCCATCGCCTATCCCCACCGCAGCCTCGCGGGGGCGGTCATGTGTCGGGTTCCTGACAGTGACCATCAATTTCTCACAGGGGTTGTGGAAACTCACGCCGTACGCGAGCCAGCGCCCACGCGACGCCGCGTCTTCGTGCCGAGCTCCAGGCGTCGCAAGAGAGTAGCCGGGCCCCTGCCGCCGGCTACGGTCTGAACCGCAAGACGGTGCGCAAGTGGCGCAAGCGGACACGACGACGGATGCGCCGATCAGGCCGAAAGCGCCGAAGAGCCCGGCGCTGACGCCGACCGAGGGAGTCATCGTCGCAGAGTTTCGACGCCGGCCGCTGCTACCGCTGGACGATGTGCTGGGCTGCCTGATGGACACGATCCCCAACCTCAGCCGCAGCGCCCTGCACCGCTTGCCTCGGGCTCCACAGCACCTCCGGGTTGCAGGTCGAGGAGACCAAGGCGCAGCACAAGCGGTTCAAGACCTATGAGATCGGCAACGTCCACATCGACGGCTCCGAGCTGCGCCACGCCGACGGCAGGCTGATCAAATTCCTGGCCGTCGACCGGATCTCCAAGTTCACCTATGTCGAGTTCCACGACAGCGCCGACAAGATTGAAGGCTCAGCCTTCCTGAGGAACGTGGTCGGGGCCGGCTGCGCCTTCCTGATCGGGTCGGCCGGGGACGTCCTCGGCGAGCTCGCGCGCGAGGCTGGCGCCCTTGGCCATCCGCCGGCCCAGCGCCTCGACGAAGCCCGCATAGCGCTCGCGGCCCTTGGCCTGGGCTGCGGTCAGAGCGCTGTCCGGCAGCGGCGGCGTGCTGGTCAGCCAGAAGCGCACGAAGAGCGCCAGGGCCTCGTTGGAGATCTCCACATGGTGTTCGAGCCGGTCGGCCTGCCGGCTGAGACGGTCGAGCCGCCTGCTGAGCGCGGCTTCGAGGCGTTCGGCGCTGTCGGGCGACAGGAAGGAGGCCAGCGCCGTCTCGACCACCAGGGCCTGCGAGACGCGTTTGCGGATGGCGTACTCGGCGAGCTGGCCGGCGAGCTTGGGCGGTAGCCGGAAGGTGTGCTTGGTCCGCATGGCCGGGTTCACAGCTCCAGGCCGTCGCCGGGATCGAGCGAGGCCTGACGGGCGAGGCCGCGCATGCGCTGCTGAAGCGCGCGAAGCCGCACCGCTTCGTCGTCGCCGTCCTGGTCGTCGAACCCGAACTCCTGACGGCACGGCGGCGGACCGACGATCTCCTCGTGCGCGGGCAGGTCCGGCTCGCGGCGAATTCCGGCATTCGCCGGATCACCCTCGACCTTCGCCGCGGGTCCAGCGCTCATCGCCGCCGCCGGCGCGGGTTCGGACATGCTCGTCAGGCCGCTCCAATCATCGGGCGGGGGCGAGGCCGGCGCGCGCTGACCGGGCGGCGGAAGGATGCGTTCGGCCAGGCGCCGGTCCTCGAAATAGCGCGCCTTCTTCGCCCGGATCGGATGGATGCCGGAGACCATGACGATCTCTTCAGCGGGCGGAAGTTGCATGATCTCGCCGGGCGTCAGCAGCGCCCGCGCCGTCTCCGCGCGCGACACCATCAAATGGCCGAGCCAGGGCGATAGACGATGGCCGGCATAGTTCTTCATCGCCCGCATCTCGGTGGCCGTGCCGAGCGCGTCCGACACGCGCTTGGCCGTGCGCTCGTCGTTGGTCGCGAAGCTCACCCGCACATGGCAGTTGTCGAGAATCGCATTGTTCGCGCCATAGGCTTTCTCGATCTGGTTCAGCGACTGGGCGATCAAGAAGGCCTTGAGGCCATAGCCGGCCATGAAGGCGAGTGCGCTCTCGAAGAAGTCCAGCCGTCCCAGCGCGGGAAACTCGTCGAGCATCAGCAAGACGCGCTGGCGTCGGGTTTTGGGCGCCAGTTCCTCGGTCAGCCGTCGGCCGATCTGGTTGAGCACGAGCCGGATCAGCGGCTTGGTGCGGCTGATGTCGGAGGGCGGGATGACGAGGTAGAGGGTGCAGGGCCGGCCGGCTTCGACGAGGTCGGCGATCCTCCAGTCGCACCGGCGCGTGACCTGCGCCACCACGGGGTCGCGATAGAGGCCAAGGAACGACATGGCCGTGCTCAGCACGCCCGAGCGCTCGTTCTCGCTCTTGTTGAGAAGTTCCCGCGCCGCCGAGGCCACGACCGGATGGGGCCCGGCCGCGCCCAGGTGCGGGGTGCGCATCATGGCGCTCAAGGTCGCTTCTATCGGCCGCTTCGGGTCCGACAGGAACGCCGCGACGCCGGCCAGGGTCTTGTCCGGTTCGGCGTAGAGGACATGCAGGATGGCGCCGACCAGGAGCGAATGGCTGGTCTTTTCCCAATGATTGCGCCTCTCGAGCGAGCCTTCCGGGTCGACCAGCACGTCGGCGACGTTCTGGACGTCGCGCACCTCCCATTCGCCGCGGCGCACTTCGAGCAGCGGGTTGTATGCTGCGGAATCCCGATTGGTCGGATCGAACAGCAGCACGCGGCCCAAGCGCGCCCGAAAGCCGGCAGTCAGGCCCCAGTTCTCGCCCTTGATGTCGTGGACGATCGCCGAGCCCGGCCAGGTCAGCAGCGACGGGACGACCAGGCCCACCCCCTTGCCCGATCGGGTCGGGGCGAAGCACAGCACATGCTCGGGTCCGTCATGGCGCAAATAGGCGCGGCTGAGCTTGCCCAGCACAACACCGTCGAGTCCCAGAAGCCCCGCGGCCCGGACTTCCTCGGGGCTCGCCCAGCGCGCCGATCCGTAGGTCGCGACCTCCCTGGCCTCCCGGGCGCGCCAGACCGACATGGCGATGGCGACGACGACAGCGAGAATGCCGCCGGAGGCGGCGATATAGGCCCCGCGCGCGAAGATCCTCGGCGCATAGGCGTCATAGGCGAACCACCACCAGAAGAAGGCGGGCGGCGGATAGAGGCGGTAGCCATGGATCGTCAGCCAGGGCGGCCCGAGCTGAGGCTGATAGGCCAGTTGCGCCGCCGTCCACTGGGTCGCGCCCCAAGTCGTCGCCAGCACCATGGCGGAGACGACGAGGATCTGCCCCCAGAGAATCTTGGTCGCGGACATTGTCGTTCCTCCACGTGCAAACACCATGAAGATCGGAAGTCTCGGATGGCGTTCACAAGGCGGCGGTTCGGCGGTTCGCATAGACGGCGGCCCCGCCGTGCATAGACAGGCTGCGGCGTAGCCGCGACCGAACGGCCTTTCTCGACCGCGTGCGTGGGGGACTGCCCGTACGGGCCGCTGAACGGTCGCGTAGCAGGGGTCCGCCCAGCGCCGCGCCGCCGTCGGACTCCTTCTGAGCGGCAGTTACGCCGAACTTCACGGCAGAGCAGCAACGCGCTCCGGTAAGACCGTGCCGCCTGATCCTCAAACAGGCTGAGACTATTCAGCACCACTGCCACGCCCCCCGGAATGCAGGGCGAGATCCGCGTCGATCCGTGAGGGAAGCCGCCGCTCAGACGGCGGCGACAGCTGCGATCCGTCCGCGGCCTTCGACCGCGACATCCTCTCTTTCGTCCCGACCGACTGCGCCTTCGACCTGGCGATCTTCGCAAGGTTCGCGGCCGTCGACGTCCCGCACCCGCCGGCGGCGGGCGTTTGGCTCAACGCCTTGGGGTTGGCGGCTCGGCGCCGCGCGGGCCGTTCCAGCTTTAGCGCGCGCTTCGTTCGATCCAGAGCCGGCGCGCGGTCGCCTCTCGGCCCGTCCGGGGGGCGGTGAGATCACATCGACGCAAGAATGAGAGCCCGACCTCATTGCCCCGTCGCCACGCGATTTCGCCCTCGAAGGCTTCGCCCGAACGGCAGACCAGCAACATCAATGGCTGAGAAAGATCGTCAGGCGCGCCCAGCCGAACGCGAGCGCCAGAATCGGTCAGGTCGCGGACCGCGCAGTCGACGGTCAGGTCGGCGGGGCCGTGAATCAAGATGCCGGTCAAGAGAACCCTTCGCCGGAGCTCTTCGCGGCGATCCGCGCCGACGGCTTGGGAAGGAGGGGGCGGACGCTCGACCATGAGATCAGGATGGAGGTGAAAACTTGAGGCGGGCTTTACGGCGCCCCACAAGAACGTCGCCTCTAAACCCTCGGCTCCTCCGATTCATCGCCCAGATCAGGAGCTATCGGTTCGGCTTCGGGCTGCCCGCCGCCGCCCGCAACGGCGACAGCCTTTAGATGCCAACTTGCCGCTTCATCGGTCGGCCGTCCGCGCTCGGCCATGTTCGCCGCCGCCGCCTGGCGCAGTAGATCGTCGGCCTTTCGGCGATAGGATTCGACTAGAAGCGCGTCGATCATGCGGGTCTCAATTCTTCTCGAATGGTCGGGTTCCCGACTATTCGCAACGCCGTTCTTTGTCACCCAACCTGGGGGTGAAAAGACCCAAGACATGCGACAAATGAGCAGGCTTCGCCTCGCATCTCCCGATGCGGTCCGCCGACCTGAGGTCGCCGCGGTCTCGATCGGTTCCTGAAGACCGGTGACGGGCCGCTCCTCGGCCGCCGCATCGAGTCTCCGCCCTCCGCGAGTCGGGCGCGGAGTTCCCTATCGAGCTATCCATCTCGCCCGTGAACATGGGCAGCGTCGAAGCGGTGCGACAGGCTCGCAAAACCGTCGACGCGCGGATCGTTTTCGTGACGGCCTATCGGAGCGGCGAGGTCCTCGAGCCCATCCAATCCACCATTCCCCACGCTGTCGTCGTATCCAAGCCGGTTGCCGGTTCGGCGCTTCTGCGCGCGATTGAGCGCTCCAGCCCCCAATGACCCGTTCGGCCGGGCGCGCGGGCGCCTATGCCATTCGTCGTTGAGCCTCGGTTGAGCAATCCGAGGGGCTTGTGGCGCACGATGCAGGCGCTGGATTGCGGGCCGATGCTCGGCCGGCGGCCTGTGAAGAAGCCTTGGCTGCACCTGACCGTCGGCGTATTCCGCGGTGTCGACGACAAGCAGAAGGCCGCCGGCGTGGCGTCATGGCCGGGGTGCAAGGGGAATTTCGTTCGAATGCCTTCGGGATCGTCTATCGACGAGGGCGGATTGCTGAGCTGATCGATCGTCGACGAACCGGCCAACCTAGGATAGGCGTACGCTAATCTTTGGTTCGGGGGCTTCGGTTTTGATCGCAGCCTCGATGGCCCGCATGAGGTCCGGAATTTGAAAGGGTTTCGCCGCGTGTTCGCTGAATCCCAAACCAAGATAGTGATCCCGGCCGCCGGAGACGACATCGGCCGTGAGGGCCACAACCGGCGTCTGGCAGTTGGCGGCGTTTGACGCGCGCAATTTCCGCAGGGCCTCAATCCCCGTCATCCCGGGCATCTGGATGTCCATCAGCACAAGGTCGAAGACCTGGCCTTCAAGGTGAGCCAGGGCCTCAGTTCCGCTTTGTGCTCTCGTGGTCCCGTGGCCGAAGGCGGCCAGGAGTTGTTCCAGGACGAGTAGGTTGGTCGAATTGTCGTCGACGACGAGGATCCGCAGCGGGGGCAAATCAACCTCATCGGCCACCGACTCTTCTCCCCCGATGAGTTCCTGGCCAGGGTCGGCCAGACCGAGCGGGAGCTCGATGTGGAACACAGATCCCACGCCCAACTCGCTTGTGGCCCAAATACGTCCGCCCATCAGCTCTGTCAGTCGCTTGGCGATCGAAAGCCCGAGTCCGGTACCGCCGAACCGACGTTCCGCCGTATCGTCGGCTTGGGAGAAACGGTCAAAGAGGCTGGGAAGGGCGCTGGCGGCGATTCCCGCGCCGGTGTCATGGACCGCCACATGGATCCAGGTGCTATCGTCGGTGTTTGGACGAGCCGCGACCAAAACCTTCACTGAGCCACGGTCGGTGAACTTCAGTGCGTTCCCGACAAGATTGAACAGAACCTGTCGCAGCCTCAGGGCATCCATCCAGACATGCCGCGGCACGGCCTCATCGAGCGACAGCGTGAGGGCGAGGCCGCTTTCGTCGGCGCGCGCGCCCCAGAAGTTAACGATGTGGTCCATGAAGGCGTGGAAATCCTCGACGACCGGCTCGATCTCCAGGCGACCCGCGTCGATCTTCGAAAAGTCGAGAATGTCGTTCAGGATCGACAGCAGATATTCACCGCTTTGGATCAAGGTGTCCAAACGTTCGGTTTGGCGAGGGTCGCGTCCGTCCCGCCGAAGCAGCTGAGCCATGCCGAGCACCCCGTTCATGGGCGTGCGAATCTCGTGGCTCATGGTGGCGAGAAAGTTCGACTTCGCGGCGTTCGCTCGCCGGGCGTCTTCCCGGGCTTCTTCGGCCAAGATGCGATCTCTCAGCGCCTGGTCGCGCGCAGCCTCGAGTTCCGGGATCATCGCGGCGTTGGCGTTGTAAGCGGCGTGCCACTCAGCAATGGCCCTTAGGGTGTGCGTGGAGATAAGGGCGAGCGTGAAGCCAAGCACGCTCAAGGCCCCGATGACGCCGAGCGTCTGGGCGATCGGCAAGACGATTATCGCCACGACCGCGCCCAAGAGCAGCGAGGGGGCGGCGAACGCCATCATCACAGATCGCGAGAACGACCCGTTCGCGAGCCCCAGCGCGATCAAGGTGGATCCGATGGCGCCCAGATAGGCGACCTCGCCGAGCCCGGGTCTGGCCAGCACCATGGACAT
>NZ_JAUYOJ010000124.1 GCF_030697925.1 Phenylobacterium sp. | reverse complement strand
GGCATTCCTGCAGGTCGGCGACGGCGGCCTTCAGCGGCGCCTCCTCGATGTCGGCCAGCATGATGTTCATGCCAGCCTCCCCCAGGGCGTAGGCCATGGCCAGCCCCAGGCCGCTTGCACCGCCGGTGATGAAGGCGGTCTTCCCTTTGAGGTCTTGCACGAGGCGCTCCTGGCTCAGGATTTCAGACGGGCGACGAGGCTCGCCGTAGATGGATCGTGCGCTCCCGGCGCGCCGCCTTCCAGCTCCTTGAGGACGGCCACGGCCAGGCTCTTGCCCAGCTCCACCCCCCACTGGTCGAAGGAGTTGACGCCCCAGAGCACGCCCTCGACGAAGGTCTTGTGCTCGTAGAGGGCCAGCAGCGCGCCGAGGCTGTGAGGGGTGAGTGCGTCCAGCAGGATGAAGCTTGAGGGGCGGTCGCCATGGAAGGTCTTCTGCGGAGCCAACTCGTCGATGGCGGCTCGCGACAGTCCCTGGGCCGTGAGCTCCGCGCGGACGACGGCCTCGGGCTTGCCGACCATCAGCGCCTCGGCCTGGGCGATGGCGTTGGCCAGCAGCTTGGCCTGGGAGGCGGCCTCGCCCTCGGAGCGCTGGCGGACGGCCAGGATGTCGATGGGGATGATGTCGGTCCCCTGGTGCATCATCTGGAAGAAGGCGTGCTGCACATTGGTGCCGGCGTCGCCGAACACCGTGGTCGAGGTCCCGCGCGCCACGGCCCGGCCGCGGGCGTCGACCTGCTTGCCGTTCGACTCCATCTCCAGCTGCTGCAGGAAGGTGGGCAACAGGTGCAGCCGCTGCGCGTAGGGTACGACGGCGCGGACCGGCCGGCCCAGGCCGTTGCGGTTGAAGATGTGGGCCAGAGCCAGCAGCACCGGGGCGTTCACCTGGAGCGGCGCGGTCTGGAAATGGCGATCCATCGCGTGAGCGCCGTCCAGCAGGCCCTCGAAGACCTCCCAGCCGAGCGCGATGGCGCAGGAGAGCCCCACCGAGGACCAGACTGAATAGCGCCCGCCCACCCAATCTCCGAAGCCGAACACCTGGTCGTCGGGCACGCCGAAGGCGGCGGTCTCGCTGGGTGCGGCGGAGACCGCGATCAGGTGACCATCGCCGGCCTTGCCCAGGGCGTCGCGCAGCCAGGCGCGGGCGATCTGCGCATTGGTGAGGGTCTCGAGCGTGGTGAAGGTCTTGGAGACCACCACCACCAGGGTCTCGGCGGGATCGAAGCCGGCGAGGGCCAGGGCCATGTCGGCCGGGTCCACATTGGCCACGAAGCGCAGATCGATGGCGGGATCCACCGGCCGCAGGGCGTCCCAGACCAGGCGCGGCCCGAAGTCGGAGCCGCCGATGCCGATATGGACGATGGACCTGAACCGCTGGCCGGTGGCGCCGAGCTTGGCGCCTGAGTTCACCGCGCCCGCGAAGGTGCGCATGGCGGCGCGGACCGCGTCGATCCCGGCCGAGACCGGCTCGCCGTCGGCCTTGAAGTCGGCGCCCGCCGGCGCGCGCAGGGCCATATGCAGGGCCGCGCGGCCCTCCGAGGGATTGACCACGGCGCCGGCGAAATGCCGATCGCGCGCCGCCTCGATCCCGCCGGCGCGGGCGAGGTCCAGGGCGACGTCCCGGTCGGCCAGCGACCAGGGCTGCTTGGAGAGATCGAGATAGAGGCCGGCGGCCTCCAGCGACAGGGCCGCGACCCGGTCGGGCTCGGCGGAAAACAGGCTATCGATGCGGCGGTCGCGGGCGGCGTGGGCGGCGGCTTCCAACTTGGACCAGGCGGCTTTGAGCATGCGGCTAAGTTCGGCCCTCTTGCGGCGGTAGCAACGCGTTTACCCTGCGGGCGTAGCAAAAGCCTCCCGCCCTGTCTTTCGCCATTCGCTCTTGAGGGATCGCCATGTCCTGCGACGTCGCCACCGCCATCGCCGTGCTCTGGCTCGCCGCCGCCCCGGCCCCGGCGGGCGCGGGGATCAGCCCGCCGCCGCCGCCGCCCGGCGTCTCGGTGGCCCGCGAGCCGCTGTTCGCCGACATCGTCGCCCGAGCCGGGGCGCTCAAGACCGCGGTGGAGGCCTTCAAGAGCGCGCCGCCGACGCCGGCCTTCAAGCAAGGAATCACCGAGCTGGCCGCCCTGAACATGCAGGGCCACCTGGAGCTCGCCAAGCGGGGCACCGACGGCGATCTCAAGTGCATTCTCAAGGGGATCGCCGAGGACCTGCCGCTGAAACTGAAGGCGCTGGAGACCGCGGCCACCGACAAGGACCGCCTGCAAGCCGTCCAGGACCTGGGCTACCTGCTCAACGACAATGTCGAGGTCATCACCACCCCACCGGAGGGGCAGGTCTAGGGCGCGCGGTCGCCAGGGTCGTTTTCCAGGTCAGCGGTCCTGGGCGTCCTTCAAGGCGCGGACGACCAAGCCCTCGGTCAGGATCTGCGGCAGGATGACGCCGTCGCCGCCCTTGGCGCCATAGACCAGATAGAGCGGCACGCCGGCCCGGCCATGCTTGGCGAGCTCAGCGGCGATCTCGGCGTCCTTCCGGGTCCAGTCGGCCTTCAGATAGACAGCGCCGGTCTCCTTGAAGGCGTCGGCGACCCCCTGGGTGGAGAAGGCGATCTTCTCATTGACCTGGCAGGTGACGCACCAAGCCGCGGTGAAGTTGACGAACACCGGCTTGCCGGTCGCCCGCGCCGCGGCGAGCTTCTCGGGGTTGTAGGCTTCGTAGGGGACCGAGGCGCTCGCGCCGGACGCCGCATCGGCCGTGGCGGTCGGCGCCGCGGCATAGTTCGGCCAGACGGCGGCCAGGGTCGCGGTGATTGCCAGCATCGCGCCGACCCCAGCCAGAACCAGGGGCTTGCCGCCCTGGGCGCTGCGGCGCTGGGCCACGCCCAGCAGCCAGACGGCGAGCGCCAGCACCACGGCGGCGGCGAAAATCCGGGCCAGGGCGGTGTCGCCGGCCTGGACCGCCAGCACCCAGGCGAGCCAAGCGGCGGTCCCGTACATTGGGAAGGCCATCAGCTTCTTGAAGCCCTCCATCCACGGGCCAGGCTTGGGCAGGCGCGAGAGCAGGCCGGGCATGAAGGCTGCGAGCGCGAAGGGCGCTGCGAAGCCGAGGCCCAGGGCCAGGAAGATGGTCAGGGCGGCCGGCGCGCTCTGGGTGAGCGCCCAGCCGAGGGCGGGCGCCATGAAGGGCGCGGTGCAGGGGGCGGCCACCACCACCGCCAGGGCGCCGGTGAAGAAGGCTCCGGCCAGGCCCTGGCGGCTGGCCAGGCCGGAGCCCGCGCCCTGCAGCGAGGTCCCGACCTCGAACACGCCGGAGAGATTGAGCGCCACCGCCAGCATGAGCAGGGCCAGGCCGGCCACCACCGGAGGCGACTGCAGCTGGAAGCCCCAGCCCACCGCCGCCCCGCCGGCGCGCACCGCGATCAGCACGCCGGCCAGGACCAGGAACGTCGTCAGCACGCCGGCCAGGAAGGCGATCCCCTGCGCCTGGGCCGCGCGGCGGTCGTGGGCGTGGCCGGCCAGGGAGGCGGCCTTCATGGCCAGGATCGGGAAGACGCAGGGCATCAGGTTGAGGATCAGTCCGCCCAGGAAGGCGAAGGCGGCCGCCAGCGGCAGGCCGAGCGCCGCGCCGTCGCCGGACGCCTTGGCCGGCGCGCCCAGGCCCGAGGCGCCGGCCGGCAGGGCGCCCGCCTTGGCCGCGATCTCATAGGCCTTGCCGCCCAGGCTGAGCACGCCGGCCATCGCCTGGGGTCCCGCGCCCTCCTGGAAGGCGTAGCCCGGGGTCAGGGTCAGGGTCAGGCCATCGGGACCGCGCTCGATCGCCTGGGGCTTGGCGTGATCGATGACCGTGGAGCCGAATGGGAAGAAATAGGCGTCGGACAGGTCGGCGTCCTTCAGAGCGGCGCCGGTGATCGCCAGGGTGAGATTGGCGCCCTGTTTGGCGAAGGCCGCGTCGAGCCCGGCCGGGGCGGGCGCCTCGGCCAGGCTCCTGGCGATCGCCGCGCCCCACTTCGGATCAGGCTTGGCCAGGCCGTCGGCCACCGGCAGGGTGAGGCTCAGGACCGCGTCCTCCGGGACGCAGATCTCCTCGCACACCAGGAAGGCGGCGGCGGCCTTGAGGGTCACGGTCTCGCCCGGCCTGGCGCTGGCCGGGACCGTGATCGGCACGGGCAGCAAGACCTCGTCGTGATAGCCGTAGTTCATCAGCGGGCCGGTGGGCTGGCGCTGGGGGGCCGGCCAGACGATGTCGCCGGCGGTCCAGCCGACGGGCAGGGTCCAGACCACCTTGGTGGCCTCGCCGCTGTCGCCGGAATTGCGCCAATAGGTGTGCCAGCCCTTGTCGATCTTCTGGCGCACGGCGACGTAGGTGGTCGCGCCTGGCGTCACCGTGGCGTCGCGGGCCACCAGCTCGGCGATCAGGTGGCCGGTGTCCACCGGCTGGGCCATGGCCGGGAAGGCCGCCAGCACGGCCAGCGCCACCACCACTCTCGCGAAGAAACGCGTCATCCACTCATCCCGACAAGCTGTGCAGGCTATATGGCCCGGCGCGGGCCATCCGCAAAGCTAGGCGGCGCCTCACAGCGTGATCCAGCGCCTTGGCCACTTCCAGCCGAGGGGGCGGACCTCGCCGGGCTTCAGCGCCAGGGAGCGGACCGTCTGGGCGGAGAGCTCGCTGACCACGTGGACCGGCTCCAGTCCCCCGACAGGGCTGCCGGCCACGCCGCCGATCAGCATGGCCCTATCGATGGCGGTCCACTCGGCCTTGTTGCGGTCCTCGTGGCCGACGGCGAAGAAATGGCGCAGGGGCGCAGGCTCCCCGACCAGCTCCACCATCACCCCGATCATCCAGCCGCTCGCCATGGCGGGGTCCTAACACGCCTCCGGCGCCGTGGAGACGGCGATTTCATCCATGGGGGCAAGATCTCAGGGTCGCGCCCGGCGGTCCCAGTCGGCTCGAGTCAGGGCGTATTCCACATCGCCGTGCTCGGCGCCGGCGATCACCTCCGGCCAGTCGTCGAAGAAGGTGCGCACATAGGTCAGGCCGACCTTCTCCATCACCCGGCGCGAGGCGAGGTTGACGCTCATGGTCAGGGCGAAGACCCGCTCGAGGCCGAACTCGGCGAACGCCTTCTCCAGCATCAGGGCCGCGCCCTCGGTGGCGTAGCCTTGGCCCCAGGCCGCGCGGCGCAGCCGGTAGCCCAGCTCCGCCTCGTCCGGCCCGCGCGCCGGATCGGGCCGTAGTGAGAACCAGCCGACGAAGTCGCCGCTCGCCTTCTCGATCGCCGCCCAGACCCAGCAGTCCAGGCGCCCGCGCCCGGCCATCATATGCGGCAAGTTCCCCGCATAGACCTCCCGCGGCGTGGGCTTGCCGCCGGTCAGGAAGATCATGACCTCGGGATCGGCGTCGAGCTCGACCAGGTGCTCCAGGTCCTCGGCCGTGAAGGGCCTTAGGAGCAGCCGTTCGGTCGCCAGGACATTCGCCATCGCCATCCCTATCTTAGACATCAGGATGGGGCGGCCTATGCTTGCGGCCAAGTGTTGCGCGGCCACACTCGACTTGTCGCGTCCACCCGCCATCATCGGCGAATCAGCGTTTATCCGGAGTGTCAGGCCATGCCCGCGTCATTCGACGATATCGAGATGGGTCAGGTGGTGTCGCTGGGCGAGATCCCGGTCGACGCCGGCGCCTTGGACGCCTTCATCGCCGCCTTCGCGCCGGGCTGGCCCGCCGAGCGCGGCGCGCCCGACGCCATGGTCTATGCGATCTGGTGCCGGCTGGACTCCGCCTCGGCCATGGAGTGGCCGCAGACCAAGCGCCTGGGGGTCGACGCCCTGCGCTGGGCGCGCAATCCGCCGGCCGGCGAACTGCTGCGCGGCCGCATGACGGTGATGGGCAAGGATCCGGTCGGCGACGGCAAGGGCATCGTCATCGCCCAGCACGACTTGCTGGACGAGGCCGGCCGCCTGGTCTTCTCGTGCCTGACCCGCAGCGTGTTCTCGCGGTAGAGCAAACAGAAACGGCGGGCCTCGCGGCCCGCCGTCCCGATTGTCGGTTCGCCTGAGGCTTTAGGCGTTGGCGGCCTGGGGCTGGGCGTTGAGGCGGGCGGTGGCCAGCGCGATCAGGCGGTCCCAGCCGACCAGCGAGTTCAGGTGGCAGTAGATCTGGCCCAGCGCGCCGTTGTCGCGCAGCTCGATGAATTTCTCGGCCGGCAGGGCGTTGAGCTTGGTCTCCGAGACGCCGAAATACTCGGCGACCTTCTGGGGTTCGCCGGCGGTGCCGTCCGGATTGGTCGGGGTGAAGTTGGCGGTCTTCAGCTCGAACAGGTCCAGGTCCTTGAGGATCTGGACGAAGCTCGCCGTGCGCTGACGCTCGGCCTCATAGTCGTTGCAGAACTGGATGCAGCCCTGGGTGTATTCGCTGGGCTGGCCCTTGTCGTCGAAGAAGGCCATGTCGCCGCCCTCGACGATGAACTCGGCGGCGCGGTCGATGCAGAGGATCATCTGGCCGGCGGCGCTGTCATTGGCGAACACGAACGGGTAGCGGCGGATATAGGCCGGGATGTAGACGCCGGGCTCGAACATGCCGTCGTCCTGCAGGAACATGTTGGTCCCCGGGTTCAGGCCCATGACCTGGAGCGGGATCTTCTCGTCGCCGACGAAGATGATCGGACCGCAGACCGCGCCCAGGCTGAACTCGGTGACGGTGATCGGAACGGCGTGGCCTTCGCGGGCGAACTTGAAGGGCCCGTCCATGCGCTTGA
Organism: Phenylobacterium sp.; assembly: GCF_030697925.1. Classification (GTDB taxonomy): domain Bacteria; phylum Pseudomonadota; class Alphaproteobacteria; order Caulobacterales; family Caulobacteraceae; genus Phenylobacterium. Next base: position 11,410 of record NZ_JAUYOJ010000124.1, on the reverse strand, counting down.
CACCGAGGCTCTTGTGCAGGTCGACGGAGAGCGGCTCCGGCTTGGAGTAGAACAGCACATTGCCGGAAATCTGGCCCGAGCCGGTTTGGGTGGTCGCCATTGCTGAGATGATCCTGGGCGATTGAAGTTGGAACGTCGGCGAACCGTTCGAGGGCCCGTTCCGACAAGGTCGCCGCTTCTACCCGATGCATGACGGGGCGGCAAATGGGCTCGCGCGCTGCTTGCCTCCGCGGGGCCGAACGGCTTCAATCCGCCGCATATCGAAACGCCGCCAAGGCGACATACCGGAGGATATATTTTCATGGCGATTTTTTATCCCGACATTCTCGACCAGAAGACCGCCCCGCGGACCTTCAGCTACGGCGACAAGGACGTGATGCTGTACGCGCTGGGCGTCGGCCTGGGCCAGGACCCCATGAACGAGACGGAGCTCGGCTTCGTCTATGAGAAGAACCTCAAGGTCATCCCGACAGCGGCCACGGTGCTGGCCTCGAGCCTGCGCGGCGCGGCGGGCCCGGCGCCGGAGATGCCCGCCGGCCATCGTCCCAGCCAGATCAATTTCCTCATGGTCGTCCACGGCGAGCAGAAGGTGGAGCTGCACAAGCCGCTTTCCGCCAGCGGGACCTACACCGCCCAGGGGCGCACCGTCGGCGCCTACGACAAGGGCGAGGGCAAGGGCGCGGTGATCTACAACGAGACCGTCTGGACCGATGACAAGGGCGAGAAGGTCGCCACCCTGACCGGCTCCACCTTCGCGCGCGGCGACGGCGGCTTCGGCGGCCCCTCGGAGGGCGCGCCCGAGCCGCACACGGTGCCGACCCGCGCGCCGGACCTGTCGGTGGACTTCACCACCCGCGAGGACCAGGCCCTGCTCTACCGCCTGAACGGCGACCGTAACCCGCTGCACTCCGATCCGGACGTCGCCAAGCGGGCGGGCTTCCCGCGGCCGATCCTGCACGGTCTGTGCACCTACGGCATCACCTGCCGCGCCGTGCTGCAGGCGATCACCGACTTCGACCCCGACCAGATCCTCAGCCACCAGGCGCGGTTCTCGGCCCCGGTCTTCCCGGGCGACACCATCACCGTCGACCTCTGGAAGGATGGCAAGAACATTTCCTTCGAGGCCCGCGTGAAGGAACGCGGCGCCACGGTGATCAAGAACGGCCTGACCGTCCTGCGCTGACCTTTTCCTCCCCCATTGATGGGGGAGGGGGACCGCCCGCAGGGTGGTGGAGGGGGCGGGACCGGGCGCGGCGCGTGAGGCCGCCCCCTCCACCAGCTTCGCTGGTCCCCCTCCCCCGTTCCCGTTGGTCACGTGGGAGGAAGAGCCGTTCCCAATTTCCGGGAGCCGTTCTAGAGAGAATCCATGTTCCGCACACCCACGATCCTCGCCGGCGCGACCCTGGCGGTCGCCCTCGCCGCCTGTTCCAGCCTGACGCCTGCGCCCACGCCGGCCGCCGTCGCGCCGGTGGGCGAGAGCCTGGTCTCCCATCCCCTCCCGACCAACCTCACCGGCTATCTCGCCGCTGGGGCCATCGACGGCGCCGCCCTGCTGGGCCCGCCGCCGGCCCCCGACAGCCTGCGCGGCCAGGCCGATCGTGCGCGTTATCTGGAGACCCGGTCCCTGGAGGGCAGCCCTCGCTGGAAGCAGGCCATCGTCGACAACGACCTATGGGGCGGCGGAGCACTGAAGCAGTACGCCTGCAAGATGGGCGTTGTCCTGGACGCCAAGCATACCCCGGCCACCCTGCGGGTGCTGGAGCGGGTCGAGCTGGACGTCCGCACCGTCAGCAAGCCGGCCAAGGACCACTACAACCGTCTGCGCCCGATGGTCGGCGACGACCGGGCGGTCTGCGTGCCGCGCGAAGACTGGATGAAGACCAACGCCGGCTATCCCTCCGGCCACGCGATGACCGGCTGGGCCTGGGCGCTGATCCTGGCCGAGCTCATGCCCGCCAAGACCGACGGCCTGCTGGCGGTCGGCAAGTCGGTGGGCGACAGCCGCGCCATCTGCGGCGTGCACTATCCCAGCGACATCGAGGCCGGCCGGACCCTGAGCTCGGCCATGGTGGCGACCCTGCACGGCGACCCGGCCTTCCAGGCCGACCTGCGCAGGGCCCGCGCCGAGATCGCCCGCGCCAAGACCGCACCGCAGGACTGCGGCGTCTAAGGCTTCTGGGCCACGTAGACCATCGAATGGCGCAGCGGCCCGCCCTCGGGCTGGTCGGGATAGTCGAAGTCCAGGTCGGGGCGCCGGGTCATGCCCAGCCGCCGCATCACCGCCTGGGACCGGAGGTTGCCCGGATTGGTGAAGGCCCAGATCTCGGGAAAGCCCAGCCGGCTGAAGCCGTCGGCGATGGCGGCGGCGGCGGCTTCGGTGGCGTAGCCCTCGCCCCAGGCGTGACGGACCAGCCGCCAGCCCATCTCCGGGACCCCGGCGATCGGCAGGGTGTGGAAGGCCGGCATGATCCCGCTCCAGCCCAGGAAGGCGCCGTCAGCCTTGCGCTCCACCAGGAAACGGCCGTGGCCATTGGCCTCCCAGCTCGCCTCGACGCGGTCGACACGGGCGTCGGCCTCGGCGCGGGTGAGTGTCCCGCCCAGCCACTCCATCACCTCGGTGTCGGCGCAGATGGCGGCGAAGGCGTCGCGGTCCCCGGGCCCGTCCCAGCGGCGCAGCATCAGGCGCTCGGTCTCCAGCCTCATCGCCGCGCCACGTAGACCACGTGGCGGCGCAGGGGGTGGTCCTCCGCCAGCCTTGGGTGGTCGAAGTCGCGGGCGGGATCGGCGACCATGCCGATCCGCGCCATCACCGCCTGGGACCTGAGGTTGGTCGCCGCGGTGAAGGCGATGATCTCGGCGACGTCGATATGGGCGAGGCCCCAGTCGAGGGCAGCCCTTGCGCCTTCGGTGGCGAGGCCCCCGCCCCAGGCGTCGGGGATCAGCCGCCAGCCCATCTCGACGGCCGGGCCGACCGGCAGGGCGTCCGCCTTGACCGTGGAAAGCCCGATCATGCCCACCAGCCGTCCGTCGGCCTTGCGCTCGGCCGCCCAGAGGCCCCATCCATGTTCGTCGATATGGGCGTTGATGCGGTCCAGAGTGGCGTCGCTGGCCGCCCGGTCGCTGGTCCCGCCCAGCCACTCGCCCACCCGTGGGTCGCCGTTCATGGCGGCGAAGGCGTCGCGGTCCACCTCGCGGAAGCGGCGCAGGATGAGGCGGGGCGTTTCAAGCATGCCCCGATTTGATCAGGCCGGACGCGGCGCCGTCAACGCGCCGTAGAGGTCCGTGCGGCGGTCGCGGAAGAAGCCCCAGGCGGCGCGGTGGGCGGCCAGGAAGTCGAGGTCGAAGCTGGCCTGGACCAGGCCCTCGTCGTCGCGCCCCAGGGCCGAGACCAGGTCGCCGCGATGGTCGGCGATGAAGGAGCTGCCATAGAAGGCTTGGCCGCCGCCCGGATAGTCGTCCCAGGGCTCGAAGCCGATGCGGTTGGCGCCCACCACCGGGATGACGTTGGAGACCGCGTGGCCCTGCATGGCGCGCCGCCAGGGGGCGGCGGTGTCCAGGGTGGCGTCGTGCGGCTCCGAGCCGATGGCGGTGGGATAGAACAGCACCTCGGCGCCCATGAGCGCCATGGCCCGCGCCGCTTCCGGGTACCACTGGTCCCAGCAGATGCCGACGCCCAGGCGCCCGAAACGGGTGTCCCAGACCTTGAAGCCGGTGTCGCCCGGCCGGAAATAGTACTTCTCCATATAGCCCGGGCCGTCGGGGATATGGCTCTTGCGGTAGACGCCCATCAGCGAGCCGTCGGCGTCGACCATGACGAGGCTGTTGAAATAGTGCGGCCCCTCGCGCTCGAAGATCGAGATCGGCAGCACCACCCCCAGCTCGGCGGCGAGCGGCGCCAGCGCGGTGACGCAGGGATGCTCCCGCCACGGATGTGCCTCCGCGAACCAGCGCTCCTCCTGGGCCACGCAGAAATAGGGGCCCTGGAACAGCTCGGACGGCAAGATCACCTGGGCGCCGTTCGCCGCGGCCTGGCGGATGAAGTCCTGGGTCTTGGCGATATTGGCGGCGAGGTCCGTCCCGTAGGCGGTCTGGATCGCGGCGACATTGATCGTGCGGGCCATCAGGCGGGCTCCTGCTGGGTGATGCAGTGGAACGATCCGCCGCCGGTCAGGATGGCGTTGGACGGCAGGCCGATGACCTCGCGATCGGGAAACACGCTCTTCAGGGCCTCCAGGGCGAACTCCGCCGCGCGGCCCGGCTTGTAGGTGGGCATGACCACCGCCCCGTTGGCGATGATGAAGTTCATGTGGCTGGCCGGGGCCGCCCCGCCCTCGTGGCTCTCGATCCAGCCGGGCGAAGGTATGCGGACCACCTGCAGCGGGCGGCCGTCAGCATCGGTCATGCTGGCCAGGCGGCGCGCGGCGTCGTCATAGGCCTCGCCGTTCACGTCGCCCCGGCCGAAGGCCACGGGGCAGACCACCACCCCCGGCGCGACGAAGCGCGCCAGGTTGTCCACATGGCCGTCGGTATGGTCGTTGGCCAGGCCCTCGCCCAGCCACAGCACCTTGCGCGCGCCCAGCGCCTGGGCGAAGGCGGTCTCGGCGGCGGCTTGCGTCCAGCCGGGATTGCGGTTGGGATTGAGCACGCACTGGCCGGTGGTCAGCACCGTGCCGATCCCGTCGTGGTCGACGGCGCCGCCCTCCAGGATGAAGTCGTGCTCCGTGAGCGGAACGCCGGAGGCCACGGCGATCTGGCCGGCCACCTCGTCGTCGTGCTCCAGCTCGTAGCTGCCGCCCCAGCCGTTGAAGCGAAAGCCGCGGGCGGTGTCGCCGTCCGGCCCCTTGGCGAAGATCGGGCCGGTGTCGCGCAGCCAGATATCGCCGAACCGTCCCGGCACGATCTCGACGCCCGCTACATCGCCCAGCAGGCGGCGGGCCTCGGCCTCGCCGGCCGGCGAACCGGTCATCAGGCGCACGCGCTCGGCGCCGGGACCGGCCAGGGCGCGGGCCAAGGCGGCCACCTCGGCCTGGGCCTGGGGCAGGTCCTCCTCCCACAGCTCCGCATGGCTGGGGAAACCCAGCCACATGGCGCGGTGGCGAGCCCATTCGGCGGGGACGAGCACGGTCATGGTCTTCCTACGGCTATCGGACGCGCGCAGATGGGCGGAGCGGGCGCGCACGTCAAGCACGGCATAAGAAAAGGGCGGCCGCATCGCTGCGGCCGCCCCATGTTGTCACAGCCCTTCGGCCGGCGGATCAGAACTGGTAGCGAAGGCCAACCTGGATGGTCCAGAGCGAGCGACCGTTGTTGTCGATGTTCTCGCGCAGGGAGTTGGCGTCGAAGCTCTGATAGCGATAGCGCGGGCAGCTCGGGTCGCCCGTCGCCACGGCCGTGCCGGCCGAGTTGGCGCAGGAGACGCGGACCACGGTGTTCACGTCGCTGTACTCCTCGACGATGCCCCATTCGTCGTTCAGCAGGTTCAGGACGTTCTGGATGTCGAGGACGATCTTGAACTTGTGACCCTTGATCAGCGAGGGCAGCTCCTGGCTGAGGTGCAGGTCCACGAGATCGATCGGATCGTTCTCGTAGAAGCCCTTGGGCACGATCTGGTTTTGCGGCAGGTCGAACTGGTTCACCAGCTTGATGAAATTGTCGCGCGTCGCCGTATCGGCGAACCGCACCAGGCCGTAGTCGAGGCCCGAAGCGCCGCCGTTGCCGCTCATGTCGGGAACATAGAGCAGGTGGTTGTTGCCGCGGTTCACGCCGAAGACAGAGCTCCGCCCGCTAGCGACGTCGCCCATCACGAAGCTGGTGCTGCGCCCCGTCCGACGTTCGGCGAACAGACTGACCGCGGTTTCCAGGTCCCCGAAGAACTTGCGGGAATAGTCCGCCTGGAACTTGAAGCTGTGCTGGATCTCTTCGTACGAGGTCCCGTAGGCGGGCTCGTTGGGATCATGGCCCGCCGGCGACTGGTAGCTGGAGCTCTGGGTGGAGCTGAAGCGCAGCGAGGACGCGAAGTCGTCGATGTCCTGGTAGGCGTAGCTGCCGGTCAGGTCGAGGCCGAAGTCGAAGGACTTGCGCAGCGAAACGGCGGCGACCAGGCCACGTCCCTTGTCGGTGTTCACCAACACCAGGTCCCGGGCCGAACCCAGGTTGGCGGAGGTGATGCCGGCCGCGGCCCGCTGGGTGGCGGAGCCGCCGACGCCATCGTAGCGGATGCGGCCGTCGGGGGTGAACTGGCCGACCCCGTTCACGACGAGCTGCTGGGCGCGGAAGTCGCGAACATACAGGCCGTCATTGACCTTGGTGGCCACCACGTCGAGGCCGACCTGCCAGCCGTCCCACAGGTCGTACTGGGCGTTGAGGAACAGCTTCCAGTCGGAGGGGAACTTGAAGCCCGGCATGAAGGCGGCGACTTCGGTGGTGGGCGAGGCCGAGGCTCCCCCCTGGAAGGCGCTGACCGAGCCCGGGATGTTGTAGAAGGTCGTAGCGTCAGCGAGCGCCAGGTTGAGCGCGGTCGCGCCGATGGTCGAGTTGAAGCCCGGCGTGTTGGTGGTTTCGATGAAGGCGCCGGTCGCCGTGCGCTGGATATCAACGCCCGAGGTCAGGAAGCCCGCGCCGCCGCCGTACGGATTGGAGGCCAGAACGTCCGGCACGCCGCCCGAGAAGAGCCCCAGACCGCCGGAGACCTTCAGCCGCTCCGAAGCGTCCCACCGGAACGAAACGCGCGGCATCAGCACCGTGCGTCCCTCATAGGTCGTCTGGTTCGAGAACCCGTTGCGCGCCAGGAAGTTGGGGTTCAGCGGCGGCGGGTCGTCGTTGGTGTACCAGTCGTAGCGAACGCCGGCGGTGATCTGCAGTTCCGGCGTGATGTCCAGGGTGTCCTGGGCGAAGACCGAGTTCAGGCGATATTCCAGGGCCGCGGCGGCATCCGTGGTCGTCCGGCCGCCGATGGCGTCGGTGTAGCGCAGGCGGTTGGCCCGTCCGGCGGCGAAGTCGGCGATGGAGTCGAAGTAGTACTGACCGTCCTGGGTCGGGATGAAGATGTTGAAGATCTTCTGCTTCTGGGTGGTGAAGCCCGCCTTGAACAGGTGGTCGCCGAACGAGTACTCGCCCTTGAAGTTGATGGTCAGGTTGTCGGTCGCCAGCTCGTTGGCGTGACGGAACTCGTCTGGGCCGAAGCGCAGGATCGACGGGTTGGACTGGCCGGGAATGTCGCAGGTGGTGGCCGAGCCGCCGCTGGTCGGCGCCAGGCAGACCTGGACGTCGGAGAAGTCCTGGCCCGAGGGCGGGTTCTGCCGGCGCTCGTAGTCGCGGTAGGTGACGCGGAGCTGGGTCGAGAAGTTGGGCGTCCAGTCGGAATTCAGTTCACCAACATAGGAGTAGTCTTCCTCGCCGGTCAGATACCATTGCGAGTCCAGGCCGGCGGTGGAGGTGTTGATGTTGGTGCGCTGCACGACCTCCGACAGGGCGTAGCGCGCGGTCAGCGACAGGCGGTGCTGGTCGGTGATGTTGGCGTCGAGCTTGAGGGTGTATTTCTCGTCGAGGATCGGCTTGGTGCGCGGGACGCCGCCGGGATCGAAGTCGGTCGCATAGTTGCTGTTGAAGATGCCGACGACGTTGTCGATCGTGGCCTGGGTGACGCCGCGGACAGAGTTGGCGAAGCCGGCGCCCTCCGGCCCCGTGGTCGTCAGGTCGCTGGACTCGTAATACTCGTAGGAGGCGGCGAAGAAGACGCGGTCCTTCCAGATCGGGCCCGACAGGAAGGCGCCATAGTTGGTCTGGCTCACCTGCGACGGAATATCCACGCCGCGGATCGAGCGGCCGATCATGCCGTCATTGAGGTAGTTGGTGAACAGGGTCCCGTGGAAGCTGTTGCCGCCAGACTTGAGCACCGCGTCGAGCGCGCCGCCAGAGAAGTCGCCGTTCTCCACGTCGATCGGCACGGCGTCGACGGTGAACTGTTCGACCGCGTCCAGCGAGATCGGACCGCGACGGGTCGGCAGGCCGCCCACGTTGAGGCCGAAGTCGTCCTGCGCCTGGGCGCCGTCGATGGTGACACGGTTGTTGCGGGGGTTGGAGCCGGCGATGGAGATGCCGCCGTCGCCACGGGAGTTCTGGGTGACGAGCGCGCTGCGGCGGGCCAGATCGCGAATGTCGCGGGTCACCGACACCACCGACTCCACGTCGGCCGCGTCGAGCACGGTCTTGATCGCGTTGTTGTTGGCGGTCGGATCGACGACGCCGGTCACGACCAACTCGCCGACTTCCGGCTCGAAGCTGACGTCAAGGCGAGAGGTCTGGGCGAGGGTGGTGTAGACGCCGGTCACCGTCTTCGAACCCGTGGCCGGGGAATTCACGGTGACGTCGTAGGGACCGCCGACCCGCAGGCCGCGCGCGTCATAGGTGCCGTTCGTGTCCGACACCGTCGTCGAACGCGTGCCCGACGGCACGTGAACGATGCTTACCGCGGCGCCGGCGACCAGTTCGCCATTGGCGTCCGTGATCTGACCGCGCATCGCGCCGGTCGTTTCTTGCGCGTAGACCGCGCTGGACATGGCGCATACGAGCGCCGTCAGAGCCGCGCCGCTGGCGAGCCTGGTCATCATTCTCATTGAGATCCCCTCATCCACAGAGATGGGGTAGAGCTGCCCCGCCCCCCCGTCTTGAACGGTCGTATAGCGCGGAATTTGTCGGTGTGGGTGACGGATTTGTTACGGTGACGCTTCCTGACATGACACTCGCTCGGAAAGGTGGCGCCTGTCGCTCTACAGACACGCTGCCGCGCGCAACCTTCCCGCCGCTCCAGGAGACCTCGGTGGCCCGCAACGCTTTGTCCGACCACGGATTCAACGCCGAATGGCGGGCCGTCCTGCTGATCACGGCAGCCATGACCGCCGTGCGCCTGGCGGCGCTGTTTGCGACCCCCTTGGAGCTCTATCCTGACGAGGCCCAGTATTGGCTTTGGTCGCGGACCCTGGACTGGGGCTATTTCTCCAAACCGCCGATGGTCGCCTGGACCATCTGGACCACCACGGCGCTCGGGGGTGATTCCGAGGCTTGGGTGCGGCTGGCCTCGCCGCTCTTCCACGCCGGGACCACGCTCTGCGTCTATGCGGTGGGGCGGAAGCTATATGGTCCGAATGCGGCCCTGGCTGGGGCGGCGCTCTACCTGCTGATGCCCGGCGTGCAGCTCTCGTCGCTGATCGCCTCGACCGACGCGCCGCTGCTGTTCTTCATCGGCCTGGCCCTCGTAGCCTATGTGAACCTAGCCGGGGCGGAGGGACGGAGGCGCCTGCTGTTGGCGCTGGCCTTCGGCGCGGCGGTGGGCCTGGCCTTCCTGGCCAAGTACGCGGCGGTCTATGTCCTGATCGCGCTCGTCCTGCACCTGGCCCTTTCCAAGCAGGCCCGCGCCGCCTGGTCCCTGGGCGCCGCGGCGGCGGCCCTGGCGGCCTTCCTGCTGGTGCTCGCGCCCAATGTCGCCTGGAACGCCGCCCACGGATTCGCCACCGTCCAGCACACGGCCGCCAACGCCGCCTGGGGCGGGCGCAAGCTGTTCAACTTCGCCGAGCTCGGCGACTTCCTGGTCTCGCAGTTCGGGGTGTTCGGGCCGATTCCGTTCGCGGTGCTGGTCGGCGGCGCGGTGCTGCTGGCCTGGCGCCGGCGGCTGACGGAGGCCGACTTGCTGCTGCTCTGTTTCGCCATCCCGCCCTTCCTGATCGTCACCGGCCAGTCGTTCATCAGCCGGGCCAACGCGAACTGGTCCGGGGCCGGCTATGTGGCGGCCTCGATCCTCGTCGGGGCCTGGCTGGTGCGCTGGCGCGCGCGCGGCTGGCTGATCGCCGCCATCGGCTTCCAGGCGGTCGCCGCCGTGCTGTTCCTGGCCTGCGTGCTCAACCCGCCCTTCGCCGACAAGGTGGGCCTGGCCAATTCCTTCAAGCGCGCCAAGGGCTGGGAGCAGGTCACCGAGAAGATGGTCGAGCGCGCCCTGCGCGAGGGGCCGGGCGAGCTCTCGGCCATCGCGGTCAACGACCGGTTCCTGTTCAACGCCGCGGCCTATTACGGGCGGGATTTCTTCGCCCTGCCCGGCCAGCCGCCGCTGGTCATGTGGCTGCGCGAGGCCCACCCGCAGAACCAGGCCGAGACCACCGCCCCGCTGACGGCGCGGGTCGGCCGGCGGGTCCTGGCGGTCAGCCTGGAGCAGGTCTATCGCGACGAGATGGCCGGTGACTTCATGGCCGTCCATGACCGCGAGATCGTCAGCGTGCGGCTGGACAAGAAACGCCGGCGGCGGGCGGAACTCTTCTTCGGCGAAGGCTTCGCCCCCCGCCCGCGCGACCCGGTCAGCGGTAGGCCGATCCCCATACGGCCTTGAGCGCCCGGTCGCGACCGCAGCCGATCCGGTAGCGGTTGTAGGCGACCGGGTTCTTCTTGGCATAGTCCTGGTGATAGGCCTCGGCCGGCCAGAAGGTCGACTTGCGCAGCACCTTGGTCGCCACCGATTTGCCCAGAGTCTTGGCCACCTGCGCCTTGACCTCTAGGGCCGTGGCGCGTTCGGCCTCGGTCGAGACGAACACCGCGGTGGTGTAGGCGTGGCCGCGGTCGCAAATCTGCCCGCCGGAATCGATCGGGTCGATATTGTGGAAGAAGCCGTCCACCAGCTGCGCATAGCTGATCTTGGCGGGGTCGTAGGTGACCTTCACCGCCTCCAGATGGCCTTCGTGGTTCCGATAGTCCGGGTTGCGCACGGCGCCGCCGGAATAGCCGGAGACCGCCTCGGTCACGCCGGGCATGCCCTCCATGGCCTTCTCGACGGACCAGAAGCAGCCGCCGGCGAAGACGGCGGTCTGGAGCGGGCCGGCGGCCCAGGCGGGCGCGCTGAGCGGGGCGGCGGCCGAGAGGCCGAAGACGGCGGCCAGGGCCGCGGCGGTCAGGGTCGGTTTCATAGGTCTGAGCATCTCACCAAGCACCGGCGGGGCAAACCGCCGTTTCGCCGATGAGATACGGATAGATCGCCGAAGCGGATGCCCTCTCGGCTGTCATCCCGGTTTGCGAAGCAACACCGGGATGACAGCCGGGGTGGGCGGAAGATGGAGCGGCCGCGCCATGGCCCGGGCGATCAGGTGTCTATGGGTCCCGGATAGCCGCTGCGCGGGTTCCGGGATGACACGTGGGTAAGAACGGCGTCGCCTACAGCGCGACGGCGAAAGCGGCTTCGGTCTTGGCCTTGACCTCGTCGAGGGTGACGCCGTCGGCCAGGGCCGTGAGTGTCAGGGGCGACTTGCCGCGGCTGATGTCGAACACGCCCAGATCGGTGATCAGCAGATCGACCACGCCAGCCCCGGTCAGCGGCAGGGTGCAGGCCTTGAGCAGCTTGGGCGCGCCGGACTTCTCCACATGGTCCATGACC
>NZ_JAUYOJ010000114.1 GCF_030697925.1 Phenylobacterium sp. | reverse complement strand
CAGTCCCCGATGTCCATCGCGGCGCTCCCCCGCCAGGAGCTCGAACAGCGCGGCGCCTTGAACCTCGGAGACCTGCCCCTCGCCAACCTGTCGATCCGCGAGGGGGCCGGCGCGTCCGGGGCGGGCTTCGCGCCGGTCATGACCATCCGGGGCATCGGCCAGGCGGATTTCACGATCAACACCGATCCTGGCGTCGGCGTCTATCTGGACGGCGTCTATCTGGGTCGCTCCATCGGCAGCGTCCTCGATCTGCTTGACGTCGAGCGGGTCGAGGTCCTGCGCGGGCCGCAGGGGACGCTGTTCGGCCGCAACACGATCGGCGGCGCCGTCCGGATCATCTCGCGCCTCCCCAAGGCCGCCGACGGATTTACAGGCAGGGTCTCGGTGGCAGGCGGCGAACGGGACTTTCGGCAGCTCAAGATGATCGCCGCCGCCCCGCTCGGGGATCGGGCCGCGCTTCGCCTCTCGGCCGTCGTCCGTCAGCGGGGTGGCTACGTGGACGCCCTGCAGTACGACGATCTCGAGCTGGGCGACGAAGACGTCCGGGCCGCGCGGGCGGCACTGCGCTGGCAGCCCGCCGGCGCCCTGACTGTCGACCTGGCGGCCGACCACACGCGACGACGGGACGCGCCGGCCGCCGGCGTGGCCCTGCGGCTGGGCGGCCTGTCGGACACGAGCCCGGCGCCTACGGGAAGCAATGCGACGTTCTTCAACTCCGGCCGCGGCCCGCCAGCCATCTCCCGCCCGCCGTTCGTGTCCGTGGATGCGCCACGCTGCGCGGCCGATCCGGTCTTTCGCGCGGCGAGCCCCACCTGCTACGGCGACGCCTGGGTTGCGAGGACGGGCAACAACTCCGTCTGGACCGATCGCCAGGGGCGCCGGATCACCCCCACCAACGCGCTCGATACGTGGGGCCACGCCCTGACGGTCGATTGGGAATCCCCGATCGGCAGGCTGACGGCGATCTCCGCCCGGCGGGCGTTCACCAGCACCTTCTACAATGACTTCGACCTGACGCCGCATGTCGTCTTCCACAACAACAACGTCCCCTACAAGCAGCGGCAATGGTCCCACGAGGCGCAGCTGAGCGGCTCGGCCTGGGGCGAAATCCTGAACTACCTGGTCGGCGGATATGTCTTCCGGGAACGCGGCGTGGAGTATGTCGACCAGCTGACGCCCGGCGACGTGCCGGCGGGCCAGGCGAGCGCCCTGGCGGGGGCCCTGCCATACTTCCAGACCACGGGGCGGCACATCGACAACAGGTCCAAGGCCCTGTTCGGCCAGCTCATCGTGAGCCCTAGCCGGCGCCTTCATCTCACCGCCGGCCTGCGCCTGACGGACGAGACCAAGGCCTATCGGGTCGAGCAGATCCGCGCCGCCGGCCCACAGCTCAGCGGCGGCGGCCGGCAGAGCTCCACGATCTGGACGCCGTCCTTCAACCTGGCCTACGAGGCCTCGCCGCAAGTCCTGATCTACGGCGCCTATGCCGAAGGGTATCGAGCCGGGGGCTTCGCGTCGCGGTTTCCGGGCGGCCTGCCGTCGCCGCTGCCGTCGTATGGCCCGGAGTTCGTCACCGCCTACGAGCTGGGCCTGAAGATGACGGCCTTCGACCGCCGCCTCGTTTTCAATCTGGCGGCCTTCAGGATGCTCTACGACGACATCCAGGTGACGGCCGCCGTTCCGAACCTGCCCGGCTTCACACTCAATCTCGCCAGCGCCGAGTTCGACGGGTTCGAAGCCGAAGCGCGGTTCACGGTGACGCCGCGGCTGCAGGCCGGCGTCTTCCTCGCCCGCACGCACAAGGCCTTGAGCGGGGTCGCGCCCGGCACGACCTCCGGCGGCGGCACGAACGTCATCGTGCCCATCACGGACGATAGCCGTCTGCCGGGTCCCGAGTGGCAGGCCGGCGTCATGCTGATGCACGACGCGGACTTCGAGAACGGCGCGCGACTGACGTCGCGCTTCGACGTCTCCTACGAGTCCGACGACGCCATCGCGGTCACCAACTATCCGATCATCGTTCGCAAGGCGCACGCCGTGGCGAACCTGAGACTGGCGTTTGCGCCGCCGCGCGGGAACTGGGAGGCCGCGATCGGCGCCCGCAATCTGTTCGACGAGCGCTACTTCACCACCAAGACCCTGTCGCCCGCCGCCGGTTCGGCGTCGGGAACGCTGGGAAGGCCGCGCGAGACCTATATCGAGGTGAGCCGGCGGTTTGGAAGCTAGCCTGGTCAGGTTGTTGCTTTCGAAACCGCGGCGGGCGCAACTACACGGAGTGTTGCCTGGCGCGACACGCAACCATCGGGGCTCAGGTTCGTGGTCAGTTGGCGACTCCAGGGTGGTACCAGCGCCGTTCTGCTGCTGCTGATCGCAGCTCTCATCCCCACCTTCCTGCTGGCGGCGGGCGGGGCCTATTTCGCGATCCAATCGAAACGTTCGGAGCTCGAGGCCCGAGCCGTCGCCGACGCCCGAATTCTCTCGCAGAGCGTCGACCGCCACCTCGAGAGCCAGCTCGATCTCGTGGAAGCTCTTGCGGCGTCGCCGGCGCTCGACCCGCCGGCCAATCTCGCCTTCTTTCGCGAAGTGGCGCGGCGCGAACGCCTGCGGCATCCGCACTGGCTCGCCGTCATCCTTCTGGACCCGGCCGGGGCATGGATCGTCCACACCGAGACGCCGCGGGCCGGCCGGCGAGCCATCGATTCAGCCAGCCTGCGCCGCGCGCTGGCGGCGCGGACCGCCGTCGTGGGGGAGATGCGGCGGGGGGAGAGAGGCCTGTGGGGCCTACCGGTGCGTGCGCCCGTCATCCGCGGCGGCAAGGTGACCTATGTCGCCACGGTGGTCAGTCGGCCGGATGACTTCCGAAGCCTGATCCAGGCCATTCGTCCGCCGCCGGGCTGGATCGTCTCGATCGTCAATCAGGACGGTCAGGTGGTCGCCCGATCCCGCGCGGAGGCGCAGTTCATCGGCCGACCGGCCAGTCCGCCCACCCTCAAGGCCCGAGCCCGCGGATCCGGAGGCGTGTACGCCGGGCGCACGCTCGAGGGCATATCGACCACCTCGGCCTATTGGCTGTCTTCGAAGACCGGGTGGTCGGCGCACATCGGCATCCCGCGCGCCAGCTTCGAACAGCCGCTGCGCGGCATGGTCGCCTTGATCGTGGTCGGGTTGGTCCTCAGCCTGGTCATGACCGCGCTTTTCGTCTGGCTGCTGCTGCGTGACCTGGCGGCGCGGAGCGCGCAGGCCGCCGCCATCGAGCAGGCGGTCCGGATGGATGCGCTGGGGCGCCTGACGGGAGGCGTGGCCCACGACTTCAACAACCTGCTCATGATCATCCAGGGCAATGCCGACACCCTGGCCCGGAGGCTCGTCGACCAGGAGGCCGCGCAGCGGCCGCTGGCGGCGATCCGGATGGCCACGGACCGGGCGGCGAAGCTCGTGCGCCAGCTTCTCACCTTTGCCCGGGGGGGACCGGCGGAGAAGCAGGTTGTGGACCTGGGCGCGGCGATCGCCGGGGCGGGTTTGGCGATGGAACAGATCGCGGGGCCGTCGGTCCGCATCGACCTACAGCCGCCCGTGGACCGGCTGTTCGTGGAACTTGATCCGCTTCAGCTCGAGGCCGCCTTGATCAACCTCTGCGCCAACGCGCGGGACGCCATGCCTGGCGGCGGTGACATCGCCATTGCGGTTGAGCGCCGCGGCGAGCAGGCGCAGGTCGAGGTGCGCGACAGCGGCGCGGGCTTCCCCCCCGAGGTGGCGCCGCGGGTCTTCGAGCCGTTCTTCACGACCAAGTCGAGCGGGAAGGGCACAGGCCTTGGCCTGACCCAGGTCTTCGGCTTCATGCGCGCGCTTGGCGGCTCGGCGGCCGTATCGAACGGCCCTGGCGGCGGGGGTGTCGTCACCTTGCGTTTCCCCCTCGCGACGTCGGCGCCCGACCGGCAGGAACGAGCCGACCCGGCCGTGCCGCAGGCGACCGGCGAGGCTCGGATCCTCGTGGTCGAGGACGACGAAGACATACGCGCGGCCACCGGCGCCTATCTGCGCGAATCAGGGTTGGACGTCGAGGAGGCGCGGGACGCGGACGAGGCCCTGGCGGTGCTGCGACGCCAGCGGTTCGACGCGGTCGTCTCCGATATCGTCATGCCAGGATCGATGAACGGGGCGGGCCTGGCCAAGGCGATCCGGCGGCGTTGGCCTGCGCTGCCGATTCTCCTGGTTTCGGGATATAGCGACAGCGCCGCGGAGGCGCGCAGCCTCGGCATTGCGGTGGTCCCCAAGCCCTATGAGCTCTCCGAGCTGGAGCGGATCCTTCGCGCCATGGCCGCGGGCCATCCGGCCCCGGCCCGGTATGTCGCGACCTGAGCGCCGACGGAGCAGGGGCGGGGGCTTTCCTTGGAGGCGTCTCAGCGTGAGATGCCGCCCGCGCTCCGAACTCCCCTCACTTCATCGTCGAGGCGGGGCGGCCGGCAAGCCGGTCGGGGCCGACCTCGTAGCCTTCCACGTCGCTGTCCGGCAGCATCGCCGCATTCCATGTGGCGAAGGCTTGTCGAAGCTCGTCCATCCGACCCGGATGGACCTCGGCCAGGTTGGCGCGTTCGCGCGGGTCGCGCCTTAGGTCGAACAGGTACTGGTGCTGGCCGACGCGGAGATACTTCAAGTCGCCGTCCCGCACGGCCGCCTGGCGTTGGCCCACGAACCTCCAGAACAGCCGGCGCGGGAACGGCGGAGCCGACCCTTGGATCACCTGGCTCAGGTCCTGGCCATCAAGCGGAAAACCAGGGTCGGCCGGAGCGCCGGCCATGGCCAGCAGCGTCGCGGTCCAGTCCATGGTGATGGCGACTTGCGGAGACACCACGCCCCGCGGGACGCGCCCAGGATAGCGCGCGATGGCCGGTACGCGAATCCCGCCCTCCAGCAGATCACCCTTCTCGCCCACGAGCGGCCACATGCGGGAAAACCGCTCGCCGCCGTTGTCGCTGGTGAAGACCACGATCGTGTCGTCGGCGACGCCGGCCTGGTCCACGGCGGCCAGAACACGGCCCACGCCCTCGTCCATCGAACGCACCATTTCGGCATAGGTCGCCAACGAGCCGCCGCCGAAGTCGAACAGCTCCTTCAGCTCCGCGGCCCTGGCCGCGTCGGCTGGCCCCTCCCAAGGCCAATGGGGCGCGGTATAATGGAGGCTCAGGAGGAAGGGGCGCGGCGCCTGGGCTGCGTCACCCACATACTTCACCGCACGGTTGGTCAGCAGATCGGTGAGGTATCCCGTCTGCTCGACCAAGGTCTCGTTCTCGTAGAGATCCGACCTCCCGCCGCGGTTCTTGTGGGTGAAATAGTCAGCGCCGCCGCTGGCGATGCCGAAGAACTGGTCGTAGCCGCTCTTCAGGGGGCCGAACCGTGGAAGATGGCCCATGTGCCACTTGCCGACGAGGCAGGTCGAATACCCGCTCCGCTTCAAGAGGGACGCAAGCGTTGGATGTGATGGCGGAAGGCCAAGCGCCTCGCTCGGCCGCTCCTTTATCGGCTCCTCAAGCCCGGCGCGCAGGCGGTACTGATAGCGCCCGGTCATCAGCGCGACGCGCGTCGGCGAACAGACGCAGGAATTGGCGTAGGCGTCGGTGAAGCGCACGCCCTGCGCAGCCAGATGGTCAAGGTGGGGCGTTCGGAAGTCCGTGGCGCCGTAGCAGCTCAGATCTCCCCACCCCAGATCGTCGGCCATGATGAACACGATGTTGGGACGCCGCGGCGAGGCGCCGATGGCGGCGTCACCGCCGATCGCCGCCCCCACGCCGGCGAGCATCGTCTCCCGTCGCGTAAAGGCCACCCCGTGCCTCCCAGTTGCTCGGCTGGCGGAAGCTTAGAATCCTCACGCGCCGCGCGTAACCCCGACACGACTGGGACCATCTGTTGTTCGCGCATTCTGGCCTTGAGGTTGAGCTGTTGGCTGGCGCGCGGCGAAGAACGACGCGCAGCTTCACGCATGGCGCCTATCAGCCGACAAGGCCGATTGAATCCAGATCGATCGGGCGGCCTGCGACGCCTGTGTCGATACGCGGGACGACCGACCGTAGCGGGCCCCGTAGGCGAGGTCTTCGGGGAACGACGATCACTCCACGACAGGTCCCGCCTCCGTTGGGGGATCGCGCCGACCTAAGCTCGGAGCGACGGTCAGGCTGGGTTCTGGTCAGCCCGTCGCGCCCCAGGTCGCCGGCGCGCCGACTGTCCGGCTTCCCATATCCTCACCGTGACGCCGGCCGCCAGGAGCACCGCAGGTTAGCCGTGCCCCTAAAGGTTATGGCAAGCCTATCCCTATATAAGTCTCCCCTCCCAATGAGTTGGAGTACGCCGCATGCAGGCGCCCAAGGCTGGCGGCGGCGTGCGCAGCCTGAAGGGTATCGTTGCGACGGCTGGCGCCGGGCGGGTGCTGAACCTGCACGCGCTGGCCGCCGAGGTCCTGGACGATCCGGATTACGGCGAGCGACCGCTGTTCATCCACCCGGTGCTGAACCGGTCGATCATCATGAAGTACAATGTACCTTCGGGCGAGGAGGACAACCTCGCGCCGCGGCGCTTCAACTCGACCAAGATTGTCTTTCCCTTCGACCAAGACGATCTGGACCTCGGTGGTCAGGGGCTGTTTGTCGACCAACCCGATTTCCCCAACGTGCTCGCCCGGGTCCTCGACTACACCGACCTGCCGTTCGGGCGGGACGTGATGGTGCTGCGCACCTTGGACAGGCTGCCGACGCTCGACCCGTTCCTG